>CAYGCR010000104.1:0-293 GCA_964348415.1 uncultured Ignavibacteria bacterium | reverse complement strand
GGTGTATGAGGACGTCGTCTTCGTGGTTGAGTGCAAGTCCCGGGAGCGCCTCGGAAACAGGCGCCTGCGGAAGGACATCGCTGACTTCGCAAACGACGTGCCCGACCTTAGGACCACGATCAGAAGGCTCCGAGGAGACAGATCCCTTAACCTCGTGTACATCATCGCGACAGAGAACATCGAGTGGGATGACAACGACACGAAGGACGCCAAGGAGCACGGCATCATCAGGTGGGATGAATACGACCTCTGGGCCTTGCAGGAATTGGCCTCCATCGCAGGTCACGGGGCCA
>CAYGCR010000103.1:0-7284 GCA_964348415.1 uncultured Ignavibacteria bacterium | reverse complement strand
CGGGGCATTGTGCTGCCCGGAGCCAGCCTGAATTTCAGGTCCATAGTAAAAAAACCCCCGCCGGGCGATTACGTGGCCCAGGCCATGATCAGGTATGGCCGTCCCTCGCCCGCGTTGGCCGAAGCAGCCTTCTCCGTGGGCGCCAGGATCAAGGGCTCGGAGAGCTTTGCCGCCGCTTCCTTTCTGGCCCTGGAGGTGCAGCCGGAAGAGGTGGTTCAGCAGGTTCCTGCCGGAGGTTTCAGGTACGTAAATCTGCGTTTTCGCAGTCAGGAGGTGGAATCCGTATACGTTAGTTCAAAAGTCATGGATCTGGAGTACGATGAGGAGGGAAACCTTGCGGTGGTGGAACCCGCTCCGGATCACCGGTCCTGCGGCGACTGGCTGGAGGTAAATCCAACCTCCTTTGCCTTACGACCGGGGCAAACCAAAAACGTGGCAGTCAAGGTTTCGGTGCCCAGGGAGCTGGCCGGGGGGTATTACAGTTGCCTGGTCTTCGAGGCCACCACCAAAGGAGTGCAGACCTCTCCTCTTGCGGCTCCCTTTCAGATTCCCATCCTTCTCAATCTTCCCATAGGTGCAGAGCTGAATGTCGAAATTTCGGAGATTAATGTCTCAGCTTCCCCAAACAATCCCGCCGAGGTGGAGGTTCTGTTCAAGAACACAGGGAACACGCATGTAAAACCCAAGGGGAAGCTGGTTTTGAAAGTCTGGCCCCAGGCCGCTCTTCCGGCCGGGGTGGAGTACGCCGGCGACGAGGAATACCAGCCGGTCGGAGAAGTTCCGTTTGCGTCGATCGAAGAGTTCGTGCTCCCGGGCGAGATTCGCCGCGTGGGGATCAGCTATCCGGAAAGACTGCCGCCGGGCAAATATCTGGCTGAGATCGTCATAAATTACGGCGGACACTCGCCTGCCGAATCTCAAAAAGAATTCCGGATCAAATGAGCTCTGACACTTAACCGTACCTTCACGTCAAGAATAAACTCGAGGAGTGTTTCATGAGATTCCTTGTCTGCCTGCTGATGTGCTTGTGTCTTTTTTCCGTGACCAGATTCACCCGGGCTGATACCACCAACGTGGATTCGTCCGGGCTTTTGTCACCCAATGAAACCGCCCAAGCAGATCCTCCCTTAACTTCCGGGGCAGGCGAGAATCAGATCTTGATTGACAACGTATTCTACGAAACCGACGTAAGGCAAGCCATCGCCGACGTGGCAGCGCAGTCGGGAGTCAATATCATCGTGGACGAGACGGTGCAGGGGCTCATCACCCTGGAAGTTGTCGCGCTGCCCCTGGATGAGTGTCTCCGCCGGATGCTCTCTCCCCTGGGTTTTACCTTCAGGAAGATGAACGGTTACTACCTGGTGGGGTCGGCATACCCGGACAGCCCCTCTTTTCCGCTCTTGAGCGTGACCGAGATCATACCGCTTAATTACATCAGAGCCGAGGACGTGCCGCGGTCGCTTTCCCGTTTTTACGACCCTTTCGTGAAGATCAATGACGAGATGAACACCCTGACCGTGACTGCCTCTCCCGAAATCCTGGCCAGAATAAAGGAGGATTTGTCGATAATCGACGTGCCTCCCCGCCAGGTGATGATCGAGGCTCTGGTGACGGAGTTTTCCAAAGAGGCCAGGAAAAGCCTGGGACTGGATCTGGGCTGGTTCGGGACCAAGGGCGAGAAGAGGTGGGACGTTATCATACCTCTGGGCGACCTGCTGGACAGCACCTTGAGCATAAAATACTTCAGGCCCGGCGCGGAGGTGCGGGGATGGCGGGGCGACTTCGAGGGCGCGGTAAGAGCTTTGGTCCAGGATGGCAAAGCAACCATCCGGGCCAATCCCCGTGTGGCAACCCTTGAGGGTCACAAGGCAACTATTGTGGTGGGCAAGGAGCAGTACTACGTTATCGTCACCGGGACCGGCCAGTATGCTTACGGCCAGCTCGAAAGAATACCGGTAGGCGTGTCTCTGATCATCTCACCGTATATCTCCGCTAAGGGCGAGATAACCGTTGAGATTCAGCCGGAAGTTAGTGACGTGGTGGGTACCGGTGCTACCGGGCTGCCGGTGGTCAGCAAGAGAGCGGTCTCAACCAAGATACGGGTAAAGGACGGGGAGACTATCGTGATCGGGGGATTGCTTCAGAAGATCGAATCGGTCACCAAGCGGAAAATCCCTCTTCTGGGTGATATCCCCATACTGGGCCTCTTATTCAGCAGGACTGAAAAAAGGGTGGACGAGGTGGAGACCGTCGTTTTCATAACGCCGCACATCCTGAGCGAGGAAGGGGAAATAACGGAAGGAAAGGAATAACCTGCAACTTCACTCCATTCATTACAAGATTGCGGGGGTTCGAGCTTATAATTCATTATAAACCGTTTCCCTCTTTGGGAACCAAGGGATTCAAACCTAAACAACTTAACCGCAAAAGGAGGTGAAAGAGATGAGGGGCATAACTAAGTGTGTCCTATCCGTGGCACTGTCTGTGGCAGTCTGCGGGCTGTTTCTGATGCTCAACCCGTCCAATGCTCCGGCGGTGCAATTTGGACTCTACGAGATCAACTTCCTGGACGCAACCTACGACGAGGGAACAAACTCCACCAAGTTCCGCTATGAGGTGAAGGCTGCCGTGAACTATGGATTCGATGACTGGACCATTGAGCTGAAGCCGGAATGCTTCGGACCGGGTGACGTCATCGAGGCCAGTGAGCCTTATGTCTACGTGGGACCCGATCCCATCACCGGCATCTATGGGCTCACCTTCACCACGCCCTACGTTCCGGGCCAGACCCGAATCGTGTGGTTCAGAATGCCGGGCGACCTCACCACGACCCTGGTCAAAATCAGCTTGAGGTGGGACTGCACCTACTGGGAAAAGGAAATCCCCGGACCGGAGTGCCCTGGGGAGCCCGGGCCGGAACCGCCCGAGGGTGAAGGCATGTCTCCAGGCTACTGGGGAAATCAGCTGGCCATCTTCTTGGGCTACAAAGGTGGCAAGCTGAAGGAGCCCAACGTGGAGGCTTACGCGGATCAGTGGGGCTACACGGCTGAAGAGGCCTACAACATCCTGAACTATGGCGGCGATGAAGCACTGCAGAAGATGCACCGACAGCTTGTGGCCGCCATGCTCAGCGTTGCCGCGGGGTATCTGAGCAACGTGGACCAGATTATCGCGGACGCCCAGGACATGTTAGCCAATCCTGGCATGTACACCGAGCAGGAGATTCTGGATATGAAGAATCTCCTTGAATCGCTGCACGACTGACGCAATGCCAGGTGATCTAATCAAAAAGCCCTCCGATTTTGATCATCGGGGGGCTTTTTCGATATGCTCTGTGGTCTGGGAGCCATTATGGTGAAGATTCCCTTCCAAGGAATCTTTCTTTCCCAACATCCAAGCCAAGCGCAAGCCTGGCAACAAGCGAGCAAGCTTCTGCAGTTTCGTTGGGCGACGGAGAAAAACGAAAAGCCAGCCCAATCGGGTTGGCTCTCGGACAATCATGTGCGCCTTGAGGGAATCGAACCCCCGACCCACTGATTAAGAGTCAGTTGCTCTACCTAGCTGAGCTAAAGGCGCGCGCTCCAATGATATGACTTATTACGACGTGTGTCAAGAAAATCTTTAACAAAAGGCACACCTTGGGTGCGCTAAGGTAACCCATATCCGTGCTGATAGGCTTGACATTAGGGTCAAAACCGATAAATTGATGCCGAAGTTAAAACTAGGAAAAGCGGAAGGAGAACCTCCCATGAAAGCATTCAGAAAATTCGAAACTGCATTGAGAAATAATCTCAAGGAATGGATAAAAGAGCTGGGGGAAGTGGACGTTCTGGTAGGGATTCCCAGTTTCAACAGTGAGGAGACCATAGAGGGTGTGGTCACCGCCTGTGCTCTGGGGCTAAAGGAGCACCTGGGGGACAGGAGATCTGCAATCATTGTCTCTGACGGGGGTTCTCTCGACGACACCAGGGAAAGGGCCAATCAGGCCAGACTACCGGAAGACGTTAAAAGGATGGTGGCCATCTATCGGGGAATGCCTGGCAAGGGTACGTCTTTCCGGGCCATATTCGAGGCGGCCAGGCTGCTAAAGGCAGATTGCTGCGTGGTGGTCGACTCGGATCTGAAAAGCATCAGTCCCGAATGGGTAAAGCTCCTGGCTTCGCCTATCCTGCAGAAAAAAGCAGGATTTGTTACTCCATTTTATCTCAGACACAAACACGATGGCTCCATCACCAACCACATAGTCTATCCTATGACCAGAGCCTTGTACGGAAAACGAATTCGGCAACCCATTGGAGGGGATTTCGGATTCTGCGGAGAGCTGGCCGCCTTCTACGCTATGCAGGACGTGTGGCAAACCGACGTGGCCCGGTTCGGAATAGACATCTGGATGACCACCTCAGCCATAAACGAGGGCTACTCGGTGGTTCAGGCTCACCTGGGAACCAAGATTCATGAAGCCAAGGATCCGTCCATCGATTTGGCACCCATGTCCGGTCAGGTGATATCCACGCTTTTTTACCTGATAGGCAAATATGAAAAAAACTGGATGGGCATAGACAAAAGCGAGGAAGTGCAAACCGTTGACGGTATCTCTGAGATTCCGAAATTGGAATCGGTTCCGGTAAGCCTGGACAAGCTCAAGCGAGAGTTCGTGGAGGGCTTTCATCACTTCGAGCCTTTATATCAACAGGTCCTAGCGCACGAAAACTTCATGCAGCTAAAGGGTAAAGTGGAACATCTTGAGAAGAAGGGGCGGTTCGATTTCCCGGACGAGCTGTGGGCAAAAACAGTCTATGATTTCGCCTTCATTTACCAGACCTGGAGCAGAAACAGACGAAGACTGGTGGACATGATTGCACCGCTGTATTTTGGCAAGGTGGGCGCCTACTGCAACCAGGTGACGGACATGAACTCAGAAGAAGCCGAAGAGGTGATCGAGAAAGAGGCACAACAGTTCGAAAAACTCAAGCCCTACCTTTTGGAGAAATTCACCAGGTGGGATCAAGATATTCTGTATAGACGATCTGAATGACTGAGGATGGACAAGGTTTAGACTTTGGTCTTCAACTCAGCCAATCTCTGTTTCGCATCCTCCACCTCAGGTATCCCCGGATCGGCATCCTTCCAGATTTCAAGAAATTCCTCGTACTGCTCGATGGCTCTGCTGTTCCATCCCGATCTTTCGTAGGCCAATCCCAACAGGTAATAAGCCTTAACTGCCCAGGTTCCTAAAGTTGGCCTGCTCTGGTCGTATTTTGACAGCATCTTCTCCAGCTGGGGCACGGCCTTGTCAAGCTTGCCTGACTCCAGATACGCCCTGGCCAGCAGAAAGTGTGCATCGAAAAGGTCGATATGTTCCGCCGCTTTCTCCAGATTAGCTATGGACTCTTCCAGGTTACCTTTGAAGAAATCGATACACCCTGCTCCGTACCAATAAAAGGGGATCTTCCCCTCCTCCTCTTCACCGATGTCTTTTTTCAGAGACTGAGCCACTTCCTCAGCCTTCTTGACTTTGCCAGATTCCGCCAGCAGGTGCACAAGGTTGTGGCGCCCCCAGATCCTGTTGCCAGGATATGTCTTCCGCAGTATTTCCCCTGACTTCTCAGCCTCTTGCTCAGCCGAGTCGAAACTTTCCTGCTCCAAAAGCAGAAATGCTTTCAACGAGTGCTTTCGCGCTTTATACAAGCCTTCTTCCTGCTCCATCCGGTCAGCGGCCAGACCATCATCCAGTGTCCTGACGGCTTCCTCGATTCTTCCCTGGTAGGCGGGAATAAACGCCAGATAGATTCTACCCTCCGATCGGACATGTTTTTGGTCACTTCCGGTGAGTTCCTTGTAGCAGCTTTCAGCTTTGGCGTATTCTCTCTTGAAAAGATACATATGCCCCAGCTTCACCCACGACGCATAGAAATCTGGCTTTTTCGCCAGAGCCTTCCTGTAAGAGTCCATTGCCTGGTCAATCCTGCCGTTCCAGGCGTACAGATCTCCTCTGGTGTCGTACGGGTTTGCTTCGTCAGGCGCTACCGAGATGTACTTGTTTATCGCCCAGATGGATTTGTCGAAATCTCCAGCCAGGTTATGGGTGTAAGCAAGCATGTTCAAAACCAACTTGTCGAGAGGGTCTATCTCCAAAGCTCTGTTGAAGTGCGCAATGGCCTGGTCGTACTGCCGCATTTCATAGTAGTAATTCGCGAGCCGCTGAAAAGGCTCTTTATCGTCCGGGAAGTGCTCCGTCATCTCCTGGAGTCCTTCCAGATAGTCTTTGTCGTTCCCAAACGTGCCAGCCTGGACGATTCTTATGTAATACCTTTCCTTTTTGCTGACCTTGTCCAGATGCTCTGCTGCTTTGGTTATCAGATCCCTCCGTTCCCGGCCCCCTTTGACGTTAGCCAATCTGAAATATGCCATGGCAAAGGTAGAATCAAACTCCAGGGCTTTTTCGAAGCTTCTTGCGGCGTCCGCAAAATAGACCTTGTTATAATTATCCAATCCCTCCAGATAGTAGCGGTACGCCTCGGGTGAGTGGGTGGTGACGTCTGCTACCGGCTTGTCTAATTCCTGTTTCGTTCCTCCAGGGAGAGCGAGGTCCTTCTTGATCTGCGCGCTGAGCTTGTCGACCACGGAGAAGAGGTCTTCCCCTTTCTCCCCGGTGACCCGCTGGGTTGCCAGTATTTCTCCGGTTGCGGCATCGGATATATCCGAAGTCAGGACTATGTTGGGTTTTATCTGAAGTATGTCGCCGGTTAGAATCCAGCTTACGTCCGCTCTTCTGGCCACCTCTGAAGCAACCGATCGGTCTACTACCCTAACGTCCTCCTTGCCCAGAAGCTTCAGGATATCATAGAGCCGCTGCCGACTCACCACCCGCATGACATATTGCGATTCCGACAGGTCTGTGATCAGCAGGCTGGTGATCATCTGGCCCGTCCTATCCTTGTCTTCCGGATCAGTCAGATTTTCAAAATACATTATGGCCAAAGACTTCTCTTCGGCTACTGCTGCCTTCTCAGGAGCTATCTCAAGCTGGAACGGTTTGAGGATCAGCAAAAGCAAGACGACGACGAAAATAATCGAGGCGGGTACCAAGAAGGCGAGCAAGCTTTTTTTAGGTCTACCAGCCGCTGCAGCTGAAATCTCAGAAGTCCTGAGCTGTTCCGAGATTTTCCGCTCCCGCCTCAGATCAGCCAATAGATCATCTACGTGTTGATATCTCTCCTTCTTGTCCTTGGCCAGCGCCTTGGAGACTATCCTCTCCACCTCCTGCGACACCTTGTTGTTGTA
>CAYGCR010000102.1:0-7654 GCA_964348415.1 uncultured Ignavibacteria bacterium | reverse complement strand
TTTCAGGGAGTCTTTGTCCACGTCGATTTTTGATTCTTTCAGGAAATGCTCCCAATACTCATCCTCCGAGATTTCACCCAGAGTTAACCGGGTCCAGTGCTCGGTCGGATACAGATATGAATGGAGCTGTTCTGCAGGCACGGGGAATCTCCGGGATAGCTCTCTGGCTATCTTTTTCAAAGGGACGTCGGTCACCAGAACTCTGCCTGCATCAAATATTATGTTTCTGAACATACTCTCCCACTCTCCAAAGATGTATGGGGGGAGCTTTGGCTCCGCCCTTCTCCGGGGAGGATCCGAAGATTTTCCCCTACAGGTTACCGATCGCCTTTTCCGCCCAGAAGTATTCCGATGGGCTGAAGAGCCTCCACGTGATCGCATATCACCTTGGCAGATGCGGTAATGGGAATAGCCAAGATTATGCCGATGGCCCCCCACAGCCAGGTCCAGAACATCACCGAGACCAAGATAGCCAACGGACTCAGATTCAATCTATCTCCCATCAACTTGGGGGTGATTACGTTTCCTTCCAGATTTTGGAAAACCAAAAACAGAATGAGCACCCAAACGACAGGCATCACGGCCTTGAATTGCACCGCTGCAACGATCAAAGGAGGGATAGCCCCAATTATCGGCCCCACATATGGAATCAGATTCAGAATCCCTGCCAGAGGTCCCCATACGTAGGCATAGTTAACGCCGATGATCAGGAGTCCTAAAGTGAATATAACTGCCAGACCAAGCGACGTGCCAAACTTGACCAGAAGGAAACCTCGAATCTGCGCATTTATCTTTTCCAAAATCTTCGCACCCGTCCTCTCTTTGGACCTGCTAAATGCTCGAAGCAGTTTATTCTTCAACATGCTCTGGTCATTAAGGATAAAGAAAGTCAGAAACAGGACCAAGACAACGCTGAACAGAAAAGAGATAGTCGAGCTGATTCCCCGAAAGAGATATTTGGTCGCGCCCGAGAAGTCTTGCAGTTTAAAACTTTTGGCATCCAAACCGTCTGCCTGAGGGAAGAACTCCCTGTATTCCTCAAAGAACTTGGCGGAGAACTCCACCACCGCGTTCCAGTACACTGGAAGATCAAGTATCAGGCTGTTTACCTGGACAAACAGAAGATATCCAATAACGCCGAGAACAACGGACGCTATGATCAGAACCAAAACGACCGCCACGGGATGAGGAATTTTGACCTTCTTCAAAAGAAGGACAGCTGGACTTAAGAGGTATGCCAGCGAAACAGCTATCACAACGGGGATGACAATGGGGCTGGCGAAATACAAAAACGCCGTCGCCGCGGCCACGGCCACAAAGGGAAAAGCAATATTCTGCAAAGGAAGGTATTGTCTGTATTCTCTCATTCGAACGTCTTAGGTTTAAGGTATAAGGTCTAAGGTTTAAGGTCGAAGGTTCAGGGTCGAGAACATCTTGCGCTCTTAGCTTGATAGTCTACCATCTTAACGTCTTAGCCACTTTAGTAGTTTCGGCAGGGGGAGCGCATTAATCACATCCTCTGGCTCGATCCAGCCCCTTCTGGCGGTTGCTATTCCGAAATCGATCCAGTCCAGGTGCCTGTCCCGGTGTGCATCCGTGGAGATTGCGATTTTCACTCCCTTCTCTTTGGCCTTGCGACAGTGAAGATCAGAAAGGTCCAATCTCTCCGGATAGGCATTCAGTTCCAGACCCTTCCCGTTGGCTCTGCAAGCGTCCATGAGCTTGTCCATGTCCACCTGATAAGGTTCTCGCCTGCCGATAAGTCTTCCGGTCGGATGAGCGATTATATCTACGTGTGGATTTTCGAATGCCTTAACAATCCTTTTGGTCATCTCCTCTCTGGGCTGACCAAATTTGGTGTGGACTGCCGCCACAACGACGTCCAATTCCTTGAGCAGATCATTATCCAGATCAAGCTGACCGTCGGATCTGATGTCCACCTCAATACCTTTCAGTATCCGGAAGTTCTTAGCACCTTTTTTACCGGCTATCTTACCGTTCAGTTTGTCGATCTCTTCGGTCTGTTTTTCCAGTCTCTCTGGAGTGAGCCCGTTAGTGATGCCAATGGTGGGAGAATGATCGCAGATGGCAATATATTGATATCCTCTCTCCTGTGCCGCCTTCGCCATTTCCTCGATGGAGTTGTTTCCGTCGGTCCAGTCGCTGTGTACGTGAAGATCGCCTTTAAGGTGTTTCAATTCTATCAAAACAGGGAGCTTTTCCTCCAGGCCCGCTTCTATTTCCCCTTGATCTTCCCTTAGCTCCGGCGGAATGTAAGGAAGTCCCACCGCTTTGAAGACCGACTCCTCAGTCTTCCCGGCAACGCTTTTCTCTCCCTTGAAAACACCATATTCATTCACTTTCAATCTTTTGTCCACTCCCAGGGATCTGATTCTTATGTTGTGAGCCTTGGAACCGGTGAAGTAATGCTGCGCTGCACCAAAGCTCTCCGGCTTGACCACCCTCACATCGACCTGAAAACCGTCTTTGGTCAGGATGCTGGATTTGGTGCTCCCCTTCGCTACAACTTTTGAAGCGTGAGGCAGTTTGACGAAAGCATCCATCACCGGCTTGGGCTTATCGGAGGCAACCAGGATATCAGCATCTGCTATGGTCTCTCTCATTCGTCTTAAAGAGCCGGCTAATGTGATTTGTTTTACCTCTTTGGTTTTCTTCAACTCCTCAAGTATATCTTGTGCCCGAGGATAAATAAAAGCCAAAGGCAACCTCTCTTTGTATTTCTGAACCTGTTGAATGCCCTGAATGATATTCTGTTCTACCTTTTCACCCAGACCGGGTAGCTCTCTTAGCTTCCCCTTTTCTGCCGCCTTCTTTAACTGTTCTGTTGTCTTTATCCCTAATTGGTCATGTACCAGCTTAGCATGTTTCGGACCCATCCCGGGAATTCTCAGGAATTCTGTCAATGGAGCATATTCGGATTTTTTCAGATCCTCATAATATCTGAGCTTCCCTGTCTCCAGAAGCTCCTTGACCTTTTTGGCGATTCCTTCTCCTATTCCCGGAAGGCCTTTGATTTCATTCTTGTCTTCCAGAGTGGAAAGCTCATAGGTAAGTCCTTCCAGGGTTTGAGCCGCCTTGATGTATGCTCTGATCTTGAAGGGATTTTCTCCCTGAATGTCTAAGATCTCGGAGATGTGAACCAGTATTTGGGCGATTTCTTGGTTGGTCATTTCCGCTCTACGTAATGAGTTTTATAGTTGTAGCGAAAACCTTCAGGTTTGCAAGTATGTTTCCAACAATGGAAGGCTGAGGCCTTCCGCTACAAAGTCTGTTTCACCTCTCCCCCTTGGTCCCCATGTCCACAAATGTAGACAGGGGGAAATCGAAGATCTGTAGGACAGGGAGAGAGATCTTCATTTTACATACCTGTCGGGTCCCCAGATCCGATCCCGCAAAATCCGGGACCATGTCAAGGGACCTGGCGGGCACAAAATTTCTGTCATTGCGAGCGTAGCAAAGCCCCGCCGCTGGCGGGACCACGCCTTTCGGGCTGGCAATGACTTTTTATCTATTTCACTGTTGTTCCGGGGTACCTTACCCCGCAACATATGTGGTTCGGGGTGGGGGCACCCCGAACCAACCTTTATGACCTTTTATCTATTCCGTTTGTACTACTTCCAGAAACCAAAGAAATAGCCGGATGCCCGAATAATCAAATAAAGGTGAACAACAAGTCCAACACCCATAACAACAACCCAGACGGCACTTGGCTTCACTCGGGCGATGCTCTGGTGACGATAAAGAACAAGTGTTCCCACGAAAGTTGCCGCCATGGAGAAAACGAGGGTAACGAAGGAAAGCATCGCCGCAGTAGTGACATAGGAGAACGGATGTGCGCCTGGGACAAAATTCTGCAGGCCAATCAGAACAAACGAGAGCGCCAAATAGACGAACCACCACAAAAAGTAGACCTTTTTGATATCCTCTTTGAAAACCCCTCTCACCCTTTCTGAGATATTCCAGGTGACGTCGGCATTCTGGCGCACCAACGCCTCAGCAATGGTCATCTGGGTGTTTAAGAAAAGCAGCCAGGCTAAAAGCAGAAAGAGAAAGTATCCTATCCTGCCGAGCGGAACCGCAAAGAACTGTGCCTGGTGTTTTACCACATCAAATCCGGAGGGGACAAGACCGGCCGGCCGCAGAATTGAATCGGAAAGCCCCACCAGGATGAATATGGTAAAAAGACTACCCACAAAGTATCCAATCCACAGGACAAAGTGAGAGCGTTTGATCCACACTCTTAGCCGGCTTACATTCCCACCGTTGTTATCCGGAATAAAGCCTACTGTTTGAGGGTTGGCTGATTTGCCGAACCATCCCGGCATAGAATCAACATACTTAGCCATTCCCCAGCCGGCGTCACGCATCCAGTAGGTATACCAGATGAGGGTCGGTCCAGCGCCAACCCATGCCAGGGTCGAACCTAACACCCACCAATCCATTTCCTCAGGGATGTTCCATACCGCCAGATGGTAAAACATGCGCCCCAGGCTTTCCGGTTTGATCGACAGCACTGCGGCAAGGATGAGAATGATCCACGCCAGCACCGTTGACCAGGTGGCAAGACGCTCCACCCAGTGACGTGCTACCGTGGAGAAGAAGACAAAGAGGAAGACTATAATGAACGTGATGTACGCCCAAAAGACCGTGCCAATCTTCACATTCAATGGCCAGCCGAGCAACTCTCGCAAAGCGGAAGCGGCTGCGGTGGCCCAGGCGGGGATGGCAAATGCAAGGAACATGAAGGCGGTGACGAAAACGAGCGAGCCGGCAAACGATAAGATGCGGGCGTTCCCCTGTGCTGCGTGCTCGCCCGATACCACGGTCCAGCGGGCGAGTTCCTGCACCCAGACCGTTTGCAGGAACAGGACAAAGACCATCAAACCCATCCAGCCGACGCCGAAGCGGGAGGTGAGATTCGGGTAGAGAATTACCTCGCTTGTGCCTAGGCCCAACGCCACCGTCATCATCACCGGCCCGATCCAAAGCATAAACTTCTTTTTGGGCAATGGCTCGGGTACTTCACTCTTAGTGCTTATTTTCATGCGGCCAATAATCTCGTCCATTGCCTAATCCTGTTATTGTAGCGGAAACGTTTAGGTTTCCAGTATCACATTACGTCGCCAACAATGGAAGGCTGAAGCCTTCCGCTACGTGCTATGTGTGCCTGTCGGGTTCCCTGACCCGACAGCGTTTAGTCCGCCAGGTCAGGGGACCTGGCGGGCACAGCAGAATTGTCTATTTCCCAATCAACTTCTCAAACTCGGCCTCATCCAACGTTTTCACCTTCAATTCCAAAGCCTTATCATACTTCGATCCCGGGTCTTTGCCTACGACCACGAAATCGGTTTTCTTGCTTACCGAAGAGGTGACTCTCCCCCCCATCTCTTCGATCATCTTTGTGGCTTCATCTCTGCTGAAGGACTCCAACCCTCCGGTGAGAACGAATGTCTTGCCGGAAAGCGGAGTTTTTTTCGCCAGGATTTTTTCCTCTGGAAACTTCACCCCGCCTTTTTTGAGCTTCTCCAGTATTTTAAGATTCTTCGGATTATGGAAGAAGTTATAGATGCTCTCTGCCACGATGGGCCCGATCTCGTGTACTTCAGTCAGGTCCTCGATCGACTGTTTCGCCAGATTATCTATGGAGCCGAAGTACCTAGCCAAGACTCCGGCCAGGTGGTAACCCACGTTCCTTATGCCCAGAGCATAGATCAGGTTGGTAAGGGGAGGATTTCTGCTCTTGTCGATGGCATTAAGAATATTCTCCGCCAGCTTATCCCCCATCCGATCCATCTTCATTATGTCTTGCTTCTTGAGGAAGTACAAATCCGCCTGGTCTTGGATGATTTTCTTGTCCACCATCTGTTCTAACAACTTATACCCCACCCCATCTATGTCCATGGCTCCCTTCCAGGCGAAATGGGCCAAGTTCTCTTTGATCTGAGCAGGACAGGCGATTCCTGTGCAGCGGTGAATCGCCTCTCCGGGCGGTCTCTCCGCCTTGGAGCCGCAGACCGGACAACGATCAGGCATCACAAACTTCTTTTCCTTGCCGGTCCTTTTCGACTCCACAACCTTCACGACCTCTGGAATCACATCCCCGGCCCTCTGAATCACCACCGTGTCCCCTATTCGAACTCCCTTTTTCTTTACCTCGTCCTCGTTGTGAAGTGTAGCCCGGCTCACCTCCACACCCCCCACTCTCACTGGCTCCAACATGGCCACTGGAGTCAAAGCGCCGGTTCTGCCCACGCTGACGATGATGTTCTTCACCTTTGTCGTCTCCTGTTGGGGTGGGAATTTCCACGCCACCGCCCAGCGGGGACTGCGGGAGAGTTCGCCTAATCTGTCCTGAAGCTCGAATTCGTTGACCTTGATCACCATTCCGTCTATCTCATAAGGCAGATCGTTCCTCTTTTCCTCCAACTTATCATAATAGCTTCTAACCTCATCGACGCTGTCACAAAGCTCCACATACTGGCTGATCTTCAAACCCAACTCTTTCAGGTACTGAATGCTGTCCCAGTGATTCGACAGCCTTCTTCCCTCTACCCTTCCTATTCCGTAAGCGAACATGTTTAAGGGTCTGGAGCTGGTGATCTTGGAATCCAGCTGCCTGACTGATCCGGCGGCAGCATTTCGAGGATTGGCAAACAAGGGTTCTCCGGACTTCTCCCTCTGCTTGTTCAATCTTTCGAAATCATCCTTGGTCATTATGACTTCGCCCCGCACCTCAATCAAGCCGGGCAGGTTCTTTCCCATGAGTTTAAGCGGAATGGTCTTTACTGTTTTCAAGTTCTGCGTGACATCCTCGCCTGTAACTCCGTCGCCTCTGGTTGATCCTACCGCAAAGGTTCCCCTCCGGTAAACCAGCTCCACCGCCAGCCCGTCGAATTTCGGCTCTACCGTATACCTAATCGTTTTTTCACCAACGCCTGAAAGGTCTCTTACTCTTCTGTGAAAATCCAAAAACTCCACCTCCGAGGTCGCTTTGTTCAAGCTTAACATGGGAAGGCTGTGCCGCGCCGTCTTGAATTCCTCCAGCGGAGCAGCGCCGACTCTCTGGGTGGGAGAATCGGGGGTGACAAGCTGGGGATACTTCGCCTCCAACTCGACTAGCTCGTCAAACAGCCGGTCATACTCGGCATCCGAGATCTCCGGACTGTCCAGAACGTAGTAGCGGTAGTTATGATAGTTGATCTGCTCCCGTAGTTGTTTTACCCTTTGCAGTGTCTTCTTGTCGGGCTTGCTCATATCCTGATATGGCCTCCCCCGCCCACAGCTTGCAGTTTGGGGTTGGGTGGCTAATTTTTCATTTTTCTCTTTGAACTTTGAATTTGAATTCTCATCCTCCTCTTCTTCCCTTGGTTCCCCCGAGGAACTTGTCCTTTCTCTTCCTATCGAAAAGGTGTTTTCCCTTTTGTATCATGCTCCTCCTGAACTCCTTGAATCTCTCCTTGTGTCGCGCCTCCTGAGCTCGTTCCTCCTTTAAACGCTCGTGTTTCACCTTACCCGGACGTTCAGCCTCTTCTTTCCGCTCTTCTTCTTTCTCCTCCCCCTCTTCTTTTTGCTTTTCTTCCGGCTCTTCCGGCATGATTCACCTCCGCTTTGGGTCATTATGGGACAGCTGCCT
>CAYGCR010000101.1:0-7761 GCA_964348415.1 uncultured Ignavibacteria bacterium | reverse complement strand
CTTCCGGTAAGAAAAGACACCCTGGGCGTGTGGAACAGCTCCGGTCTGACTGGTTTGTACACCATAAGGTTGACCGTAGGTGACCACAACCAGGCAGTGGTACATGTGAGGATCAACAACGATGTGTACGTTAAGATAACGTCACCCGCTGATGGTGATACCATTGTAAGGTATACCGAGGTCTGGGGTTATACAATAGCGCCAGACTTTTCCCGGTATGTTTTGGAGTATGGTTATGGAGAATCCCCCTCGTTTTGGATTCCCATAGACACCTCGACCAAGATGGTGGCAGGAGAGCTTCTGGGCGGTTGGCTGGTGAGCTTCTTGGAAGACACCAGCTATGCTCTTCGCCTCACTGTGCAGGCCAATACGGGAGCGACCTATGCCGATACTGTAGTGGTTTACGTCAAGAGCATTATCTCTGGCGGTTGGTTTACGGAGTTGACAAGCCTTGGCTCGCTATCCCCCGCAGTTGGAGATATAGACGGAGACGGACACGCTGAGATTGTGGTCGGGAAAGGGGGGTCTCAACTGGCGGGTGGAGTAGAGGTCTTCACTCACCGGGGCGAGTCTGAAGTCGGTTGGCCCAGAGATACCGACAGGAATATGCTGTCTTCTCCGGCTTTGGGAGATTTGGATGGCGACGGCATAGATGATGTAGTGATCTGTTCTCAGAATCGAATTCACGTTTATCTCTCGAGTTCCCCGGACTGGAGTCGACCTGCGTGGATGGGGGGCTGCGATGTATTCTCAACTCTGGCCACAGCGGTAATAGCGGACCTGGAGGATGACGGATCGCCGGAGGTGTTGACCATGAATGATGGTGGGACAGTCTTTGCCTGGCGCAATAACGGCCAGCCGGTGATCTCGGGCGGTGAGGGTGTCTTCGCGCAAACAGAGGCAGGTTCGAGCCAGGGTTTTCCCTCCGTCACCGTGGCTGATCTGGACAAAGACGGGGAGAACGAGGTAATAGCAGCAGGAGCCTCCAGTGTAGGGGAAGGTGGGATATATATTTGGGGTGTACAAGGTAACCTGCAGCTTGGCCCCGGAGATTATCCTGACGTGTTCACGGCCGTTTGTGGTATTGCCATTGCAGATATTGACGACAGCGAGGATTTGGAGATCATAGCTTTGGGGTCCGACACCAGTAATTTTCGCCTGTGCGCCTTCAAGAAGGAGGGCACACAGGTTTCCAACTTTCCCATAGAACTGGAAGACCTACTGCCGGAGTGGTGGTTCGGCAATCAACCGGCTGTGGGAGATCTGGAGGGCGATGGAATTCTGGAGATAGTGATAAGTCTGTGGACGCCGGGAGAGGGTCGTATCTATGGCTGGCACCAGGACGGAACCCCACTTGGTTCGCTTGGTCCTTCCGGGCTTCTGGTTTCCCACAAATCGCCCGATTGCGAAAGAAAGATGGAAGTTCTCTCAACACTGGGCAGCAATATAGCAGAGGTGACGGCTGGTATTAGGAGTATGAGTAAAGAGGAGCTATCTTCTATCCTGTCCTCCTCGGACGACCCCGTTTTCGCGTCGGTTGCGGAGACCTTTGGCAGCCCCGTGTTGGCGGACATCAACGGAGACGGTGACGTGGATATCCTGGCCAGAGCGGGATATTTCTCAGGCACTGGGTATGAAAGGGTGTTTGCCTGGGACTACGAGGGGAAGCCTATCCCTGGCTTTCCGCTTTTCGCTTCAGGTGTGCCCTCTTCCTGGAGTTGGTATCCTTATATTCCGCTGGTCGATGACGTGGACAGAGACGGTAAAGTGAATATAGTAATAGTCTCGGATTGGCCCGATTACAAGTTGATCTGCTGGGAGTTGGATACTGATTATGATATCCAAGGCATGCCCTGGCCCAAATACGTGCATGATAAATGGAACAGCGGGAGGTACGGGTTTGAGCCACCGGCTGGTGAGATGGTCAATGTCCCTCCCTCTGGCTTTCGCATAGAGTGTTGGAATGATACCAGCGTGACCTTAGGTTGGGAGCCAAAGGCGCCCTGGACCACCCTGGGATACAATATTTATCGCGCGACCGTCTCGGGACAGTCTGGCGAGAGGATAAACGAAGATTTCATCCCTCCGTCCGATAGCCAATATCAAGATTTTGGCGTAGTTTTAGGAGAGACGTATTACTATACCATAACCAACCTGAATACTTATTATGAAGAAAGTGTCCCTTCCCAAGAGGTTGGGATAACGGCAGGTCAACCTTCCGCCCCCATCGGCTTGATAACGCAGGTGGAAGGAAGCATCGTGACGTTAAGCTGGCGATCTAATCCGGCTGAAGAGAATGTTGTGAACTACATGATATATCATAAAGCCCCGAATTACTCCGACTACCTGCTGACGGATTCGGTCGCGGCCGAGACAACCTATGTCGATTCATCTCTTAAGTGGTCGGGAACTCATCTCTACCGGGTCGTTGCAGTTAATTCGATCGGATCGGAAAGCTACCCTTCAGAACCCCTCCAGATTAACATCAAGTCGACGGGTTATCCGCCAAGAGATTTGAAGATCGCGGGCTGGTATGGCACCGAGGTTACGCTTAGCTGGAGAGTTCAGCAGGCTGGTGATGGCTGCAATCTCTATCGCTCCACACTCTCCGGTATATATGAAGACCCTCCAGTAAATAGCGCGCTCATCGACGACCCTACCGGCACGGCCCTGACGTACCAAGACAGCGGACTGACCGAGGGAGTGACCTACTATTACGTGGTGACCCAGCTTCACGATAGGGTAGAAATGGTATGTGCCGCAGAACTGGAGTTCCTGGCTGGCAGGCCACAGATGGTTACCAGCTTCGGCGCTGAAGTGAGCGATTGCCACATAGTCGTTCATTGGAATCCCAGTACCGAGGGGGATGTGATAGGATACAGAATATACGACAAAGTACCGCCAAAGGACTCTTTGGTTTTGGCAGGCTCTGCCGAAGGAGATACGATTTACGTGGATCCGGCCACGGATGACTCGCTTGCGCACAACTTCTTTGTCACCGCGCTCGACTCCCTGGGTCTGGAGAGTTTCATCCCGGCTGGTCTTCCTGCTATTGTCAATGGCCCGCTTTATCCGCCGGACCCGCCTGCTGAGTTCAAAATCCTCGATTATACCGATACCAGCATTACCTTCAAGATCTTTTCGCAAAATGTACAGGCTTATAACATATATCGCAGCCAAGTTTCAGGTGTGTATAGTGAGCCACCTATAAATGCGGACCCAATTCCCAGCTATTTCCCCTGGTACTATACCTACCATACTACGGATTTGACCGAGGGCCAGAGCAATTTCTTCAACGCCACTTGCATTAAAGAGAATGAGTGCGGTACGGCGGAAAGCAGGATTGATACGGCGGCTGAGATATGCTTCATACCCGGCCTGCCGGCCGCGGTTACCGGGGTAACCGCTGAGTTGGACAATAACTGTGACGTTGTGCTGAACTGGAGGCCAAGTCCCGAAGCAGATGTAATCCTGTATCGGATACACCGCCGCATATCCTCCCAGGGCACTTTCAGCCTAAGAGATTCCGTCTTTGTGCCCGAGACCACTTATGTTGATACAACCATCGTCGATACACTGTCGCATCACTATGTGGTAACAGCAGTAGACACGCTCGGTCTGGAGGGTCCGCGCTCCCGCAATGTCTGGGTCTCGCCCAGCAGATCGATGGGCCCGGTCTGGGTTGATGTTGTCGATTGGACCGATACTAGCGTAACCTTGGGTCTGTGGCTGTATCCTGATACGTACATAGTAGGCTGTAACATATACCGGAGCTTAGTTGCTGGCGATTATGCGGGTCTTGAGCCCATAAATGATACATTACTATCTGTTGACTCTTTGTCGCGTTCCTACTATACGGACCTTGATGTGATCGAAGGCACAACCTACTTCTACACCGGCACCACTGTGAATAAGTGTGGATTCGAGTCTGAGATTTGGACCTTTGATCATAGGGAGGCTGAAGTTCTGATCGGACGGCCGCATCAGCCTCGTCTGGAGGTGTTGAGCGCTAAAGACCACATCAAGCTCTGTATTTCTTCTCCTGAAACTGACGTCAAAGGATACAAGATCTTCCGCAGCGAGAATCAAGGGGAATTCACGGTAATAGAACCTTTGCACAAGGACACAGTGTATGCTGACACGTCTGCAGTGGCAGGAACCCAGTACCATTACAAGGTCTCGGTTATAGATACCCTGGGCTTGGAGGGTGAGGCCTCGGGGGAGGCGGAAGGGTGCGTTATGACCTTCGACAAGGGGATAATCGTCGTGGACATGACTCGTGGTAAGGACATCTTTGATGGCGTAAAAGGGGACAGTGTGGGTGCCTTTTATGGAAGGGCGCTGAAAGGATACGATTATGCTTATCTTCCATACGATTCGTCAATTCATCTGAGCCTGTTCGACTTGAGTTCCCATCCGATAGCCATGGTCCATTCGGAGGATGAACCTTTGGGGTCCGGGCTAGCTTCGTACTATTCGTTGCTCAAGCCCTACCTGCAAGCAGGGGGAGCTCTCTTTATCGAGGGGAGGAAGAATCTTTGGGAATGGAAACCGCCGTGGCAGCTGGTGGGTGGGTTCATAGACTTCTCGCCCGGGGACTTCAAATACGATTATCTGGGGATTGATTCAGCTCACATACCTGACAACTTGCAGTCAGGAGTCAAACCCGAGTTCATAGGTGCGAGTGGAACTTCGCACAGGGAAGGCTACCCGGAAACGGTTGAAGTGGACACCTTCAGGGTAAATCACGCTTACGACCCCTATTGGTTCGATCTTCAGGGCAAACTACCGGGAGTAGGCTACTTTATGCCCTTAGACTACTCCGAGGTACTGTATACCTTTGTGTCGGCCTATGACACTTCCGCTTCCAACCGAAGGCCGGTAGCCCTTAAGCATTTCACGGACGATTTTGCCGTAATCTATTTCGATTTTCCACTTTACTTTGTCAAAGAGGATATGGCCGTCCAGATTCTGCACCAGGCTCTGAGCGATCTACAGGAATTCGTTGACCGTCCTGCTCCGACACCTTACGCTGGAGATCTCGGTGGGGCCTCCGTTTTCCCCAACCCGTTTAAACCATACCAAGGGCACACTCATATGACTTTCGATGGACTCACCCGTCAGGCCAAGATAGAGGTGTTCACCATGGCTGGCGAGAAGGTGTGCACCATCGAAGAGATCGATGAAGATGGCGAAGTTTCATGGGACGTGACAAATTCGAAAGGAAAAAAGTTGGCAAGCGGCATCTACATATACAGAATCACCAATGATCACGGAGACGAAAAGATATCCAAGTTTGCCATCATTCGTTAGAATAGAGGAAAAGTTGAAAGTCAGGATCATCATAGTAGCAGCTTTCTTGCTGATGTCTGGCTGGGGACATACTTCGGGGTGTAATGCCTCCGATGGAGACGTCGGCACCTGCAGCGCCCAGTTTTTGAAGCTGGGCTTTGGAGCACGTGCAGCCGCTATGGGCGGTGCCTTCGTCGGACTGGCGGACGATGCAAGTGCAATCTACTGGAACCCGGCCGGGCTGGCGAGCATAAAAGCAACTGAGTTTAGTTTCATGCATCTGGCCTGGTTTCAAGACATCTCTTATGAGTACTTTGCTCACGCCCAACCCGTGGGCAGATGGGGAGTCTTTGGCTGGAGTGTCGCCTATCTGCACATGGACAAGCTCAAAGGCAGAGACCAACAAGGTCGGCCGACCTCCGACTTCGCCGCCAGCGATATGGCCGTTACGTTTGCGTTTGGTCGGAGCATAACAAACAGCCTTCTTTTTGGGGGCAGCATAAAGAGCATAGATGAGAAAATCGAAGAGCAAAGCGCCTACGGCTTAGCATTTGACTTTGGGTGTCTGTTCCAAACCCCGCTGGAAAACCTCTTCCTGGGCGGAATCATTCAGAACCTGGGAAAAGACATAAAATTCGTGGAGGAGTCGTTCGAGCTGCCAACGAATCTCAAGGTCGGGGCATCTTACCGTCATACCTTCGCAGGCAATCCGATAAACCTTACCGCGGACATCTTTTTCCCTTCTGACGGCAAAACAAACCTCCACTGGGGAACAGAGTACGTTTACAAGAACGCGATAGCAGGCAGAGCAGGATACCAGAATGGTTCCGATCTGGGGACCAATTCAGGTTTGAGTTTGGGATTGGGTCTTGCGGTGGCGCGAACTCAGACCTACAGGATAGACTATGCTTTTGTTCCCAAAGGGATCTTAGGAAACAGTCACACGTTTTCCTTGTCAATCAGCTTCTAATCCTTTGCTTCACGAAAAAAACACCGTAGCTTTCCGGGCAGAGCACGACCGTGGCACCCTCTAACCATACCGAAAATTTGCAGACAGTAGCGCTTTTCAGGCTCAATGTTTGAGACGATTTTCAAGCTAGGTTTAGCGGTGCTTGAAAGCGATTCTTGAGACAGTCTCAGGTACATCCGCAGGGACTTGCAAAGAGCGAAGGCCTTGTCTGCGTTAATCTATGAAGGAGTGAGCCAACGTCAGCTTCACACACGGAGGAACCATGAATCATACGCGAATGATTTTCTGCTTGATTCTCTTGATTGCAGCAGTAATCGGACTTTCCGCGCAAGCTTACGCAGAGCCGGCACTCATTAAACTCAACCTGGAAAAACCAGGTGACTGGCTAAATGCGGTGTCCCTGGGCGTGGTCGCCTTCCACAGGTCTGAGGATTTTGTCCTGGCCGAGTTCGAAACGGCAAGGCTGGACGAGCTGGAAGCAGTTGGGCTCAAGTACGAGATAATCGATGACGAGCCCTGGTCAGCGGAATACTTCCTGGCGTTTCCCACCGAAGGGGCACCTGAGGTAGACCTGAAGTCTTATGGGAAGGTTCTCCTGGAGGGGCTCGAATGGCAGTTGGTTAAAACTTCGAAAGCCAGAGCTTCTGAGTTGACGAAAAAGAGGTACAGGGTCATCCCCATTCGTAAGAAGGCAATACCTCTGAAATATAAACCTCCGCTGAAGGCGCCCAAACCCGCGTTAGAGTACTCCGCAGGCATAGACAGCTTGTTGAACTTAGTCTCCGAAGATTCTCTACACGCCTGGGTTCAGAGGTTGCAGGATTTTCAGACTCGGTACAGCTACTCCGACTCGATTGGCAAAGCCAAGGATTGGCTTCGTGATAAATTTCTCAGCTTCGGGATGGACAGCGTCTGGCTGCACTACTTTGATTATGATTCGCAGCAGTGGAATGTGGTAGCAACCGTTGAGGGAACAGCAAGGCCTGATAGAGTAATAGTTGTCGGTGGACACTACGATTCGGTCGTATACGGGCCGGGAACCAATCCGGAATTATTGGCTCCGGGAGCGGACGACAATGCGTCGGGAACGGTTGCCACACTCGAGATGGCAAGGATTGTTGCCCAAAATCCTCTCCCGATAACGGTGATTTTTGCCGCATTCGCCCAGGAAGAGCAAGGACTTATCGGCAGCGGCTATCTGGCGGAGTATCTTTATGATAAGAATACAGCGGTGGAATTGATGATTAACTCCGACATGATCGCATATAATCCGAACCTCAGTTCCGAGGCGAGAATATATGGCGATCCCACAGCGATGGACTATGTCAATCTCATGATGGAGATGGCTGATACTTACACCTACTTGAACCCGGTGTATATGAATCAGGCACCGAATAGTGACCATTATTCTTTTTACCAGTGGGGCTACGATGCCATCATGGCCCACGAGCCTTATGTCCAAGATCATAACACCTATCACAGCGATTACGACGTGATCG
>CAYGCR010000100.1:0-7761 GCA_964348415.1 uncultured Ignavibacteria bacterium | reverse complement strand
AATTCCTCTTTTCATGACTGTACCCCTCCTGATTCTTTCAGTCAGTTAGCGCAGTGAATTCCCGATAGTTTGTTATTGTTTATACCATTTGGTTATAGTAATCCCGTCACTAGTTGAATAATAAACAAAAATGTTGCCCTTTGTGTCGACAATCTCCCGTGCACCCCGCCAATAACCTGATCCCCAGCTAGAACCGAAAACAGTATCCCACATAATAGCGGAAATCAAATTTCCTTTGTCATCAAATTTGCGGATAATCGTGCTTATGTTATATTTGGTATCGTAAGTGAAGGACTTAGTGTAAATTCTCCCCTTTTCATCGACACCAAGAAAACTACCAGTTATTTTTGAAGGAAGCATAATGGTGATATTTCCGGAGGAGTCATATCGTTCAAATTTCTTATCGCAGTAAAGTCCAGTCCAAGCAAGATGTTCCCGCTCATCAAGGAGAGGATAGGTAGCCAGTAATTTGCCTTGTTGATCATATTTGCGAACACAAACACTATTGGGTTTATCCCATTGCAAATACAAATTGTTATCTTGATCCACGCAGATAGTCTTCCAATACCACTGATACCCATTTGTTGTCTTCGGACCAACTTGAAGATCATATGGTTCCTTTGACTTTGGTAGCTTTCCTGCTCGTCTTAAATTCTCAATTCTGGCAGAATCCGATTCCTGGCTGTATTTAATCCTCTCAAGGGGTGGGATGGGAATGACGCAAACGAAGTTCCCATTCGCATCAAATCTCTGAATTCTTTTGTTCAGAGGGTCACTAATATACATGTCTCCATTGGGGGCTACGGTAAACGAAGTTGGTCCTTCTGGCAGTCCCGCATCTACTTGGTCTTTTAAGGAATCGGGAACCACATACTGATACACTCCAAATTCTCCGGGGGGCGATTCCACACCATCGTAAACCAAATTCTTCTCTGCCCAAGGGGCTTGCAGAACCACTTGGGACACATATGTCTCCTGGGGCATCGTGTCTTGCGATTTAGTAGGTCGAATTGGTCTAATCTGTTCTGCCTCCTGGGCAAACAAAAGTTGTGTCACAAAGAAGATCAAAAGACCCGATAGAACTACCATTCTTGCTGTTTTAATTAAGCTTTTCATCTGACACCTCGTTTCTAGAGGGTTTTGATACGAGATTCTCCTTTTTTCAGTCGCGGTTTAGCGAGTGCCTAGTATTATTAATTTACTCGCGCCCGGCTTCCTGTCCAGCTCATTTTTTCTCGGCCTACGTACTTTAACGTATCTCCTTTTCTAATGTGGCCCACACCACTCGGCTTCCAGCCGAACGGGAATCTGTCTAATACTTTCTACCGCAAACGCTTATCCAGCACCCATCCCCCCCTCGCCCTTCGGTCGGCCCCTCCAAAGAATCGATATAAACCCTCGGCCCGTGTGCTGTGTCAAAATGCCCAAAAACCCGCCGAGTAAGAGTTTGTCTTCGTATCGGGTGAGGATGACATTGTAATTAGCTAAGCCAAAATATGTCCGGGCTGTCCGGCCCACTCAAGATTGGCATCTTTCTCAAAAACACCATATACGGGCCCCACCGTTGCTGAGTCCGATCCGCCGTGCCCTGGGTCTATGCAAACATCGTACCATCCAAAGCACAAAGAAAAATTGAGCAAAACTATGATTATAATAATCCATAATGAAACCATGAATGTTTTTCTCATTTTTCACCCCTCTTCTTATGAAATGGTTTGCAGAATATAAATTTACTTTATCTTTACCACAAAAATTTTCCCGCTGGTTCGACTCCGATAGGCAATTTCTGTCCCATCTGGGCTCCAGGATGCGTCTTTCTCTATGTCGTCAGGAGTAGCTGCAATTGGGATTTTTCCAGTTCCATCAGCGTTGACCATATATATGTCCTTGTCATAAGTGAAGTGCCCATCCTCTACGGTCCAATTGAAAAGTATTTTCTTACTATCTGGAGACCATGTGGCACCAACTATTTCTCCTCCTCCCATCAAGTCCGGTGAGATCATTCTTGCGTCAACATGCAAATCCGCCAACACTTCGCCTTTTAGGTTTAGTATCACAAGTCCCGCAGCGTATCTCCAAGCTCCGGCAAGGATTTTTGTGTTGTCAGGAGACAGTAGAGGTAAATCATATTTCTGATCACCCGAGGTTACTTGTCTCCTCAACGATTTATCGATGTTCTCTAGCCAAATATCCCCTGCAGCGGGATATCCCTCGGTAGTAGCTATCATCTGCTTGAGGGCTGAATCCGGTTTGAGTTTACCTTGTTTTATTATCTTAAATTCTTTGCACTCCCAGTTCTGATAACCGCCTTTGCACTCGTAGTATCCTATGGTTCCATCAGGCAGCACCTTGGGTTCTGTAATCTTTGGTGGAGAGGTTTTGGAGAAAGTAGTGTCCCGGACCACAGGAGTAACCCGACCATCAATGGTAATTCTTTTTATACCTAGCCGCGGATGAACTGCTATGCTTTCTGCTTTTGGATATTCCCTTTCATAGACCACAAACTCCGAATCACTCATCCATTCAAAGAAATCAGGTCTAATTTCGGCTACTTTATTGATCTCGCCTTTCCCATCTGTACTTCCTACACACAGCCAGCCGCCTGACATGAAGGCAAGGCGGGTTCCGTCAGGCGACCATTTAGGAGCGCCCCCTGTGCCGATCTCAATGATCTCGAATCTGGGCTGCTCCTCCTGTTTCTCACTCCTGCCACTCATGGATAGAGTCAAGGCGGCAACAACCACGCACACCAGTGTCACTATCAGGCTATTGGATTTCATTTCCCCTTTCTCCTTTTGTGAAATTTTCACTTCGTGGCTCTGTTTATCTTAATTTAGCTCGCCATCCCCGATTTTGCAAGAGCTTCCGGCCAACGATTTCTATGGGATCGGTCGTGAACAACACAAGCAGGCTCGAAGGCCGGGCTGTTGATGCTTGTTTTTGGCGCCTGATCCATTATATTAATGTCATTCTGGGTGAGTGATTTATGCTCTTTTTCAATTTGTGCCGACCTTGAATCTGAGAGGAGGGAGAAAACATGTACAATTACCCGGTCAATTACAGTGTGGATTATCCGGAAACATCATCGCGACTTATGGTGTTAGCCCGCATACTACTGGGGTGGCTTTACATCGGTATCCCGCACGGCTTGTTCGCATTAGCTTATGGAATCTTGGCTTTTTGTGTTGCTATTTTGTCGTTTTTTGCTATATTAATAAGCGGACATTTTCCTTTAAGCTGGTTTGATTTCTTGATCCGGTACCACCGGTACGTGAATCGAGTGGTTGCCTATTGCACCTGCATGACGGATAAGTACCCACCATTCAGTGGCAGAAGATAGTTCAGAAGAAGAATCTGTTTTACGGTTGGCAGATCAAATCCGAAGCGGGAGGAAGGAAGAGATGAAGAAAGCATTGATCTTTCTGGGAATACTGTCGTTACTGGCCCTCAGCTGCACCAAAAAGACCATCACCAACAACTATTACACTTATCCCAGTGCGGAATCAGCCATTGTTGGGATTGTGTCTCCCGCTGAATCGAAGGCCACGGTCACGGCCTGCATGGCCATTCCGGTGGCATCGACCGAGATCGATACCAACGGCTATTTCAAAATCTCCGGGCTACCAGCCGGAACCTACTCACTTCTGGTACAAGCCGACGGGTATGACGACTATTCCACCAAACCCTATATCCAATTGAGCGGGGAGGAAACGGCCGTGGTGGATACCATTTACCTTGTCTCCATACACGATCTGGTGCTTTCAGTGTTGCCGTTCGATGGACAACAGGACGTTAGAACCGGTGATCGAATCCGAATCGCCTTTCGAAGGCCTATGAACACAGAAAGCGTCGAAGCAGCTTTTGACATTCAGCCGGGGGTGGAGGGCGAGTTTACGTGGTCGCCGCCAAAAAGCAGCCCGGCGCCGCATACCGTACAGTTCACACCTAGCGAGCGCTTGGCTACAAGCACATTGTATCAAGTGACCATTGATACTACTGCCTCAGACACAGAGGGAGTAAAGCTAGCGGAGCCGTATCGGTTCTCCTTTACCACCGAAAGCATCGGGATCGAGTACACCAGCCCCAAGCACAACCAAACCGAGGTTTCCACCCGCGCATCGGTATCCATCGTATTCAACACCGACATGAACATCGAGTCGGTGAATGGGGCTTTCCAGATGACCGATTCCGAAATGAATGATGTGGCGGGACAATTCCGCTGGGGGGACGCCCTGTACATGAGCTTTCTTCCGAATTCCCCTCTGGCTGTGCATGAGATTTACACCGTCACGATCGACACCACTGCCTCGGACCTGGCTGGAGGAAAATTACCTGAACCATATGTGTTCTCTTTTACCACCGCATCTATTAAAGTCGAAAGTACCTATCCCTCCAACAACGATACCTGGGTATCCCCAAACACAACCGTACGGATTCGTTTCAACACCTCTATGAATTCAGAATCGGTTAACTCAGCTTTCAAAATGACCGATTCCGAGCTTAACCAAGTGATGGGAGAATTTATCTGGGCGAGCCCGGAATGGATGGACTTTCGTCCTAGCTTGTATTTAGCTACCAGCGAGACCTATGTCGTCACAATCGATACCACCGCCTGCAATGACCAAGGAGAAAGGATGCCTGATCCGTACCAATTTTCATTCACCACGCAACCGATTCGGATCGAATCTACCTCCCCCAGCCATAAAGAAACCTGGGTAGATCCTGGCACTTCTGTAGCGATACTCTTCAATACCGACATGGACATGCAGTCGGTGAATTCGGCTTTCAAGATGGTGGATTCCCAGAATAACCAGATCGCCGGCACTTTCATCTGGGAATTCCCTCACCGGGTGCAGTTTCAACCGCAGGGTACCTTGGCCTATGACGAATTCTACACGGTGACCATAAGTACTGAGGCTCTGGACATGCACGGCCGTAACCTGAAGGATCCTTTCACCTTCTGGTTCAAGACCTACCCCGCCCCGTAATAGCCCTAAGCCAATCATTGCCGGCCATGTCGCGATTCAGTACTCACCCTCTGGAAGTGGCCAGCGAGCCGGTCCGACGAGGCCTTGACGGACGCGAATCCTTTCAGCTATGCGGGAACCTCCCAGCTATCGGTGCATTCAGCCACGCTTTAAACTCGCCTCATCCTGCTCTTCCAGATGCAGACCGGATTTTTTGATGTTGACACTTCCGAGAAGGACGTATATATTCGGTGGAGTCGAGCAATTTCAAAAAAACATCACAAAATCCTGCGGGATTGGTGATAACGTCCGGCCGTAAGCCGATTTCAGTAATTGTCGGGTGCATTCTCTTCTGAGAGGAGAAAAGGACAACCATGGCTAAACGGGATTATTACGAGATTCTGGGACTGGACCGCAACGCCACCGAAGATGATATAAAGAGGGCATATCGGAGGCTGGCGCTGGCGCATCATCCCGACAAGAACCCCGGTAGCAAAGATGCAGAGGAGAGGTTCAAGGAGGCCACCGAGGCTTACGAGGTCTTGAAAGACCCGCAGAAGAGATCAACCTACGATCAATTCGGTCACGCAGGCCTGTCAGGCGCAGGCGCCTTTGGAGGGTTTGACTTCGCCTCATTCGACCTGGGAGACGCCCTGCGAGCGTTCATGCGGGATTTTGGGAGCTTCGGCAGCGTTTTCGACGAGTTCTTCGGCACGACCACCACCCGCACGAGCCGGGGGTATCAAAAAGGCCAGGATCTGCAGATAAGGCTCAAACTCTCACTGGAAGAGATTGCCACCGGCGTGGAAAAGAAGATAAAAATCAAGCGACTGCAAAAGTGCTCCGAATGTAACGGCACCGGTGCGGCCAAAGGCACTTCCAAAAACACGTGCCCTAAATGTCAGGGGTCAGGTCAAATACGGCGGGTATCTCGGTCGTTTTTCGGGCAATTTGTTAACGTGATCAGCTGCGATTACTGTAACGGGGAAGGTACGGTGATTGACCAGCCTTGCCAGGTCTGTCGCGGAGATGGCAGGCAGAGAGGAACCAGCACGATTTCCGTGAAGATACCGGCGGGAGTGACCACCGGGAACTACATTCAGTTGCGAGGCGCCGGAAATGTTGGACCGCGTGGAGGGCCTCCCGGAGACGTGATCGTGCTGATCGAGGAACAGGAGCACCCGGCTTTCCTGAGGCGGGGAGATGACATCGTTCACGAGACGCTTATAAGCTTTACCCAGGCCGCCCTGGGCGACGAAATCTCGATTCCGACTCTGGATGGCAATATCGACCTCAAGATTCCATCCGGGACTCAGTCAGGCAAGATATTCAGACTCAAAGGAAAAGGCATTCCGCGACTCCACGGCTACGGAAAAGGAGATGAGCTGATCAGAGTACTGGTCTGGGTTCCCACCCGCTTATCCTCGGAGGAGAAAAAGCTGCTGAAGGAGCTGGCTTCGAAAGAGAACATCAAGCCGCCGGAGGGGGATAAGAGCTTTTTCGAAAAGCTAAGAGAGACCCTGGGTATTTAGCTGTCGGAGCAAGGAGGAACGATAAAGAAGTTTCTTGAGATTAAAGTAACCGCGCCTCAATTACTGGCAGACCAGGTAAGCAACTTTCTCACAGACCTGGGGTCGAAAGGCGTCCGGTTTGAGCCAGCCGGCGAAAATCTCTCCGTAATCGGTTACTTGCCGGAAGAATCAGAAACTGAAGTCGTAAGGCAATCGACCCTTCTTTATCTGGCTGAACTGAAGAAACTCGGGTTTCAAGTGGGAGAATGCAAGATTGCTCTTACGACAATCAAGGAGCAGGACTGGGCTCAAGACTGGAAGAAGAGCTTCGAGCCCATTTTTGTAACAGACCATATCGTGGTAATCCCCAGCTGGGAACAGACCCAGTTTCCCGGCAAAACAGTCATCCGCATCAAGCCCGGCACGGCTTTCGGAACCGGCGATCACGCTACCACTCAGCTTTGTATTCGCGCTCTACAACGATTTGTCCAGTTGGGGGACAGAATTGTGGATGTGGGTTGCGGCTCGGGAATACTCTGTATTGCCGCAGTCAAATTCGGTGCCTCCTACGCTTTGGGCCTGGACATTGACCAGGATGCGGTGGAGAATGCTCGCGAAAACCTTGCCCTAAATGGCGTGGAAGGTTCAGTCGAGATCAGGCAGGCAACCCTAAGCAGAGGCCTTTCCCGGAAGCGTTTCCATCTGGCTGTGGCGAATCTTGACAGAAGGGAAATCATCGAATCCTTTGACCGGATCCAGATGTTGCTGAAATCCAGAGGGGTACTCATCTTTTCCGGAATACTGAAGCAGGAAGAAAAGAATATGAGGGATTTCTTCACGAAAAAGCACCTGCGGCAGATCGAGGCTACTTCCCAGGAACAATGGATCTGTTTTGCCGCTAAGAAGTGAGAAGGGTTCTCGATCCTTGGAGTGTCAAGCCCCGCCAAGGCGGGATCTTCGACTGCAGGTCGACCAAGGGTCTGGCTAAAGCCAGACACTCCAAACAGGCAGGGCACACACGATCCTACGTGGAATGTACAGCATGATCACCAACTTCTACACCACTCCCGACAAAATCGAAAGAGATACTCTGACCATCGAAGGCCAAGAGGCAAGCCACGTCCTGTCGGTGCTGCGATTTGGCTCGGGCGATGAAATCGACGTGGTTGACGGACGCGGAACAAAATATAAGGTTGTAATCGAAGAAGTATCCCGCGACTTTCTGCAGGGCAAGATTCTTTCCCGCACTCACATGGAAAACGAGCCTGATTGCCGAATCACGC
>CAYGCR010000099.1:0-8014 GCA_964348415.1 uncultured Ignavibacteria bacterium | reverse complement strand
ACTTGTGTTGGAGCGAGCAGACCCGTTTGGAGTGGCCGCAGAGAATTGCGTCCGATCCAGCAACTATCGTGGTTGACAAAGTGGGTTTTTTGTGTATATTGCTGGTAAGAAGTAACCATTTTGATATTTCTTATTCACCTGAGCCTGTTTTGAAGGTTGTTCTTGTATCTCCTCTGAATCAAAGGAGTCATGATGCGAATCAAAATTGTGGTCCTCGTCGGATTGATCCTCCTCTTCGGAACAAACCAGACACAATCGGCTGAACTTTCTCAGAGGCTGGCGTTTTTCCAGCAATATTTAACCTTTTCCTCGTCAGAAGGCTTCGACGTGGTCTACCTTAAGGGCTGCGATATTACCGATGAAGTGGGAGAGCCTCAGCTTCCGGTCAAGCAGGTTCAGGTGGTTTTGCCTGCCGGCTCGGTGGTGGAGGATGTGTTGGTCACCAGTGCTGAGGGGGCATTTATTGAGGGTCTGCATCGGATCTTGCCAGTCCAGCCTCCCTGGATTCTTTCTATGATGGGTCAGCCTATCCCCCTGGTTCAACCCGCAGCCCAGGTGTATCGGCAGACTGTAGAATATCCCGGCGAGCTGGTAAAATACACTGGCTCTGGCTTTTTAGGCGGATACGCGTTGGCGAATATACTGGTCTATCCGGTTCAATATATTCCGGCCCAGGGTAAGATCAAGTTCTATTCCCGAATAGAATTCAAGATTCGCTACTCTGTGGGGGGAAAACACCCTATTCCTCTAACTCGCAGGTCACCGATCGGCACGCAAGTCTATGAAATCATGTTGAAACAAGCTGCCTTGAATCCCCAGGTGATTAGGACGAACTTCGTACCCAGGGAAGTCAAAAGATCCAGGCTCACTCCGGGAGACCATGACTATGTGATCGTCACCGACACTAATTTCGTCTCCACCTTTCAGCCGTTGGCAGATTGGAAGACTCAAAAAGGCGTGCCGGCGAAGATCGTCACTACCCAATGGATTTACTCTCAATACACGGGATACGATAATGCCGAGAAGGTCAGGAATTTCATCAAGGATGCTTATCAGAATTGGGGGACCGTATGGGTTCTTCTTGGCGGCGATACCAACGTGGTCCCGGATAGAGCGGCTTGGGCTATGGATTGTGAAGCCGGGATGATGCCCGATGAGAATGAAATAAGGTGCGATCTCTATTTCTCCGACCTTGATGGAACCTGGGACGTTGACGGAGACCACATCTACGGAGAGGTGGAGGACTCGATTGACCTGTATCCTGACGTCTTCGTGGGAAGGGCTTCCTGCAGTGACGTCACCAAGGCGCAGGCGCTGGTGAACAAGCTCTTGACCTACGAGAAGAATCCTCCGGCCGATTATACTACGAAGATGCTCTTTCTGGCCGAGATTCTGTGGCCGAACCCCTACACCAACTCAGGGCTCAGCAAGGACATGATTGACGAAGAATACGTTCCCCCGCGGTTCGATCCCATCACCAAGCTTTATCAGGACTTGGGAAACGAGAACTGGACCACGGTCATGACAGCCATGAATGAGGGGCAAAACATCATAAACCATGACGGGCATTGCTGGTACACCGTCATGGGCGTGGGAGACGGCATGCTGGACCGTGAGGACATGGATGCTCTGCATAATGATCCCCGGAACTCCATCCTGTTCTCCATCGGTTGCTGGCCTGCCGCCATCGATTATGATTGCATAGCTGAACGCTTCATCAATAACCCCAATGGAGGAGGAGTGGCATTCATTGGAAACTCAAGGTATGGTTGGGGATCCCCTGGAAATCCTAAGTACGGATACTCGGATCGATTTGATCAGCAGTTCCATGCCTCTTTGTTTGTCAAAGACATATATCGCATCGGGGCCACTGTGGCCGATATGAAGTCATTCTACGTCCCTTTCTCCCGACAGGAGAATGTATATCGCTGGTGTCAGTATCAGGTAAACTTACTGGGCGATCCGGAGATGCCCATCTGGACAGACACTCCTCAGATTCTGGCAGTGGAACATCCCGACACGGTCATTGCCGGCAGCAGTCAGTTTCCTGTCACCGTGTTCAGCTCATCACTCATGGAGCCGGTGTCAGAAGCTTTGGTTTGCATTATGAAGGGAGATGAGGTTTATGGGCGGGGACTGACGGATCAACAGGGGCAGATTTTGCTTGATGTCGCACCTTCGACCGTGGGAGAGATGTACATTACGGTAACCGCTCATAATTTTCTGTATGAGACGGATACAGTTATGGTTATCGCTGCCGGAGGTTACGTGTTATACGATGCACACACCATTGACGACGCTTCCACGGGCAATGGGGATGGTATGCCTAACCCCGGAGAGACGATTAATATGTCTGTTACCCTGAAGAACTGGGGAACTGAGGCGCAGTACAACCTACATGGCGTCCTGCACTCCACTGGCGATACATACGTCTCCCTGGTCGACAGCGTGCAGGATTTCGGAATCATCAACCCCGGTGAGACGGCAGTCAGCCTTGCGCCTTATGTTTTCAGCATAGACTCAGATTGTCCCAACAATCATGTCATCTACTTTGACGTGGAGATAAACGAAGGATACGGAGCCTCTTGGACCAGCATGGTAGCTATAACCGTTTTCACTCCGGATTTGGTCTACTACAATCATTGGGTGGATGATGGCTCTGGAGGGAATGGCAACGGCAAGCCGGAACCGGGTGAGACTTTCGATCTGAACGTATCGGTGAAGAATGCGGGGATGCAGTCAGCAAGTGGTGTCACCGGCTACCTTGCGACTGCCAGTCCCTATCTTAACATCGCCGACAGCACGGCCAACTTTGGAGACATACCCCCAGGCCAGACGTGCAACGGATTTTTTGAAGACATTTATCTTCTCCCGAGTTGTCCCTCCGTTTACTTCCCGCATCTGTATCTCCGCCTGGAAGCCAGCGAAGGATGCTCTTTTCAAGACACCTTCATCCTAAGCGTTGGTGAAGGAGGATTTGAGGATGACATGGAATCAGGCACCGGGCTTTGGACGCACGGGGGCTCCGGAGACCTGTGGCATCTTACCGGTTACAGGAAACACTCCGGCGAATCGAGCTGGTATAATGGTGTGGAGGGCTCGTGGTATTTCAACGATAATATGCAGACCTGGCTGGAAAGCTCCCCTTTTGTCTTGGAACCTGAATCTTATCTTACCTTTTGGCTGTGGTACGACGTGACCAACTACGGGGTGGATGGTATACACGTGCAGACCGTAGATGCTGAAGGTGGCGTTCCCGACACGCTCGACTTCATTGGGACCGGGGGTGCTCTGGATTCGGTTTTGAATACAGGCAATGATTGGCTCGAGTATACTTACGACCTTTCTGCCATTCCTCCCGGCAAGACGTTAAGTGTCAGGTTCTCCTTTACAAGCGACTACCAGTACTCTCACGACGGAGAGGGTTTCTACATCGACGACGTAAGAGTGGGAACGAAAGCCCCGACATGGCTGTTGGGAGACGTGACCGGAGATGGGCTGGTCGATGCTTCCGACATTATCTTCCTGATCAATTATCTTTTCAGAGCAGGACCCCCTCCCGATCCTCTGGAGAAGGGGGATGTGACTAATGACGGCGAAGTAACCGCGTCAGACGTTGTGTATTTGATTAGCTACCTCTATCGAGGAGGTCCTCCTCCGCAACCGATCGATTGACTTCCGCTGAATCAGACACAAATGCAGGAGCCCTTCCCTTCGAGAAGGGCTCTTTTTTTACGTGAGGCAGAGTGAGACAACGGACTAGATCATTCAAAGGTAACGGCCACCCGTCATGGCACAATCCATTCCTTACCCTTTCCTTGGAGAGGCTGCGGAGGGGGCAACGGCAAGCCGTTGCGCGACTGTTGCACATCAACCTGACCCGACCCCTTATCCGAGTAGCGGAGAAAGTAAGGACCGGTGCTAGGATATGCAACGGATCAGGAAGCTGAAATCTCATGCAGGGAAGGCCTTTTTGGCTTGACATATATGGGTATGTAGATTATGTTTTACTTAGACCCCATTGATATTTCGCGCCCTTGATTTCAGCTGTGGGATTCGGGTTTTTGCTTCAGAATCTTGGGCGCCGGGTTCTGCGATCGTTCTACCGAACCAGACCACGCGGGAGGAGTGATATGCAAACAAATGTGTTGGTGGCTTTGATGCTGATTCTGCTGTCTGCGCCCGCTTTTGGGCAGGCGATCCAGACAAATCAGGATTCAATTCCATTTACCCCGCCCGTCAGCTATCTTGCAGGCACGTTTGCCCACTGGGTTTTTTGTGCAGACTTGGATGGAGATTTAGACTTGGACTTGGCCGTTTCAAATTTTAGTGACGGCACTATCTCCATACTAAAGAACTGCGGAGATGGTACCTTTCAGCCCAAGACCGACTACGCTGTGACGTGCGGCCCTTTTTTCGTCTTTTGTGCCGATTTAGATGGAGATCTGAGCTTGGACCTGGCAGTGCCAAATGCCTGCAGCAACACCATCTCCATCCTGAAGAACAACGGAAATGGGACCTTTCAGGCTAAGGTTGACTATGCTTCAGGGGTGACTCCGGTTTGTCTTTTCTGTGCAGATCTGGATGGAGATTCGGATCCGGACTTAGCCGTTGCCAATCGTGACGCCCATACAGTCTCCATCTTGAAAAACAATGGCGATGGAACTTTTGAAGCCAACGTAGACTATCCAGCGGGCGAGAATCCAACTTCCGTTTTCTGTGCGGATTTGGATGCAGATTCAGATCTGGACCTGGCTGTGACAAACGAGGATATTAACAAAGTCTCCATCCTGAAGAACAACGGAGACGGCGCGTTTCAGGCCGAGGTGGACTATGGTGTGGGACTCGCCCCTACGTACGTTTTTTGTGCGGATCTGGACGCAGATCTGGATCTAGACCTGACTGTGGCAGCAAGGTCAGGCAACACCGTCTCCATCCTGAAAAATAACGGCGACGGGACTTTTCTATCTAAGGTGGATTATGAAGTGGGCGAGGCTCCGTGGTCCGTGTTCTCCGCGGATTTAGATGGAGACACAGATTTGGACTTAGCTTTGGCGAATTTCGGCACAAACGATGTGTCCATCCTGAGAAACAACGGGGACGGGACTTTCCAAGCGAAAGTGGACTACGGTCCGCTGGATGCTCCGTATTCTGTTTTCTGCGCGGACTTAGATGGGGATTCTGATATGGATTTGGCTGCGGCAAATGGATTTGGCCACAGCGCCTCAATCTTGAGAAACCTGACCCAGATTCCCGGTAACTCGCCACCTTATCCTTTTTCTCTTCTCTCACCGGGAGAGGGCGATAGTCTGTCCGACGTAATTCAATTTGACTGGGCCACCGCCTACGATCCCAATCTGTCGGACCAGATTTCCTATGATCTTTACGTAAGCACCTCCATGGCATTCCATCCGGATTCGACCACGATAGACAGCCACTTAACGATCAGCCAGAGTGTCGTGATTCTGGATGTTGACGCCACATATTATTGGAAGGTCAGAGCCAAAGACAACTTCGGCGCGGAGAGGTGGTCCAACCAAATCTGGAGTTTCCGCACCTATTATCTATTGGGCGATGCCAATGGAGACGATGTGGTTGGGCCAGGCGACGTGGTCTATCTGATAAACTATCTATTCAGGGAGGGTGCCCCGCCTGATCCTCTAGGGGCCGGAGATGTCAATTGTGACGGCACGGTTGGGCCCGCTGATGTGGTCTATGTGATAAACTATCTTTTCAGGAACGGACCGCCGCCCGGCGGCTAGTTGCTTTTCGTCTGATTGTTCTGCTACGCAAATGCAGACGCCCCAGCGCCAAGCGCACTGGGGCTTTTCTTTTGTCTTGTGGTTTTGTCGGTTCACTCTCTAAGCTTTACCACGGTAACTCCAGCACCACCCTCGTTCCATTCTCCCAGCCTGATGTTTTCCACCCGGTGGTGGTGAGACAAGAATTCGCCGATTTTTTTGCGAAGGGCTCCGGTGCCTTTACCGTGAATGATAGAGACGGTCGCGAGTCCTGCCAGATAAGCATCGTCTAAGTACTTGTCCACGATGTCATAGGCTTCTTCTGCCAACAGGCCCCTCAAGTCTATCTCTGGCGACACCTGTGGCACGGTATACGAGGAGGTACTCACGTAGTCTGACTCGGCCTCAACTCTCTCTTTTTCCTCAATCCTGGTCAGTTTCTCCTCCTCCACGTCGTAGGTAACGCTGCCCACCAGAACCTTAAACTTCTTTGATTGTTCATCCTTGGATACAACTTCTCCCCTTATCCCCAGAGGCTCGATCCACACGGAATCGCCGGGCTGGATTATCCCCAATTTCTTGGTAACCTTCTCTTGGAACTTCTCCAATTCCTGGGTCAACGAAGCTCTCTTCTCCTCGATTACCCGGTGAGCCTCCTTGATCGCCTGTTTCTCTGCCTGCGTCTTCCTGATCTGCGCCACCAGCCTCTCCAGCTCCGCTCTGGTCGATTCTACCATCAGCTTGGATTCCTGCAAAGCCTTGGTTTTAAGCTCCTTTTCCCGCTCTTTTAGCTTGTTCATCCGATCCTGGTACAGATGCATCAGCTCTTCGGTGACCTTTTTTTGCTCCTCCAGGGCCTGCCGGTTTTCTCTCACCTTTTTCAAGTCTTTTTCCAGGCTCTCCAGGAGCGCTCCTAAATCCCGCTCCTCGCTTCCCAAGACTTGGTGAGCTTTCTGGATAATCTCTTCTGGCATACCCAACCTCTGAGCGATCTGAATAGCATAACTTGATCCGGGATATCCCATCTGAAAGCGGTAGGTTGGAGTTAGCGTTTCCTTGTCGAACTCCATGGATGCATTTCGGATCTGCCGGTACTCCTGAGCCAGTATCTTCAACGCCCCGTGGTGGGTGGTGATGATCACTCTAGCCTGCTTCTTTACCAGTTCATCAATAATGGCTTCTCCTAGTGCCACACCCTCCTTGGGATCGGTCCCTCCGCCCAGCTCATCCAGGAGGATCAGGCTCTCGGAGTCAGAATTCTCCACGGCTTCTTTTATGTGGAGCATGTGGGAAGAGAAGGTGGACAGGGACATCTCAATGGACTGCTCATCCCCGATGTCGGCATAAACTCGGTTGAAGACTGAGACCTCTGAGTAAGGTTTGGCGGGTATGTGCAGCCCAGCCTGAGCCATCAGGGTGAGAAGGCCTACGGTTTTGAGTGCCACAGTTTTCCCGCCGGCGTTTGGCCCGGTGATGATTATGGTTGAGTATTCTTTGCCCAGGGATAGGGAAAGTGGAACCACCTCCCTTTTTTCTTTCGGGGAATAAAGCAGGGGATGCCGCGCTTCCATCAAGTTCATGATACCCTGCTCGTTCAGCAGGGGAGGGTTGCCATCGTACGCAAAGGAGAGCTGGGCCTTGGCGTGGATGAAATCCAGCTCTTGCAAGATCCGCACCATGACGTCCAGATCAATAATCTCCGTCCTGATCAGGTCCGTTATTTCAGTCAATATCCTTTCGATCTCTGCATCTTCCTCCAAGGTGAGTTCCCTTAGCTGGTTGTTCATTCGCACCACCACCAGCGGCTCCGCGAAGACCGTGGCACCGCTTCTGGAGCGATCGTGGATGATGCCTCTGCTCTGAAAGAAGTCGGATTCATCCATGGGGATAACGTATCGTCCGTCCCGAATGGTGATGATGTCATCCTGACGAGGGCCCTTGGCCTTGCGGGCTCCGATCATCTTCTCCAGCTTATCTAATATCCGGTTCCGCAAGGTCTTTTCTTGGTGACGGATGTCGGAGAGCTTTCCCGAGGCAGAATCTTTGATTTCTCCTGATGGATCAACCGCTGAGTTTATGGCGGAAAGAATCTCATCAAAGCTCCTCAGATCAGAGACCAAGGAATCTATTTCGGGATATTTATCTTTCCTGCCCTTGAGGAACTTGATCAGGGATTTGGAGATATTCAGAAGCTGGGCAAAGCTCAGAAGTTCTTCCGTGCTTAAACTTGACCCTTCCTTCCCGGCCTTTCTAAGTGAGCCCCGGATGTCTCT
>CAYGCR010000098.1:0-8222 GCA_964348415.1 uncultured Ignavibacteria bacterium | reverse complement strand
GTCGTCGATATACGTCTTCAACGCTTCTACGGCTTCGTCCAGTGGCCTTCTGAGATATCTAGAATACTTTGAAAGATAACGATCCAGCTCCTGAGAGAGATGGTTTATGTATCTTAATGGCCTGCCTGAGAACGCATCGCTGAATCTTATGACGTCACTTGGTGCATCCTGGCGTCCGTAGAAGAAACTGTAATTCGCAAGCAGAATGCTCAGATCATGTTCGGCCAAGACCATCTGCCTCCGTCCTTCATCTTCAAACGATCTCTTCAGTTGGCTTTGCATCTTGTCCTTCTGTCCTTCCGAGAGAGCCTCGCCAGGTTGTGTCGTCTTGAACTTGAATAGCTTCCAAATCGCAAATTCTCGGATTCTATCGAGCCTCAAATAAGCGAAAAGTACGCAGCAAAGACCAACTATCAACCAGGCACTCCCATATCGAGGAAAGTGAAGATATGACCAGATTATCAAAAAGAACAAGAGAAGGGCAAACACGATTTGAAGGATCGGAAAGGCCCAACCCGTAAGGCGTCGTTCGTTCCTCATCTGTCTCCTTTGGTCTGAGTCTGCAACATAAACTCGGCTTCTCGCCCTGTCAACAAGAAAGCCCCCTTCCGCCTCGAGCAGAAGAGGGCCTTCGGGCCTAAAACCCGACGATCGGTCAAGCAAAAACGCATCGGTTTCGCATCTGTTGGCCAGATTTTTGAGATACTTTCAGCACCAAAAAGCTTCTAATATAGACAATCAGAATCTCGCCTAACTCCGTAACCCGATTAAGAATACGCTGATCTATCAGAAGTTAGAGTGGAACGTCTGTTCGCAATAACGAACCGATTCTAAGAGGTATCAAGCAGGTGCGACGTCTCGCTCCCGCGTCGGACGAAATGGGAGAGCCGAACAAATGGGAAAAGTCTCAAGTTATCTCAAGCTTACCCGTCCTCAGAACAATCTAATTGCCGCCATATCAGTCTTAGTGGGAGCAGCAGTATCGGGGCACATAGAATCGTGGTTCAAGGTTACCTTCGCCTGCCTCTCTGCTTTTCTCATCTCCGCAGGCGGGAATTCGATCAATGACTTCTTTGACGTGGAGATTGATCGGATCAACCGACCTTATCGTCCTCTTCCCGGACGTGAGATCTCAACTTCTTCTGCGCTTCGATTCTCGGTTTCTCTTTTTCTGCTTGGGATCACGTTGAGTTTGCTGATTAAACCTCTCAGTGTCCTGGTAGCCTTAACGGCTTGCGCTTTGCTCATCGTTTACAGCTGGCTCTTCAAGAAGAGGTTCATCTGGGGAAACCTCACGGTAAGCGTGGTCTGCGCCTTGGCGTTTTTGTACGGAGGCATGGCCACCGACGATTTCACGTTCTCCCTGATCCCGGCGGCCTTTGCCTTGCTATTCCATCTGGGCCGAGAGATTCTGAAGGATGTGGAGGACCACAAGGGTGATCGTTCATTTGGTGCTTCCACCGTGCCTATCAGACTTGGAGTGGGCTTTTCATTGACAATCTGCACCTCGGTTTTCTCCGGGCTGATAATTCTCACCATGTTCCCCTACCTCCTTAACATTTTCTCCCTTTCATACCTTATTGTGGTTTTCGGGGTGGATCTGGTTATAGTCTATGTGGTTTGGTCGATGTGGAATGACCGCTCCTCGCCCAACCTCCACCGCCTGAGCAATATCCTCAAGGCTGACATGGTGTTAGGGCTTGCGGCCATCTATCTGGGCAAGTTTTAGCGCCGGCCAGCATAGCGGTGCTTATCCCCCAGTGGCAACCCGAGGCAAGAAGACAGGAGGCAATGCTGGCTGCCAACCGGTTCGGGTTCTGGTCTCCAGAGCGTGGAGTGGCGAAAATTTTTTATACGTACGCGGCCCAGGATATGTTTAGATTTTTCCCAAAAATCCTGACTTTTTGAAAAATTCTTCAAAAAGTTCTTGACAGGAAGTGGGTTAGTAGGGATATTAGGAACGGAGGCAGGGGGGCATGTTGTCCCGAGAGGGGGATGCCTTTGTACCCTCAAGACGCAAAACTGCAGGAGAGTCTCCTGCGTCAAGGCTAAGGCAACCAGAATAACGTTCTTGGATTGTTCGTCCGTAGCATAAAGGAGGTGAGGTAGATGGAACTGAAGGAATTAGTGCTGGAAGTCGAGATACTGGAGGAGAAGATTGCTCCAGTCAGCGTCTCAGGTGGTCGCGAGTAGTCGATCGTTCCTGCGTGCATAAGCACCAGCACCTCCTTTTGGAAGGCTATCTCGTCCTGGCAGAACGGATGTGGCCAGGCGGATGGCCTTTCCTTTTTCGATCGGAAACCGTATCTGGTTCGTTTTATGCAAGCCCGGTTTCCCCCACCAACTGTTTGGCCATCTCCCTTAGGTCCGAAAGCAGCTCCTGCTTGCTTGTATCCTTGAGATATTTTCGCTTCAGCTCTTCGTCTTTTATTCTTTCGCTCAGCTCCTTCAGGATGGTGGCGGCCTTCCTGAGTTCCCGATAAGCTCTCTCGAAATCCCGGTTGGCCAGACACACTTTGCCCAACTGATGATGGATATGCCATAGCGTTTCTTCATGTTCCAGCCTTTCCGCCAGTTTTAATGCGGTCTTAAGTTCATTCTCTGCGGACTTCAAATGGCCGTTTGCGAATTTCGCTCTTCCCGAGATCAAATGAAATGCCGGTTGGAGCAGCACGTGCCGTTCCAGCTGGAGGTCTTTTGCCCTATTTAGGTATTCATTGGACTTTTTCAAATCACCTCGATCCAGATGAACCTTGGCGGAATCCAGGCACAGTGAGAGGCTTTCTTCACCAACGTTTAGCTTCTCCGCCATCGCAAAGGCCTTACCCAAAAGCTTCAAGGCCTGTCCGAACCTTTTTGCCTTGGCTTCAAATCGACTTTTGATCTGGTAAACACCGATCTGAGATTTCTCATCACCTATAGCAGTTATGATGGGGGTAGCTTCTTCCAGAAGCCGATTCGAACGCCTCTCATCGTTGAGGACCATGAAGAATGTGCTCAGGTCGATTCGAACCAGGACCTGTAGTTCCTTGTCCCCTATCCTTTCTGCGATTTGCTTGGCCTGCCGAAGATATTCATATGCCTTTTGATAATGACCCAAGTCAAAGTGAGTCGCCCCCAAGTCCTTGGATATTCGACCCATCCTCTCCGGGAAATCAAGCTCTGACGCCAATTCCAGCCCCATCTTTCCATAGCTCAGGGCGGCGGAATAGTTGCCGGTCTTCCTAAAGGCCTGGCTTAGGTTCTCCAGATTGAAAGCCATCTCCTTTTCGTTCTTCATCTCGTCGTTGATTTTGAAAGACTCCAGGAAGTGATCCACACATTTTTGATACTCGCCCAGCTGAAAATAGGTGGCCCCGATATTGTTTAGACTCCGGGCGATCCACTCCTTGTCATTCAACTCCCTGTAGAGGGAGAGCGAATCAGCAAAATGCCTCAGCGCCTTTGAATATTGATGCTGGGACCATAGCACCAATCCCATGTTATTGGAAGTTGTAGCCATGTACAGCTTGTTGCCCAACCTCCGGTCAATCTCCAGCGCCTTTTGAAAAGAGTCGAGCGCATTTTCGTACTGACTATCCGTCCAGTATGCAAGTCCCAGGTAACTGAGAGTGTGAGCAAGCAAAAGTGGGTCGTCGAGTTCGCCATGGATCTGCATAGCCCTCTGGATATTAAAGATGGCTTTTTTGTAATCGTGCTTCAGCCGATAAATCTCGCCAAGCCTGTTATAGGTCTCTGCCAACAGCTTCAGATCCGTGGCGTTCTCGATTAGCTTCAGAAGGCTTAGATAGTCGCTTTCTGCCTGATTAAGTTCACCTGCCCTTCTGCAGAAATTGGCTCTCTCTCTCAAAGCCGCAACTTTCTTTTCAGTGGCTTGCCTGGGTTGAGAAAGGTTGGACGCAACTTCTATGGCATTCTGCAGATACCTCAACACCTCATCCTTAGCAAATCTCTGTTTCATCTTCTCGGCGGACAAAAGCGCATATCTGTGGGCTTTTTCAAACTCGTTCCCCGCGAGATAATGAAAAGCGATGTCGAAGACGGATTCGGTTTCCCCCGAGCTGAGGCGCTCCATTAGCTCCCCCACCTTCCGGTGAAGATTGATTCTTTTCGCCCCATCCAGCCTCTGATAAAGAAGGTTTTGCAGGCTTTGATTGGCAAACTCGAAATATGTCTTGTCTCCACCGGATTGTTCCTGCTTGACGAGCAGTTGATCTTGGCTTAACTGCGATAGCATATCCAGCACCGTTTTTTGGTCAAACAGGTGCAGGTCCTTGAGAAGGTGCAGAGTGATTTTCTTTCCTATCACTGCTAAAACGTTCAGAAAATCAATGGTCTTCTGGTCGTACCTTTCCAGGTTTTTGAGCAGGACTGCCTCAATAGAATCAGGGACGGCTGCCTTTTTTTGCTTTTCGATATCCACCGTCCAAACCGAATCCCTCAACGCGACGATGTTCTTCTCCAGCAGATACTTGAGTACTTCAATAACAAAGAATGGATTACCTGACGTTCTTTCTTGAACGTACGCAAAAAATGCAGATGGGAAATTCGCCTTAATGAGCTTGGAACGGATAAGCTTTCTGGTTCCGGCGAGACCAAATCGTTCCAGCCTCAAATGCTTCAAGTCTTCCTGTTTAGGAGGGGGGTTTACCAGTTCATCCAGGGGTACCTTTGGCACTGCGTCATCGCGCAACGAACAGCACAAGAGTATCCTGCCTCTATCTTTGAGCCCCCGGAAGTGCTCCAGAAACCGTAAGGTGGACGAATCTGCCCATTGCAGATTTTCCAAGACCATCACGAAGGGAAAAGATTGTGATATTTCCACCAGAAGATCTGTAAGCCCTTGATGGAAGGAGGCCTGGGCTTCAGGCAGGTGAGAAGTTTCGCTTGCTGACCAGCCGAAGATGTCTTTAACATGTGCGATGACCGGATCAGCACACGTATTCTCTACGTAGGGTTCCAATTTACGCAAGACATCTACCAAGGGCTGATAGGCAACGGTTTGGCTTTCCAGGCAGTGTGATTCGACGAAGATGACATCCTGAAGCTGGCAGTTCATCTTCAGGTTTTTGAGAAGAAAAGTCTTGCCAACCCCTTGTTCACCTGAGAGAATAAGGAAGCTTCCGGCGGAATTGATCGCTCGCTTCAAATAAGCCTCCAGCTGGCCTAATTCCCTTTCTCTTCCTATCACCGGGCCACTGTACAGATGGAAAAAGGCCCTATTCTCCGGCGAAAAATCCTGCGGGTTACTCTTGCCAGAATCCCGTCCGGGTGCGGTTTCTATGATCTCCTTTACTTGGGCGGCACAGCTTGGACGACGGCAAGGAGACTTCTCCAGCAGTTTCAAGATCAGCTCACTCAAAGAGGCAGGTAGGTGGGGATTCAGCTTCGACGGAGGCGCTGGCCTTTCCTGGAGATGAGCAGAGATGATTTTGACCGGGTCGTCACCAGAGAAGGGAAGCCTGGACGTAACCAACTCATAAAGAATTACCCCCAGCGAATAAAGATCGGTTCTTTCGTCCAGAGGCTCCTCTTTAAACACTTCGGGGGCCATGTAAGGTAGAGTCCCTTTGGCTTTCTTGTCTCCCTTTGATCCGATGTCTTGAGATAGCCCAAAATCCAGGATTTTGGGACGGAAGATCTGCTCTGTCACCTTGATGTTATCCGGCTTGAGATCACAGTGCACCAGTGCCCGCAGATGGAGATACTCCAGAATATCGCAGACTTGCCAAATCAGATGATAGAGTCTCTCAAACTCGGCCGGCGCCCAAGCTGGATCAAAAAGGTTGGAAAAGCTCTCTCGGAGGCTCTTACCCTCCACGAAGTTCATGGTGAAATAGGGCAAGCTCTTATGAGATTGCGAGGGATCCTCTGAATAACCGAAATCCAGTACCTCCACCACACCGGGATGACTGAGTTCAGAGAGAAGTGAAAATTCGTTTTTGAACTCCTGGAGTAGGGAGGAATCCGCCTGGCTGGTGGCAAGCACTTTCAGGGCGACATCTTTTCCAATCCACCTGTCGTAGGCTTTGTATACCCTTCCAGCGCCGCCTTCACCGAGGTGGTGTAGTATCCTGTAACGGTAGGAAAAAGTCTGTGAGGTTTCCTTCAGGGACATTTTGAATGGTGTTGGAGTAAGACCTTGTCTGAAGGGAACCAGCCACGTTCCAGCTCGATAAGCTCAGGATCCTTCTTTTTCAGCCGCAACCGCCTCCTGCATCATGATTGGAAGGATGATAGTAAAGGTGGTTCCATCCGAGGAACTTTCCGCGAAGATCTCGCCATTATGATTCTTGATGATTCTCTCACATATTACCAGTCCAAAACCGTGTCCGTCCTTCTTGGTAGTGAAGTGGGGTTCGAATATCTTGGGAAGAACATTTGAATCTATACCGGGACCGGTGTCGTGGATTCTAACTTCAACTACATTCCCTCTTTTTCCAAAAGCCGCGCTGATGCTGATGATTCCCTCTGGTTCGGAAAGCGTGTTTATGGATTCGGCCGCGTTGTTGAGAATATTCAGAAAAACCTGCTGAATCTGACCCACGTCCATGGGCAATGGTGGAATTTCCGGGTCAAAATCTGTTTTGAATTCTATGCCGGAGAATTGTTTCTGTGGCTTCAGTGAGAATATCAGATCTTCCACCAGGGTGCTCAGGCTGTATTCTGTGATCTTGGTTTCCAGCTTCGAGAAATCCATAAGCCCATCGGTGAATCTCTTCATAGTCTCCACGCTCTCCTGGATGGTGCCGGTGTTCTTTTCCACCTTGTCGGTATCACCCTGCTCCAGGTTCAGAGATAGAAGCTCGGCGTTATTCATAATGAGGGTCAGATAGTTATTAAGCTCATGTGCGATGGAGGCAGCCATTTCTCCTTTTGCTACCAGATTCTGCGAATAGATAAGATATTTCTCTGCGATCACCTTCTCGGTTATGTCCTCTATCACCAAAATCAGTCCCAGAATCCGATTGTCGTGACTGTTCAGAGGACTAACCTTCAAAGACAGAGCCACCTCTTGTGAGCCAAATCTATGGTAGGACTTGGCTTCCTCGAAGGGCTGGCCGGTATAAAGAACCTGATAACATATTTTTTTCCATCTGGTCTTCTCCCCGGGCGGCACCAAATCCAGAAGGGAAAGGTTCTTCAGTGTCTGATGGTCTGATTGTTTTTTCCAGCCCGCCTTTTTGAAAATCTCCTGGGAGGTTCTGTTGGCTATGGTTACCCTAAGGCTGTTATCCACCACCACTATTCCGATGGGGGTTTTATTTACCACGTTCTCGCTGTAGATCTTCATGGCCAGCAGATTCTCATAGAGTTTGGCGTTCTCTATGGCTATGGCGGCCTGCCCGGCAAAAAGCTCAAACAGATAAAGGTCGCTTTGGAGGAAGATATTGCTTTTGGAGCTATTATCCAGATACAACACCCCGATTATCTTTTCTTTACTTTTCAAGGGCACGCACATGATGGATTTGAGATCGAGTTCCCTGATGCTTTTTTGCTTAGAATATCTTTCATCGTGCTGGGCGTCGGAGGTGTAAATGGATTTGCCCGTCTTAGCCACGCCGTTGGCAATGGTCATGGAGATACGGAAATCATCTTTGGAGAGAGATTCCTTGCAAATGTTGTGTGCGGTCTTGAACTGCAGGTTCCCTTCCTCATCAAGAAGCATCAAAAATCCACGTTTGGCGCGGAGCAGTTTGATGGCTCGCCGCATCACCATTTGCAGAATGTCGTCTAATATCAAAGTGGAGTTTACGGCTTTGCTTATGTCCAGCAGCGCCTCCAGATCATCTCTTCGTACTCTGGCTGATTCTGAAGAACCAGATTCTTCGGTTTCCGTGGCCAACCGGGGCTGAGCCGACTTCACCTGATCCATGATGGACTCCATCTGGGCCAAAGTGTCGTCCAAGTCGATGATCTCTTTGCCCTTCTCGTCTTTCTTTTTGTCAAGCTTCTGGGGAACCTCAGTGTCCTTCAACAATATTCTCGGTTCGGATTGGCTTGATTTGTTGGGGTCTGAAGTTGACATACTTCCTCCCCTTTCCACAAGTGGAACTTGCTTCAGACATTTAAGTTCTTTTATATTATCGGTTAACGAAAACAGCAGCTTAAGCACAAAACCTAACGGAGCAAAAAGAATTTCTTGAGCGAGACCGCCGATCCAGTCACTTGTGTTGGAGCGAGCAGACCCGTTTGGAGTGGCCGCAGAGAATTGCGTCCGA
>CAYGCR010000097.1:0-8367 GCA_964348415.1 uncultured Ignavibacteria bacterium | reverse complement strand
ATACGCTCCCAGTGGTACACCTGACGTGTATGAAACCCAAAATGATTGGACCGGTCGTTGCGGTCCGGTAGCTGCGGGAAACTGCCTGGAATGGTTCGGGTGTAATACGTCATTGGGCTGGGGCGTGCCAGAATTCATCGATACACTGGCCGGTTACTTTCAAACCGACTCTGCTGGTACGGAGGTTCACAGCATGCGGTCTGGAATTGACGATTTCTTCAATGATTTTGCGGTCTCCGGGCTTTACACCAGCATCTGGCCTATGCCTGCTTATGACGTCATGGCAGAATCGCTGGAGGCGAGCCAGAACATTGTTCTTCTCCTGGGATTCTGGTGGTGGGATGGAGGGAACTGGTGGAGGGAGGGAGGACACTTTGTCACCCTGTCCGGAGTGAAGCCACAGAGCTTGAAGATTGCCATCAGCGATCCGGCCAAAGACGCAGCTGAGTATGCCTGGCCGGGAAGAGTAAGACCTGCTGATCATCCTCCACCGCCTCATGCGGACACTCTTCATAATGACCTGCTCTACGTCTCACATGACCTATACCGATCCAGTCTGGAATCTTCCGCTCCGGGAAACCCTGACTGGGGGCTGACGGATTATCTGCAGCTGGATCCCGATTTTCCGCGCCAATACACAGGGAGGAGTTTTCCCTCTGAATTTCTTTCCTTCTCCCAGTCCGCTCCTGCTGGAACCACTTTCGTGACCAATGTCGAATATGCGGTGATGATCTGTGCGCTGCAGGAGCATATGCACTGGGAGTCTTCTTACCCCGATTATTCCCCCAGCGGAATGCCCGATTTCGACCAACGGCAAGATAACTGGATCAATTCGGGCACCGGGCAGTTTACCTTCAGCGGCCCGGCGGCCGCTGCCAATTCGTTCTGGTGGATGGACTCGAAGTTCAACCTTCCGGTGGGAACTATGGGGGATGGCGAGGACCAGTGTGCGTTGGTGAGAGATTATCTGGATAATCTCTCACCCTATCAGAACTGGGACGATCACGATCTATGGAATGTGGACCACTCTGCCACGCCCTGGGGCATTGCTGGCCCCCCGCCGTCGACCCCGCAGCCATTTATTCCGGGTCCTCAAACCCCGGGAGCTTTGGATGCCTGGGGAGAGCTGGTTGAAAGACTTGCCTGGCAGATGGATACCGATGGTATACGAACTGGCGCTTCGCACGTTGGAACCAGGATTCACGACGTAAATATCGCCGTAGAGGAATGGCTCGCCTCTGAAATCCTTTTATCGGGAGACAACCTCGGTGACAGCTTGTGTGCGAAGATCTGGAAGAAACCCACCTTCCCGTTCGCGGTGACGCTGGTTGAGAGCCATGAGAGTTTGGTTTTGCTGCTGGGCTTCTGGTATATAGCCAACAACAAGTGGTGGCGAGTGGGAGGGCATTATGTTACGGTTTCTGGGATAAACTCTATAGAATCCAAAATAGCTCTTTCAGATCCATTCTTCGATAACGCAGAAGATGGGGCGCCCGGAAGAGTGCTTTCCGGCTCCTACATTCCTCACACTCCCGTACCGCACACAGATTCGGTGCTTCACAATGATCCGGGAAATGTCTCGCATGACGTTTACGACGTGGATTTGAACTCTCCAACCCCTGCCGGATATTGGTGGATTCCGGATTATCCGGCCAGCACCGACCCAGATACATTCATGAACGTTTTCTACCAGCAGAACGTTCCGGAGGAGTTTGTATCATCCACTCAACCTTACCAACCAGGGTACCAGATCTACACAATGGTGGAATACGCGATCCTCACGGATGTTCTGGATTACCGAGGCGACATCAACGGCAGCGGAACGGTTGACGGCGGAGACATAATTTATTTGATTAATTACCTGTTCAGACAACATCCACCGCCTTCGCCTCTATCGGTAGGCGATCTCAACTGCGATATGGCGGTGAATGCGGGAGACGTGGTTTTTCTGATTAGCTATCTGTTCAGGCATGGCCCCGTCTCTCGCTGCTGCGGTCCCTGAGCTTCGAGGTATCGCCTGTGGAGCGGTAGTGGTAGGCTTCAGCCCGCGGCGTGGAAGGGTGGGGATTCGGATGCCTTTTAGCGGAGATAGATTCTTCAGAACCTCGGCCATGAGCAGAAAAAAAAGAAAAGCCCTCCGATTTGTAAGATCGGAGGGCTTCTTTTAAACAGGAAATACCCGGTACATTTGGCTACTTTATCAGGATCATCTTTTTGGCATCGGTGAACTCGCCGGCTCGAATCTTGCAGAAGTAAATTCCGCTGGCCAGATCATGGCCCTGTTCATCTTTTCCATCCCAGTGAACTCTCTTGTAACCTGCACTCTGATGCTCATCCACCAACACTCTGACTTTCTGGCCCAGCAGATTGTAGATGGTCAGTTTCACATCACAGTCCTCTGGCAATGCATATCTTATCTGAGTCTGCGGATTGAATGGATTGGGATAGTTTTGAGAAAGCGAGAATGATTCAGGGCGCGACTCTTCTGCCTCTTCTTCAGTGACTATCTTGACCGGCATTACGTATCCCCTTCGATCAGCCAATACCGCTTCTTTGATTCTCAGACTGCCCAGGTCGGCTCCCTTTGTCTGTAGAGCGAGTATGTCTACTCTGGTCCCAGCCGGAATCCAGTTTTCGCCCTTCAGGTCAAGGACGCCTGCCTTCAAAAGGCCATCTTTCTGGCTGGAATAGACTTGCAAAGCCTGGAGATTCGACGGCAGAGCTGGATTCAGGCTTAGGCTTTGAGGATCGTATTGAATGGCTAACTGAACTGCCGCAATGTCCAGCTTGAAGCTGCCCCGGACGAAAATCTCAATGGTCTCCTCTGCCTCGAGACCTTTTGAACTTGAGAGCCAAATCCGGGGGGAAGGCTGTTCTCCTCTGGCCAAGATGGCTTGAGCCTCCGAGTCTGCTTCAGCAGGAGGCGGGCCCCCGCGGAACAGGTACTGAATCAGGTATACTATATCCCCGGCATTGACATCTCCATCGCTGTTAGCATCCCCTGCTTCCATCAGGTAAGGCGGAAGTCCTCCCCTGAACAGGTAGTTTAACAGATAAATCACGTCTTCCGCGGTGACCTGCTCGTCTCCATTGGCGTCTCCTATTACGAGTTCAATCTGATATTCGAACGCCCCCATGTCAACCCGGCCGCCTCCTCCGGGAGGAACCGAGTCAGCCGGATCCCCAGCATTGATGCAGGGAGAGCCCTGGAGCAGGTGATAATCGCCGACAGAAGGATTCTCAAAAAGCGGATCGGCTGAGATGTTGCCGTTGATTCCGGTCTGATCCGGGAGTTGGTAGTAGTTCGGTTCCTGCCCAAAAACGTCGTTGTATGCGATATAGCCTGGTGGATCTACAGTACTGTGTATGCCATAGAAAACGTTGTTGCAAACTATGTTGTTCTTGCAGTGAACATTGAAGCCATGCTGAATGGAAAGGCCGCCCCACCCATTGTCACAAATGGTGTTATTGACCAGCTCAGCATAGCCATTGTCCATAAGGAAGACTGCAGCCGGTCCTGAAGAACGCGCTATCACGTTCCTGTATATCTTGGCGCCCCCTCCAGACCTGCAGCAGATGGCCGGTCCGCCTTTGCCGCTGACGCATGAGTTTTCCAGTATGAAGTTGTCGACCAGGGTCGCTGAAGAGCGTACGCAGAGGATACCGCCGCCGTAAGTGGCATACCCTCCGGTGATGGTGAACCCGCGCAAGACCGCGTTTGAATCCTCGTATGAGCCAAAGGTCACCACGGTTCCCGCGCTGTCTCCGTCGATAATGGTTGAATCAATGGCCGACGCGTCACCCTCGAAGATGAATCGACTGGCCACCAGAATGCGCTTGCCGGAAAAATTTATATTCTCCACATACCGACCTTTGTCCACAAGCACCGTATCACCGTGAGTGCTTCTATCAATCCCTTTCTGAACTGTCCTGAATGGAAACTCAGGACTTCCGTTGCCTATCAGATCACTCCCTTCAGTGGAAACGTGCCACAACTGCACGTCAGATAAGTCGCCCGCCTTGACCCCCAACACAACTTCCTTCTCCCGGACAATACCGCCTCCGGTGGCAATGACGGTGATGGGATAGATGCCTGGAGAAGCTGACCAAGTCGTGTGTATTATGAAAAAGGCGCTGTCTGTCGGAACAAGCTGACCGGGCTCGAACTCACCGGTCACCCCTTCAGGCAATGTCGAGTAACTGAGGTCGACCTGATGGTTGAACCCACCCTGGGAAGCGAAAACCAGCTTAAACGAACTTGTGGATCCCCGGTTGGCAGCAAGTGTATCAGGGGTGGCAATCACGAGCACATTGGGCTCCGAGACCAAATGGGAGAAGGTGACAACTTCCGAGACTGCACCATACTCAAGCTCCAGATCAAACTCCACTGAGTGACTGTCCGGGCAGAGAGAGTCGACCTGTAAGGCGTAAGCACCTATGTTGACGCCAGTCATCCCTACCTCAATGTCTTCGAAAAATTGAATGCTATCCGTAATAGTCACAAAATCGTCATGGGTTCTCAGGGTGCCGCTGCTGCCGTAACAGGGCTGGGTGCCATTATTCCTGACGGTAATCAGCATGTCAAGAGGTTCGCCCGGATTGGCCGCGCCATTACCATTACCATCGGAATCATCGATCTGGTGAGAATGATAAAGCAGGTGGGGTCCCTCGAACTGGAACTCGAACGCACCCATGTCTATTCGATCGCCACCTCCCAGAGGAACCCAATCAGCCGGGTCACCGGTGTCAACGCAGGGCGAACTCTGGGTGAGATGGTAATCGCCGGCCGACGGGTTTTCAAAGAGCGGATCCGCTGAGATGTTACCATTCATTCCGGTCTGATCAGCTATGTCCCAGTAGTTCAGTTCCTGACCGTAAACGTCGTTGTATGACAAAGGGGAACTGGTGCTGTTTTGGTCTGCCTGTATGCCGTAATATCCATTATTTGAGAGGATATTATTTTTGAAATATGCATTGGAACTTGTCCGTATGGAGATCCCGCCCCCGAGGTTGCCATACACGGTATTGTTGATCACCTGAACATCGCTTCCCTGGTAAACGAAGATTGCTGCCGGGCCCGAACAACGAGCCACCACGTTTCTAATAATCTTGGCGGTCGAGCCAAAGCTACAGACAATGCCGGCGCCTCCCTTATTTTGAGCGCACGTATTCTCTACTATGAAGTTCTCACATATGGTCGGCGAAGCATCCATGCAGAAGATTCCTCCGCCATAGCGGGCTTTGCCCCCGGTTATGGTGAATCCTCGGATCACAGAATTAGAATCCTCTCCTGAATCAAAGACGACCACGCTTCCCAAGCCATTTCCGTCAATTACAGTTGAATCTATGGTGGACTCTGAAAGGTCAAAGATAAAGTGGCTGGCCACCACAACGGATTTGCCGGAGAAATCTATGCTCTCTATGTACCGACCTGGCCCAACCAGAATTGTATCGCCGTTACTCGCTGCATCGATGCCTCTCTGGATCGTTCCGAAGGGAAACTCCTCGCTTCCATTGCCGGTGAGGTCATAACCTTCGCTGGAGACGTGCCACACCGGACCATAATAGGGAGGTGCAATAATCCCCAATACGACTTCCTTCTCGCGGACGATGCCACCTCCAACGGCGGTAATGGTGATGGGATATACACCCGGATAAGCAAACGAAGTCGTGTATATTCTTAGAATAGTGCTATCGGGAACCGTAAGTTGGTCTGTTTCAAGGAACCCGGTTATGCCCGCAGGGAAAGCTGAATGGCTGAGATCAACCTGCCAGATGAATCCGCCCACAGAGTCGAAAATCAGCTTGAACCAAGTCGAATCCTCCGGGAAAATAGCAACCGTATCGGGAACACTGGTCATCACGAAGTCCGGTTCCACCACCATCTGGAAAAAACTGGTAACCCAGGAGGTCTCACCGTCGGTAGCCTCCAGGTAAAATCTCACCAGGTGACTATCGGGACAGGAAGCGTCGGTTTCGAATATGTAGCTGCCCAGACTCGGGGCGGTCGCTCCTGTATCTATGTCGCCGAAGTACTTGATGCTGTCGGCCACAAAGATGTAACCGTCCTGCTCCCTCAGGGTGGCGTTAACGTTCTGGGCATTCTCAAGTCCGATGTTCTTGACAGTTATATTCAGCAGAATCGGTTCCCCCGGATTCACCACGCTATTGGCGTTGCCCGGAGAGTCGTCTGCCTGGTGAGAGTGATACACAACGTAAGGTCCCGCGGCAGGTATGACCACCACGGTATCATGATAGGGCAGATAGTCATGTTTTGTGACGCTAACGTGCATGGTGCCCATGCTGACCAGTGGAGACTCGAAAAACACCATGGCGGTTCCGCCGCTGGAGTAAGCCCCACCCAGTATCTCACCATCTTTGACGCAAGAGACCAAGGCGTCATCCTGAACCACAAGCACCTCAAAATAGTTCATGCCGGCGTAAAATACGGGAGGGTGACTCACAGACAACTGGGCAGGCGTGTCTGTCCACAACTCCGTGGTGGGATCTCCGAGAAGCACCAGGGTATAAATGGTCCAACGGTAGAAAGGCCCACCGTCCAACAACCCCTGAGCGATAGGAATGAACGGTATCTTGGAACCGGCCAGAGTCATTCCTACTTGGTAGTTGGCGCTGTCGAAAAGAGCCCGGAAGAACTCGATATCGAACTCGGGACCGGGCCCCTCCAGCGGCGCTCCGGGCACACCGAATCCATAATGAGTGTTGCCGCAGTAAGCAAAACCTCCTCCATTGGGATTGTTCACGAAATGCTCAGCGATGCAATCTTGGTCTATGGCCGCGGTGATGCACCCGAATGTGTAAAAAAGTGAATGGCGGGGCGCGTTCGTCAAGCTGTCCATATCCTCGCTGTACCACGCGTCCGGGCCGATGCTAAACACATTATAGTTCCCGTGTCCGCCATGATTTATGATGTTCTGACCTTCATTCATAGCGTCTCGAAAAGTCTCCCGGTCCAGGGTACCTGAAGTCTCATACAGCTTGGTAGCCTGAAACCTGACGGGTACAAAAGTGCTATCTATATAGTCCTTCAAGATTGCAGCATCAACTCCCATCCCGAGGTCCTCGGCTGCATAGAGTATCTTCGTCTGATAATCCGTCGGCGGATCGATCTCGTAGCCGACACATTTCTCTACGAAGGTCTCAGCCTGCGAGAGATCGTTGGACGGAGCTCTTCCCACGAACACCTCGGGGTACATATCCACGCTGTCCTCATATTCCCCGTAAACTAGGTTCCCGTTCGCGTCCCAGTTACTGTCGAGATCAGAGAAGTACCAATCACAAGGTATGTTGTCGAAGATGGCCCAAGCCAAACGATGAGGCAAGACCGGAGTGTCTCCACCTAGAAGCACCCATTTGGTGCCATAGTTCGAATAGTAGTCCCGGATGCAGTTTCTTATCTTTTCTGGATCATCGTATCCGGGATAATTGGAGAGAACCCAGGAGACCTCCTTGATCTGGGTGGAGATTCCTCTACGGATCTTCCAATCGGCCAACTCCTGAAAAGCAGGGATGAAGGAGGCATCGGTGATAATCAGATAGTCCACTTCCTCGCTCTGAGAGAGGGAGCCTTTGCTCACAACCTGAACGTCCTCCGGATTAATGACTACACTTCTGGCCAAGTTCGCATAAAACTCAGCCGTTTTCTGTGATCGCCTGTTTACCGGGGCAGGAGAATGCGACGAAGGTCCGAAGATCAACCTGAATTCAATCCGGGTGTAGAGAATGAGCCTTCCCTCAGCCGGAGTGTACTGGAGCGGATACAATGCCACTCCCGCAATGTGGTGTCCTCCAAGAAACCCGTTATTGGTGACCTTTGCGAGCGTCCCGGGATATTCGGTAGTCAGTGCGTAGATGGATGGATCAGGTTCGGCGAATTCGATTTCCTCGTGCTTGGTTGGAAAAGCAGAAAGAGGATAGAAAGGCTGTGCCGGATAGATATTATATGTCTCGGCCAACTCTTGATATTCAAAGGAGATTACTTCTACCCTGGCCACCTCCAGATCAGCGGGTATGGCTATCTGGATGTATCTGACCGGCAGCAAAGGAACGCCGGGCTGGGCCGGAAACCTGCAATCCGGTAACTTGACTCGATCGTAGCCTTCAGCCTTCTCAAAGACCAGGTCTGGAGGGTCAAAACTTAAAGTGAAGGTCTCTTGGGAAGCAGAACCGAAGGCTACGAAAAGGAATAGACAGACTGAGGCAACTCCAACAAAGGAGATGAGTGGTCGTCTCATTTGGGCACCTCCGAGGGCAAGAGGTTACGACACAGGAAAGAGAAGTTCTTCGAACTTCACCGGGGATTGCTCCGTTTACCATGAATTCAAATGTAATATAAGCGAATTTGTT
>CAYGCR010000096.1:0-8529 GCA_964348415.1 uncultured Ignavibacteria bacterium | reverse complement strand
TATGAACCAAACATGCGGGAGTAACTCAGCTGGTAGAGTCATCCCGCCTGTGGCGGGATTGGTCGCGGGTTGACAGAGAGAGGGAATTTGAGGGTTTTGAGATAGATTTTTGCGGGAGTAACTCAGCTGGTAGAGTCACAGCCTTCCAAGCTGTTGGTCGCGGGTTCGAGTCCCGTCTCCCGCTTTTTTAATCCACTGATGCTCACTGTCTTAGGTGCATCCTCCTTATTCATCTACCGTCCAGTCTTTTTTAAGGTAACGAGACGGGGGCCAAACGGAGCATTCTTTTCGGAATAAGCGAACTTGGCAATCGTTGTTTCCTCGTCTTGATCGACATGAGCAGTTCCGCGACGTCGTCCCCCTGGCGGAGAGTAAGTTTCCTGTCGCTTCTTCGTCGAAAACTGGCTCTGGATTATCCATAGCTACCGCTGCACCCGCAAGAGTATGATGCTGCAACAGGCTACACCTGTCGCCAGCCCAGCGGTGTTGATAAAGGAATAATAGCCCTTGCCCCTGGGATGTTTCGGATGGGGATTCTAAAGCAGCTCCTCAGTTTGATTTCTTGCTTGCTATTCATATCTCAACGAATCCACCGGGTTGGCCAGGGCGGCTTTTGCCGACTGATAAATGACCGTCACCAGGGCGATGCCGAGAACCACCAGTCCTGAAAGAGCAAATATGGTCCAACCGATGTCGGCCCGGTAAGCGAAGGTCTCCAGCCACCTGCTTATGACCAGGTAGGCTAAGGGGAAGGCTACAGCACCGGCGATAACAACCAGTATCACGATCTCTTTGGACAGGAGACGAACTATGTTCGCCACCGAGGCACCTAATGCTTTTCTGATCCCTATCTCCTTGGTTCGCCGCTCGGCGCTGAAAGCCGAAAGCCCGAAAAGTCCCAGGCAGGCGACGAATACAGTCAAAAGCGAGAATATGGTGAAAAGAGTGCCAACTTTCCATTCGGACTTATAATTCTCGCTCATCACGTCCTCCAGAAAAGAATACTCTAAGGGAGCCTCCGGCACGATGGTCCCCCAGACGTTCTCGATCCCGGATATGGACGCGGAGGTGTACGCCGGCGGCAGCTTGGCCACAATCAAGCGCTTGGCGTCGGTGCTGGCAAACAGTGCCAGTGGCGGGATGCGATTGTGAAAGGAATGAGAGTGGAAGTCACAGACCACGCCTACAACCTGGTATGCTTTTTCCCCAAGGTAAAACTTGAATCCGATTGGCTCATCTATCTCAAAATCCCGGACTGCAGCCTGGTTGATCAGGATGGAGTTCCCGGCATCGGCGGCAGACTCCCGGAAAAGGTCCCTACCCTCCGCCAGCTTGATCCCGAAGGCTGTAAGGTAGTCCCGATCAACGCGAATACCGTGCAGGAACGTGGGGTCCTCATCCAGCTTGTTCTGCGGGCGAATATGGTAAAGGAAGTGCCGGTTTTCGCCTGGGGCGCAGTCCGCGATGGTCACCGAGGAAGCCAGGCCGCCTTTCAAAATCTCGTTTTTCACTAACTCCTGTTTCTCCGGTGAGATACCCTTCCCGGCCTCGATCAGCAGCACGTTCTTGTTGTCGAATCCCAGATCGCTCGTCAGCGCATAATCGATCTGCCTGTAGACTGCAAACGTCACGCACAGCAACGCGATGGCGATCAGGAACTGGAAGGCTACCAGAACCCTTCTCACCACGGACCGTGAACCTCTGCCGAAAACCTCACCCCTGAGCACAAGCGAAGGTTGAAACCTCGACAGCACCAGCGCGGGGTAGCTTCCCGAAAGTATCCCCACCGCAACGATCATGGCGAATATGGAAAGCAAGAGCACCGGATCGCCCAAGACGTTAATCTCCAGTTCCTGTTCGATGAAGGCCTCCAATCGAGGTCTTACCATTTCGAAAAGCGCCAGGCCAAACAGCATTGAAACGGCGGCCAAAAGGACAGATTCGCTTAAGAACTGCTTCGTGAGCTGAGACCGAAATGCGCCCAGGGTCTTTCTAATTCCTACCTCCTTGAACCGGTGAGAGACCCGGGCGGTGGAGAGGTTGATGAAGTTGATGCATGCGATCAACAGAATCATGAAGCCGATGCATCCGAAGACATAAACGTATGCTGGGTCACCGCTGGGAGGTAGCTCGTAGCTTAGGTCTGAATATAAATAGATCCGCTTCAGGGGCTGCAGCTTCAATACGTAATTCTTAGCCTCGTCTTGGCCCACGTGCTGCGCCAGAAGCGATGGGATCTTCTGCTCGACTTCTGCTGCAACCGCCCCTTCCCTCAACAGCAGGTAAGTGTAATCCTGAAACAGTTCGGTCCAGGACTGGGTATCCTCGCCGATTCTCTCCAGCGTTGAGTAGGAGACGACGAAGTCACTTCTCAGTTGAGTATTGGCGGGGATTCTCTCGAAAACCCCCGTTATTTGCGCCTCGATTTCCTCCTCTACTCGTACCGTCTTTCCAATCGGATTTTCTTCACCGAAGTGTGTCTTCGCCAGGCGCTCCGATATGACGACCGAGAAGGGCGCCTCCAGAGCCGTTTCTGCATTTCCTTCTTTTAGGGGAAGGGTGAAGATCTTCAAGAACTCCGGCTCGGCAGCATAACAGTTCTTAACCTCAACTACCTCGCCCTCCTTGAACTGCACGGGCAGGTCCCACAGCCGCCTCATTCGCACCATTCGTTCGACCTCAGGAAAAGCATCCCTGACTGCCGGACCGACTGCGGGCATGATGCTGGCCATGGATACTTGCGAACCGCGAAGAGCGAAATGGCCATCGATCCGATAGATTCGGTCTTTGTTCTCGTGGCAGCTTTCGAAGCTCAGTTCGCTGTTCACGTAGCCGATGATAAGCAGACATGCGCCAAGCCCTATGGCCAAGCCCAGGACATTAACGAGCGTGTACAGCTTCTGTCTGGTCAGGCTTCGTAGTGCCGATTTGATATAGTTCCTAAGCATTTGAATCCTCCGCGCTATTCATACCTCAGAGCATCTACAGGGTTGGTCAGAGCGGCCCTAACTGCCTGAAAGCTCACAGTGATCAGAGCGATCAAAAGCGCAAGGAGGCCTGCAAAAGCAAACGCCTCCCAGCCAATGCTGATCCGATAGGCATAGTTTTCCAGCCAGCGGGCCGCGGCATAGTACGCCACCGGCCAGGCGACCACATTGGCAATCAAAACCAGGAGCAAAAACTCCTTTGAGATCAATCGAACCAATCCAGCCGCTGTTGCGCCGAGAACCTTCCTGATGCCAATCTCCTTTGTCCTGCGCCCCACGGCCAGGGTGGTAATGCCCAGCAGACCCAGGGACGCGATAAATATGGCGAAGAAGGATGAGTAGCCGAAGATGCTGCTCCATCTCTCCTCGGTGGCATACTGTCGGTTGAAATCCTCATCCAAGAAGTAGTACTCGAACGGCACATCCGGAGCGATCTTCGACCAGGTATTCCGGAGCATGCCGATCGTTTGCTGGACATTCTCCGGATCAATCTTTATCGCTATGTATGAGACAGGGTATCTCGGCGACATGTGCAATACGGCAGGCTCAACATCTGTATGCAGCGACAGATAATTGAAATCCCGTACCACCCCGACTATCGTGCCAATGTTATCTTCCAGTATTCTGAGCGGGACTTTCACCTTATTGCCCAGCGGCGACTGTAACCCCAATCTGTCTACGAAGGCCTCGTTCACCAGCACGGAATGTCTGGGATCTGCCCGAAAATCGGATGAGAAATTCCTTCCCTTAGTCAACTCCATGCCCATGGTGGAGAGATAATCCTGGTCGATCCTGAATACGTGGCATTCAGCGTCCATATCTCCGCACTCTGCCACGGTGGCCATGTATGTGCTGACCCTTCCTAATGATTCCCCGGCGCCGGCTATACTCTTAATCGACGGCTCAGATCTCAACTCGTTTCTCAAAAGCGCAAGTGCCTGTTCACCGTCAGCCGTTCCCGCGTTGATGATAACCACCTGGTCGTCTTCGAAACCCAGGTTCATGTTCTTCATGTGATTCAATTGACGCGACATCAGAAAAGTGCAGATGATGAGGAATACCGAAAGCGAAAACTGCAGAACCACAAGTGATCGGATTAAAAGGCTGGGTCTGCCCACTCTTACCGAGCCCTTTATGATGTCCGCGGGATTGAACCGCGACAGATAAATTGCTGGATAGCCTCCGGCAGCAACACTCACCAGCAGTAAAAGACCTAACAGTGTCGGCAGGATGGTCCAATTTCCTAAGATGTCGATGGAGAGCTCGGTGTTTGCCAGTCCGTTGAAAACAGGCACCAAAACTTCCGCCAGCACAAGAGCGATGCACATGGCGAAGACCGTAAGAGCCACGGATTCTCCCAGAAACTGCTTCACGAGTTCCCTGCGGCCGGCGCCCACGGTCTTCCGCGTTCCGATTTCCTTGAGACGGGTCGAAGCTTGACCGACAGCAAGATTTGTAACATTGATGCAAGCTAAAAAGAGTATGAAGACCCCAATCCCGAGAAGCATGTAGAGATATATCGGATTGTTAGTGCGCTCGAATCTGTAGTTTATGCGCGGATTAAGATGGATATCCTTCAGCGGCTGCAGATGGAACCGGGCCCGATCCAGATCGTCACCGAAAATGGGTCTTAGGTGCGTACCCAGAAATCCCGGCAGCTTTTGCTCCAGCATTGCTGGAGACGCACCCTTGGCCACCTGAACATACGTCCGGGTGGTAAGCGCTCCCCAGTTTTCCGTCAGTTGCGGACTCAGGTTATCCAGGATGGCGGTATAGGGCAGAAGGAAATCGAACTTGATGGTCGAATTGTGTGGAACATTCTTGACCACGCCCGTGACCATGAAGTCGACGAAATCATCCCCTCCCCTGATGGATAGGGCTTCGCCCATTGGGTCGCTGTCTCCGAAGTACTTTTCTGCTGCTGCTTCGCTCAATACCACGGAATGTTTATCATTCAGAGCCACGCCCGGGTTGCCCTTCAGCATATGGAAGGAGAACATGGAGAGTACGTCAGGATCGGCAAAGAGCAGCAGTTCGTTGAACACCCTGCCATTGCTCTTCACCACCGTGGTTCGGTTCAGGAAGCGACTAAAGCGAACTACTTCAGGATATTGATCTGCCAAGGCAGGCCCCAGCGGAATCGGCGAGAGAGCGGAGAAATCCCACTCGCCAGTCTCCTCCTGGAAGGAGCCAACGAATCTGTAAATGTCGTCTGAATTCTCGTGAAACGCATCATAGGTTAGTTCCATGTGCACGTACTGGAAGATCAGAATGCATACGGCCAGCCCAATGGCCAGGCCGACGATGTTGATCAGCGAATAGCCCTTGTGCCTGACAAGGTTTCTTATGGCAACATTGATGTAGTTTTTGACCATTTCTCTTTCACCTCGGGTAACGAGTGCTAATTGAATATCGTCTATTCATATCTCAGAGTATCAACCGGGTTGGTCAGGGCGGCTCTTATCGCCTGCGAGCTTACGGTGATCAGAGTGATGATCAGGGCAAACAGCGCCGCCAGAAGAAACGTGCCGAGGCCTATGCTTATCCGGTAAGCAAACTCCTCCAGCCAGCGGCCCATGGCATAGTAGGCAATAGGCCAGGCAATCAGGTTAGCCAAGGCTACCAAAACAAGAAACTCCCTGGACAGAAGCTGCACTATGCTACCCACCGAGGCGCCCAGCACCTTGCGGATGCCGATCTCCTTGGTTCGCCTTTCGGCTGCGTAAGAGGCCAATGCCAAAAGTCCCAGACAGGCTATGAAGAGTCCCAGAAACGTGAAGACGGCGAATATCTTGCCTACCCTCTCTTCGGCCCGGTACTGCCGGTCGAAAGATGTGTCCAAGAAGAAGTAGTCGAACGGATACTCCGGAAACAGTTCTTGCCATTTCTCCTTGACGAAAGCCAGGACTTGCTCTGCGCCTTCAGTTCTGACGGCAAGAGTCACGTTTCGAAACATGCGGGGTCGATAGAGCATCACCAGAGGCTCAACCGTAGACTGTAAGCCCCGGTAATGGAAATCTCCGACCACGCCGATGATCTCCATCACCTTCTCATCGTAACATCCCAATAGCTGCTGACCGACTGCCTCCTGGGGTGAGGAAAAGCCCAGCTGCTCCGCGGCGGTCTGGTTAATGATATAGCCTCCCTGGAGATCGTCATCATTCTGCTCCCCGAAGGCGCTGCCGGCGAGAACATCGATTCCGTATTGGGGGATGAAATCGTGATCCACGTACATGTAGTTCATGGCCCGCAACTTCTCGTCGCTTTCCGTGGCCAGCTTCGTGGTCCAGCAAGACAGATGCTGGCCCGGCAACTGTGCGGAGGCGGCAGCGCCAATCACACCCGTGTGCCTGCAGAACTCGGTTTTGATCGACTCGAAACTCTCCACCGCTCTGGCCGCGCGACCCAGAGGGACCACCAACTTCTGCTCTTTGTCGAAACCCAGGTCCTTGTTCTTCATGAAGTGGATCTGTTGATATGCCAACAGGGTCCCGATTACTAGAATGATGGAGATGGAAAATTGTCCCACCACTAACACCTTTCTAAGGATAGTACCCCGACGGCCTAAGCCGGATGTCCCTCGCAGGATGTTCGCAGGACGAAAAGCCGACAGAAAAAAGGCGGGGTAGCTCCCGGAAGCTATGCCCACAACGAACGTCAGGGCAACCAAAGCCAGCAGCCATCCGGGCTTGATCAAGCTGCCGATATGAAACCCGATGCCGGTGAGTTGATTGAACAAGGGTGAGGCCAGTTCTACCAACACCAGAGCCACCACCAGGGCAACTGCCGAGAGGAGCACCGACTCCGCCAAAAACTGGACTGCCAGACGAAATCGCCCCGCACCCACCGCTTTTCTTAAGCCGACCTCCTTGGCCCTGCCGGTAAACCGGGCAGTGGTCAGGTTGGTGAAATTGATACAGGCCAAAAGCAGTATGAAGAAGCCTACTGTACAGAATATATAGAGGTAGAGCGGACTGCCTGGCGGTTCCGTCTCACCAATCAGATGCGAACGGAGGTGTATACTGCGGACCGGTTGCAGGAAGAGAATCAATGTTTCACCCGTCGCTTTCAGTTCTTCGCCCACGTGCCTCTCGGCGAAACCCTTCAACTGTTCGGAGAAGGCGGCCAGGTCAGTATTGGGAGCAAGCTTGACATAGGTGTAGAAATTGCAGAGGAACCAATTGCCCAATCCACCATATCCCGTGGCCTCCAGGGTGCTAAAGGATATCAACATTTCGTGTTTGGCATGGGTGTTCTGCGGGCAGTCGGCGGCCACGCCGGTGATCTCAAGATCGAATCCCTGAACATTGAGGGTCTGACCAATCGGGGACTCATCCCCGAAGTACTTCCGGGCCAGGCGCTGGGATATCACGACGGTCATGGGCCTCTCCAGCGCGGTTTTGGAATCACCTTCGAGGAAGGGGATGGTCAGAATTCGGGGGAGGTCGGTCTCTGCAAACCAACAGCGCTCCTCGTAGAAGACCTCCTCGTTCCGCTTGACCAGCAGGTTGCCCACCCGCAGCATCCGGGCGACATATTCTATCTGGGGATAGTCTTCCTTCAATGCCGGAGCCATCGGGGCGGAGGTTACCGCCGCGATCCTTCTCTCCTGCTGGGATTGGCCATCCTCTGCCACGCGGAATATTCGGTCTCCGTCGAGGTGATAGTTGTCGTAGCTCAACTCGTAGGCCACATACTGAGCTATCAGAATGCAGCAAGCCATCCCGATGGCCAAACCGACGACGTTGATTAGAGAATAGGCTTTGTTCCGTGCGGCGTGCCTTAGGGCAACTCTCAGGTAGTTGCGCATCATAATCCGATCTCCTTACAGCTTGTCCACAATCCATCCGTCCTTCAGGTAGATGATCCGGTTGCCGTATGAGGCGTTCCTCTCAGAGTGGGTCACCTGGATTATCGTAGTTCCTTCTTTATTCAGCTTGGAGAGCAGTTGCATGATCTCCTCGCCCTGGCTGGAATGAAGGTTGCCGGTCGGCTCGTCTGCCAGAAGAAGCCTTGGTTTGGCGATCACCGCTCGAGCAACGCCAACCAATTGCTGCTGCCCCCCCGAGAGCTGGCTGGGAAACAGGCTCTTCTTGCCGACTATCTGAAACCGATCCAGAGTATCGCAGACCATGCTCTTCCGCTCTGCCCCTTTGATCTTTTTGTAGAGCAGCGGGGTCTCCAGATTCTCATACACGGTCAGATCGTCGATCAGATGATAGCTCTGGAAGATGAATCCCATGTGCTGCTTATAAAGCTCGGCCCGCTTCCTCTCGTTCAGCTTGTGGACCTCCTGATCCAGAAAGCGATATTCTCCCTCAGACGCTTCATCCAGCATCCCGATGATGTTCAGGAGAGTGGTCTTGCCAGCGCCCGAGGGCCCCATGATGGTGATGAATTCCCCCTCCCTTACCTCCAGATCGATATTGCGCAGCACGAAAACCTTGCCGAAACCTGAGGGGTACCACTTGGTGATGTTCTTCGTCCTTATCATTGGTGCGACTCCGTTCTGAATGGAAAGCTCCTCGGAGCTTTCCGCTCG
>CAYGCR010000095.1:0-8560 GCA_964348415.1 uncultured Ignavibacteria bacterium | reverse complement strand
CAGTTTGCATAGGCTTCCGTCGGAAACCAGGAAACCGAAGCCTCTGGCAGGAAGGGGGTTCGCACGAGAAACAAGAGATTCTCGCAGACTCTGGCGGGAGTTGCAGTCGTAGCAATGATGGCTGCAATGGTTTTGTTCCCCGTAGGCTGCAGCAAGCTGCTCCCCACAGCACCCGTGGAGGTCGAAACCCAGGGGTTCCAGACAGAGGAACTCTGGCCTGCGCCACCCGCCAATCTGGCTCCTCGGTTACAAAGTTGCGCGGAGTCGGTCTCAGGTTGGTTCAGCCTCTCCGGAGGGGAACTGACCGTGGAAGGAGAGTGTTTGAATCTAAGCTTCTACGTGCCAAAACAGGCACTCTCCAACAAGATCTATATCTCGATGAACGCAAGCCTGTTCTACTACTATGGCGACAAAGTCGTCTTGAAAGGGCTACTACTCGGCTTTCGTCCCGACGGGGTGGTTTTCTCCAGGCCAGCAATAATCAAACTGGAAGCCAGCGTGTTGGAAGCAGCAGCAGGAGACGTCTTGATCCTCTACTGGTTTAACCCGAAGACGCTTCTGTGGGAAGTCCAGCAGGAGGTAGAAGTCGACGGTGAGGAGGTGGAATTCAAGATCTACGATTTCTCGCGCTACGCGATCTCTTAGTGAGTTTCTCCCTTCCTGCAGAGGTGTTTAAAAGGAAGCCCCGCCGTCGGCGGGGCTTGTTCATTTTACTTTTTCTATATTTCCAAACCATACAGAACCAGAACTGCTGAGGAGGACCCACATGTAGCCGGAAATACCGATCTTGTGTGAGCATCAAGTGCAGAGGTTAGAAGCTCCGTTGTTCTGTTCTTGCTATGATCTCGTCCTGCAGTTCCTTGCCCACGTCCACAAAATAATCGCTGTAGCCAGCCACCCGGACTATGAGGTTTTTGTATTTTTCCGGATGTTTCTGCGCGATCTTAAGGGTTTCAGCATCTACCACATTGAATTGGACGTGATGCCCCCCGAGCTTGAAGTAGGTTCGCACCAGGTGTGCCAATTTATCTATCCCTGCTTCGTCCGCCAGAAGCTGCGGCATGAGCTTCTGATTTAAAAGTGTGCCGCCGGTTCTGGAGTGATCTATCTTGGCAGCCGATTTGATCACGGCGGTGGGGCCTCTTTTATCTGCCCCCTGACTTGGAGAGATGCCGTCGGAAAGCGGTGCTCCGGCTTTTCTTCCATCCGGCGTGGCCCCGGTGACACGCCCGAAGTATATGTGCACTGTGGTGGGCAAGAGATTTACTCGATACTCTCCGCCTTTTGTATTCGGCCGCCCGTCCAGCATATCAAAGTAGGCGTCAAACACTGCCCCGGCTATGTTGTCTGCATAGTCGTCGTCGTTGCCATATTTCGGAGTTTCGTTTGCAAGAATCCGGCGGGTTTTCTCGGAGTCGGCGAAGTTGTTCTTGAGCACCTCAAGCAGTTCCTGCATGGTTATTTTTTTTTGATCGAACACATGATGTTTCACGGCGGAAAAACAGTCGGTCAAGGTGCCGATCCCCACACCCTGGATGTAGGTCGAGTTATATTGTGGTCCGCCGTCGTGGTAGTCCTTTCCTCTCGTAATACAGTCATCAAACAGCAGGGACAGAAAGGGTGCTGGCATGTGATCGGCATACAGTCTTTCAATGATATTATTGCCCTTGATCTTGAGGTCGACAAAATATTGAAGTTGTTTCTTGTAAGCTTCCATTAGTTCGGCAAAGGAAGTAAAACTGGAGGGATCCCCGGTTCGAGGACCGATTTGCCTTCCGCACTGCGGGTCAACGCCGTTGTTCAGACTAAGTTCAAGTATCTTGGGCCAGTTACAGTAGCCGGTCAAAATGCAGCTTTCTTTTCCGAAGGCGCTGATGGTAACACAGCCGCTCGGTCCACCGGCTCTTGCATCCACCATCGATTTGCCAGCACGCAAAAATTCCTGGATGATGACGTCAGTGTTGAAGATCGAAGGTTGTCCAAAGCCGGCTTTGACAACCTCCAAAGCCCTTTTCAGAAATCGATCTGGATTTTTGCTGCTGAGTTGGATGCACGTACTCGGCTGAATTAGCCGCATTTCCTCCAACACGTCGAGTATAAGATAGGAGAGTTCATTAACACCATCTGTCCCGTCTTGCTTCAACCCGCCTGTGTTGATAAGGGCGAAATCCTGATAGGTGCCACTCTGTTCCTCAGTGACGTCGACCTTAGGGGGAGCGGGTTGATTGTTAAACTTGATCCAGAAGCACTGCAACAATTCCTTTGCGAACTCCTTGGTTAGCTTCGCGTCCTGCAAATCTTTTTCATAAAACGGATATAGGTTCTGGTCAAGCCGTCCTGGATTGAAGGAATCCCAAACATTGAGTTCGGTTATGACACCCACATGTACAAACCAGTAAGCCTGTAATGCTTCCCAGAAATCCCTGGGTGGGTGTGCCGGGACACGTGAGCAGACCTCGGCGATCCTCTCCAGTTCCTTCCTCCGCTCAGAGCCTGCCTCGGCTTGAGCCAGCTTTTGTGCCTTTTCGGCGTGGCGTCTTGCAAAGAGAATCAATGCATCTGCTGTTATGCCCATCGCCTTAAGTTCCTCTCGCTTGCTGTAGGCTTCAGGATCGTTGAAATAATCTAAATCCTTCAGTCTCTTCTTGATTTCTTGTTTGAAGTCGAGCATTCCCTTATGGTATATCTTGTCATCCAGGATAGCGTGTCCTGGCGCCCTCTGCTCCATGAATTCTGTAAACACGCCAGAATTGAACGCATTCGTCCACTCCTCAGACATGGCCGCGAAGACTCGTTCGCGCATGGTTTTCCCTTTCCAGAAGGGGATGATCTTGTCGCGATAGAGCTTCTTTGCCTCATCACTTACCAAAAAAGGCGTAACCTCTCTTGAATTCAACACGTCCAGATCTTCAAGTGTGTGACAGCATAATTCCGGGTACGTAGGGGTAGCTTTCGGGGCTGACGCTCGCTCGCCGACAATCAGTTCGCCTTCGTTGATGACTATCGTCTTGTTTTCCAATAGATGCCCGAATGCCAAGGCGCGAGCCACGGGAGCAGAAACCGAATCCGCCGCGACGCTTTCATAGAAGTCGGTAAGAAGCTCAGCTCTCTCGGTAGAGACGTAGGGTTTTGCATTAACGCTTTGCTCTTTTAAGCGTTTGACTCTCTCCGATATCACATTACTATCCTCCTATCTGGATTTTCAATCCGAACCCCTTCAATTTCTTCTGGATCTGACTTAACATTTCGGCCGAGCGGCTGTGGTTACTGAAAAACGGATTTGCCGATCCTCTCAACCGCTTAGATTTTTCGGCTCCGCCCTTATGGTAGGGAAGGATGTTCAATTCTCTTACGCCCTTAAGCGAAGAAACAAATTCCCCGAGTTCGTGGATATCCTTTTGACTGTCGTTTACACCCGGAACAAGAGGAAAGCGCACTATTATCTGCTGCCCACTATCCGACAGCTTTTTCAGGTTTTTCACGATAAGGCTATTCGATACGCCTGTGAACTTTCTGTGCTTATCGTCGTCGATCACCTTCAGGTCGTATAGAAACAAGTCGACATGTCTGCTGATTCGCAAAAGAATTTCTGAGTCGGTGTGCCCGCAAGTATCAACAGCGGTATGGATTCCCAGTTCTTTGCAGGCTTTCAGAAGACTGTATGAGAAATCAGGCTGCAGCAGCGGCTCACCTCCGGAAAGGGTCACACCCCCTCCTGATTCATCGTAGAAAGCGACGTCTTTCTGTATCTCTCTCATCACCTGATCTACGGTCACCTTCTGGCCAACCAGCTTCAAGGCTTCTGAATGGCAGGCGTCCGCACAAGCTCCGCACAGGTCGCATTTTGCTTTATTTAGAAGGAGGGAGTCATTTGAAAAAGAGATAGCTCCCTTGGGGCAGGCACTCTGACAGTCGCCACATTTTATGCACTTTTCTTGCCACCACATGAATTCTTTTTCTTTTGCCTTTCCCTCTGGATTGTGACACCAGGGGCAGTCCAACAGGCATCCTTTAAAAAAGACTGTGGTGCGAATGCCGGGTCCGTCGTGAATTGCGTACCTCTTGATGTCAAAAACTACGCCTGTGCTCAGGGGATCAGCTTGTCCTGATTTAGACTCTTTCATTTCCCTCCCGATTGAAAGACCCGGCTGGATAACTCTACCTTTTGGAGCGCTGATAGCAGAGACCTCCAGAAGCGGCACTCTTAAGTCAGCGTCCATTTGGAACGGCCCAACTTCGGCCAACGTAAGCTACGCAGGCAGCAAAAACGCCGTTGGCTGGCCTCTTTATCAGGTTCCTCTCAATAAACTCAAGAATTGTTGATGGTCAACCAAAAAGCCGACTGAAGCAGGTCGACTTTCGTGGGTGCTTTCAGGAGCTTTGAATTGCAGAGCCGGTTTTGCCCCAGCGTTGCTGGAGTATTATGCCAGCCACTATGAAAATCAACCCAATTATTGTTGAGAGCAATATTTTCTCGCCCACTATAAAATGAATTAAAACCAGTGATATGAAAGGTGCAAGGTAGATCAGGTTGCTCACTTGTGCCGTGGTTCTGGACAGCTTCAAAGCTTTTAGCCAGAACACGAAAGTGATTCCCATCTCAAAGAAACCCACGTAGGTAGCGCCGAAAAGCCCGCCCATGTTCGGGACTGTCATTCTTGAAGATGCCAGCATCACGATGGATATGAATACAAATCCGAAGGAAGAATTTAGAAACAGTTTGGCGACTTCATCGCGTTTGTCTTTGAGGTTATGGATCCAAAACAGGGCCCAGATTACGGCACTTCCCAGGGCAAGAGACACACCCTTCGGGTTGGTGAAAGTCAATCCAAATATATCGCCTCGAGTCGAAATTATGAAGACGCCGAAGTAGCTGATGACAATCGCAAGGATACTTTTGAGTTTAATCCTCTGCTTGAGCAAAGGTATAGATAGTAAGACCAAGACAATGGACCAGGTGTAATTCAGCGGCTGTGCTTCCTGAGCGGGAAGCAGGGAGTAAGCTTTCAGGAGGACAATATAATAAAGGAACGGATTCAGAAAGCCCAGCATTAAGGAGTTCAAATAATCTCTTGCTGAGTACTCGGTCAAGAGACCCAATTTTCTCCGAACCAGCAGGATTACGAAAAGAACAACCGCGGAAGCGATTGAGGAAAAAAACAACAGTTGGACAAAATCCAGATATCTCAGTGACACCTTGAAAGCAGATGCCACGGTAGACCACAGAAGCACCGCAGCAGTGCCATATGCGAAAGCTTGTTTCTGCTTTTCCATGATGAATCCGAATGAGTCTGATAGATACCAGATTCACGAGGGAGCGAGGAGATGTCGTCCGACTGGGATGGTTTTCCCCCCGTGAAGTACGTGGTTTCCGAAATTCGCCTCAAAAAAGCTTTATCGCTTCCCGGCAGATCCGAAACAATATAGTTCGCTATCAGAGCAACGTCATTTCTCTTCTTTTGCAAACTCCGCCCAGAGTCTGTTAATCCACCGGTCTAGTCCCTTGTCTTGGATTTCCTTCAAATTCTCGATACACCCAAACTTCAGAACCCCCGGATTGCTTTTGAGGATATCACAGGGGAAATCAGAGCACTGGCTGCACAGTTCAAAACCTTTGCCCGATGCGCACTGCCGAATCTGGCATCGGTCTTGCTTAGGTGATTCTGCCACTTCCGCTTTGCACCCTGAACATATAGTTGCCTGCGACAGAACCTCCAGTCCTTTGACCAGATTATCCCTCTCCGCTTGTCCTTCCAGCAGCCTTTTGAATCCATATTCTTGCACCATGTCTAACGCGGACCGAAAGGTCTTTCGAATCTTCCCGGTAAACCAATCGCAGGTATGGCAGTAGGAACCGCAGAACGAGATATGCCTCTTTTTCTCTTCTTCGTAGTTCATATCTCCTACCCTCCACTTAAGCATGAATTGGGATCCTCAAAGAGATTCAAAAACAGCTAAACTGTTATGCCGAACTTTTTCAAAAGCAGAATGGTTGCGCAGTAGCAAAGAACCATAACCAGCGATGAGATTATCAACGCAGGATAAAAGGGCACTTTGTTCCTCAAAAGCACAGGAAGAATTATGAACAATGGAAGAGAGGGCAAAACCATCCAGAAGATGCTGGTAGACAGCTTGGAGACTCTCGCGATGCTCGCCGTATCAATGTACAGCCAGATCATCGCCAAGACAGAGATAATGGGCAGAGAAGCCAATATTCCGGCAACCAATGAATATTTCTTGGACACCTCAGATATGGCAACTACCAGAAGGGCTGAAATGGTGAATTTCAAAATATAGTACGTCATTCACATTTCTCCTTGGGCTAATGGGCAAGGAAATTGTATATTCCGTGAAACAATGCCAACACCACTGTGATGTACGCCAACGCATGATGAGTCTTTATTGACGCCTTTCCTTTTTTCATGAGCCGCCCAACCACGACGGTGCTCACAGCCAAAACGAAGGTCGTCAGTCCCGATATTACACCGAACTCCACGCCTTGGGACTCCTCTCCATGATCGGGCCTTTCGGATTCAGAGTGAGCGATGAGCAGAGGCGTAAACAGAAGGAGAAGCGTCAGTAAGAGAAGTCCCGTTTTGGTCACAAAAAGCATCATTTTTGCCACCTCCCTGTGTGAAGTTGCGTTGCTTGAAGCGTCGTTACCCGAAACATCCTTACGGATGGGAGCAAAGTGAGATTATCCCCAAGCTACTTTGCCGTTTCAATTGCGGTTCTGACTCTCTCAAATATAGGATGTGGGCGAAGCTTCGCAAGGAAAAAGATAGGGCCGAGGGAGGTCGGATTAATCTGCCGCCTCCGGAACGCAGTACGCAAAGGAAGTGAAAAGGAACCACCGATCAGAGGGCGGATCCATTGATTCTATGTTTGGAGGATGGGATCAATCACTGTGGCCGGACCGACGGCGTTCTTTGCCTATATGCACGTTAATGATCGGAAGAAGCCTGAATGCAGGCGGATTGTTGCTGCAGTAGTTGAGGATCCCGATTTGCACCCCGTTGAGGTTCTGGGCACGGTTAAGAACACCTATGGAGAGGCCGGTCAGACTTCTCTCAGCTTTACAATAGCCGCCAATTGCGAGTCCGGTGATGTCCTCAGCTCCCACCCCCACGCATCCGATGGTCAGTCCGGTTATCTCTGCGGCACCAACCCCGAGACCCCCAATAGTAAGCCCGGTTACTTCCCGTGCACCTACCCCAAGCCCTCCAATTGTTATCCCCTCCACATCCTCACCGGCGACTCCTAGTCCACCGATGGCTATCCCCTGTATATCCTCGCACGCCAGTCCGATACCTCCAATGGCCACGCCGCTTAAGTCTTGAGTGGCGGCTCCGACTCCTCCAACAGCCAGACCTTGTATCTCTCCGGATGCCATCCCCACCCCGCCGATAGCTATACCCTGGATATCCCCCGAAGCAAGTCCGAGCGCAGCCAGGGCAATGCCCTCGACGTCGCCGGTGGCCAGCCCGACGCCTCCAATCGCAATTCCTTTGACGTCTCCGGCGGCAAGCCCTATGGTTCCTAAAGAAACGCCGCTTATGTTGTCGGCCATTACCCCCACTCCGCCAAACGAAAGACCGCTTAGCTGATATGCCTGGGGAGCCACCAGTCCTACGGCAAAGCCATTGATGACTGCTTCCGGGTTGTCCTTCGGTCTCCACAGAGTAAGATTAAGCCCGTTTATCCTCTCAACCTGGCTATCGACAAGATTCAGGCGAATCCCGTTCATTCTCTTGGAATTGCCGAAGCTTATCCCATAACCGTGATAACTAAGGTCGAGCGAAGCTGCGCGCGCGTCGCCTGCTATCATGGTTGTGAGAAACAGAATTAAGCAAAGGGAACGGCGTCTCATGATATTCTCCTGACCGGCGTCCTCACAAGTTGAGCACGTAGAGTGTCCTAACGTCCAGTTCGATGCCTGAAGATAATAAATTATATCATATCTAAAAAGTGAAAAGAGAACAATGAACATTTCAGTTTACGCAGTACAAATCCGAAGGTTTAGATTTTGTCGACGACCAAATCTCTCCCGCTTGTTGCCAATCCAAGAGCAATAAGTGGGGAGGTTTCAGATTTTACACTTGATTCTTGGAACAATATTTGTTATTAAGTATTGGTCGCATGGACGATCCTATTGCCGGAACCAGAAGCGCCGTTTTCCCATCCCTCAGGCTAAGGTCTATTGGATCATTGGGCAGGGGGGAGACTGAAAACCAGCCTTTTATTCATTGTCAGCTTACGGAGCCCGAGGCATCATGGATTTCCACAGACATATGCCGTCGTGAGCAGTTCGACGATCACCAGCTAACTGAGGACTGCGTATATAGTGATAACCAATAAGGCGTTAATTGGCGGGTATCCGGTCGATTGGTGCAGATCGCGTAGCCTTAAAAAGGTAGGGTCGTAGTGGGTAACGTCAACAGAAAACAGCGGATGTGGCTTCAAGAGAAATTTGGCAGCCGCCTCGGTCTCAGGAAGAAGGAGCGAAAACTCTACGGCCATGACATCGCCGCCATGCCTAGCCTGTTTGCCCCGCTTATAG
>CAYGCR010000094.1:0-8715 GCA_964348415.1 uncultured Ignavibacteria bacterium | reverse complement strand
TGTACGTAGAGATATGCCCAGGAGACGAGGTCTTTAACCCGGGCCGACCGCTGGTTCGTTTTCCAATTTACGTCACTCATGATCTCCCCGATCCGGTCGACTCGATTGCAGCGTTTGTTATTCCGCTGTGCTTCACCTCCAGCAACCCGGCCGCTAACGCCCACCTGCCGGACACCTGCAACAAGACTATCTTGCATCCTTTTCCCTATCTCTGGCAGAGCGCCTTCCGTCATCTGCATTGCGGCGGGGAAGTAATCACCAACTGGATGATGGCACTGTCCGAAGAGGAGATGTTCAAAGAGTGGGATACCAGGATTATCAATTTGGTTGGTGAGGGTGAGCAGACACAGGTATTCTGGATGAGCCTGTTCCCCACCGGCCAAGAGGATCAAAAGTTTTGGGAAGGAAGCAGGGTGCTCGTGGCCACCATGACCTTTAAACTGGAAGATACCACGACAATCTGCATAGATAGCTGTTTCTGGCCGCCGAATTCTCGGCTGTTTTTCACGAGAATGGACGCAGCAAGCTATATCCCCAGGCACCTCCTGCCAACAAGTGAGAGGATATTCATTCCCGGTCCGCCGCCGGTGTTCTTGTTGTGTCCGGGGGATGAGGTTCACTACGGCAATGGTACTGGCTTTCAAAGCGAAGAGTTTCGAGTTTGGGACTTCGATGACGATGGAGCGATAATCAGTGTAAGCGCTGAGTTTAGCGGATCCGGTGTGGAGAATGTTTATGTTGTGTGGAACATACCTCCCCCGGCTCGGGAGGTCAGTGGGCATGTGAGCTACGACGTGACTGATTGCGGGGCGGATGGGGGAACCATAACCATCACGGCAGTCAACGACCGTGGAGCTGTGGCCTTTTGTGATTTTGATGTGATGCTGCCTAACAATCCCCCGGTGCTGAATCTGCCGGATAGCTGGCTGGCTCTTGCTGGATACACTCTGGTTTTGCCAGTTTCGGCTGACGATCCAGAAAACGACTCGCCAGTGACGGTTAGCCTTGAAGCATTCTGGTATGAACCTGATTCCCTGCAGGCCCCGACGAATGCACCTTCATATTATGGCGGCAATCCCGGTTTTTTCAACTGGGTGCCGGAAGAACCAGATACCGGAATCTGGGTATGTTCATTTTCGGCCAGCGATAGCTTTGGTTGCGAAACCACTGATCAGGTGGCTATCCAGGTTGGGATGCCTTTCTGTGGAGACGGCACAGGAGACGGGATGATCAACGTGGGCGATGTGGTCTACCTTATAGGCTATTTATTCAAAGCAGGACCTGCCCCAGATCCGCCCTGCAAAGGGGATGTCACCTGTGATGGCTCTGTGGACGCTGGCGACCTGGTTTACCTGATCAACTATTTCTTCAGATTTGGGCCGGCACCATGCTTTGAATGTTGTCCCTGATTCTGTTTTTGGGGTCCAGAAAATGCTTTGAAGAATTCGAATGATGTCACTTGGTCACTTCAAATCGGAGATTGAGAGATGAGGAGAAATCTTTTAATCCTGGCCGGAGCGTTTTGGGTATTGCTACTGTTCTCTGTGCAAAGCTGGGCTTTTTGTCCTGAGGATCACAATGACCTGGGAGAATGCGATACCTTCTATACAGAGATCTATCCTCCCGATCAGCTATTTGAAGGTTCTCCTCCATATTTCGTGCGTTTTCCCATTTACGTGACCCACGATGAGAACATTCAGCCAGACGGTGAACCAGACTCGATTTCGGCGATTTGTGTGGCTCTGGATTACGAGTTCAGCAACCCCGCCGCATATTGCAGCCTAACTTACCACTGGAATAACACACACCTCTATCCATCCCCCGACGCTGACCGCAGCGTGTTCCGGCACTTCATAGAAGATGGAGATACCGTCATTCACAACTGGATGATGGACTTATCACAGAAGGGAATGGGTCTGGAGTGGGATACCAGGGTTCTCAATTTGGTTGGTGAGGGTGAGCTCACGCAAGTATTCTGGATGGCCCTGTTCCCCACCGGCTTAGAGGATCAGAGGTTCGGCGAAGGAAGCCGGGTGCTTTTGGCGACCATGACCTTCAAGTTGGAGGATACAACCTTCATCTGTATCGACACCTCCATCTGGCCTCCGACTGGCAGCAGGTGTAACTGTTTCACCAGATCGGACGCAGCGAGCTACCTACCCAGACACTTTTTCCCGGTGTGTGAGATGCTCGGGCTGGGTGCGCCACCAGAGGTGCATTGTCCGGATGATCAACATCATCATAGCAACGGACAGTTCGTGGCAGCCGGTTTTTCAGCAGGGACCTATTTCCAGGTCATCCAGTCGCTCAACGCAGAGTTTGTGGGCAGCGGTATAGGAGACGTGTGGTTTGAAAACGTTGTGGGTATGGGAACGGACACATTGGAGGCTGACTTGGCTTACCAGGTTACCGATCACTGCGGATCGGGCGGTACGATTACGCTCACTGCCACGGATGACGCCGGAGCCACGGGAAGCTGCGATCTGGAGGTGACGCTTTTCAACAATCCTCCCGAGCTTATGCTCCCGACTGCGGTGCGGGCCTTGAGCGGGCACGTGTTTGTGTTGGATATCTGGGCTGAGGACATTGATGGCGATGAGCCAGTAACCTTCCTGCAAGATTTCTGGTATGTGTCAGATCCTCTCAGGCCTCCGAGCCACAACCCGTCGTGTGTGCCTGGTAATCCAGGCCATCTGAGCTGGCAGATAACCGAGGCGGATACAGGCATGTGGATGTTTTCCTTCTTGGCGGTTGACGGTTGTGGTAGCTTAGACAGCGAGCATGTGTCTGTTGAGGTAGGAGTCCCCTTCTGTGGGGATGTGAACGACAACGGTCTAATCGATCCAGGTGACGTGATCTGGCTTTTGAACTACCTGTTCAGACAGGGAGATGCTCCACAGCCGTTGTGTCGGGGCAACGCCAACTGCAACGGTGACTTGGATCCCGGGGACATAGTGCCGTTGATCAACTATCTTTTCAAAAAAGGCGTGCCGCCGTGCTTGGAGTGCTGTGCCAAGGCACTCTCCCGGACATCCGCACCTCCGCGTCCATCCAGGTGACCGCTGAATGTGAGTCATTTGATCTGAAAATAGTTAATGAATCGTCCCGCTGCCAGTAATCGGGCAGCGGGACGTTTTTTTATTTGCGCGAGGAGAAAAGTCGTATATTTTCTTAGTCGATAACTTCGATTGTGAAGCTTGACGCATTTGGTTAAGGAAAGGTGAGGAGGCGGATTTGGAGCACACCGCGAGGATCCTGCTGGATCTTCTGATGATGTTTGCCGCTGCCAAGATCATGGGCGAAATCTTCGAAAGGATAAAGCAGCCGGCAGTGGTGGGGGAGATTCTGGCTGGAATACTCCTGGGACCTTACATCTTCGGTCTGATCAGTCCTTCGCAGACCGAGACATTCCACGTCTATCAGGTACTGGCAGAAATCGGCGTGATCATCCTTCTATTCTCCACCGGGCTGCACATCCGGGTAGAAGAGATATTGAGTGTGGGGCGCACCTCGTCTATGGTGGCTGTCCTGGGTGTGATACTGCCCTTTTTCTTTGGATATCTTTTTACCCTTACCTCAGAACACAGCACGGTCGAAGCGTTGTTCATCGGGGCGGCCATGGTGGCCACCTCTGTCGGGATTACGGCGCGGGTGTTTGCAGATTTAGGGATTTTGGACTCCCGGGTGGCTAAGGTGATACTTGGTGCAGCGGTGATCGACGACATACTGGGGCTCTTGGTTCTGGCAGTGGTCACCGGCGTGGGAAAAGGAGCGATTTCCTACCTGAAAATAGCCTTAATCACCCTTGAAGCAACCGGGTTCATCTTCTTCCTCATTATAATTGGAAAGAAGTTGATTTATCGGATGGCTCCCACGTTCGGTTTTCTGAAGAGCAGAAATGCCCCCTTTGCCCTGGCGGTGCTATTTTGCCTGGGTCTTTCCGCGGTGGCAAGCTACATAGATTTAGCTGCTATCGTGGGCGCTTTCATGGCGGGGATGGTATTGGCGGAGTTGAATGTGGAGTTCAAGCTATCCATGAGATTCGAATCTCTGTATGATTTTTTGGTTCCTTTCTTCTTCGTGGTGATGGGAACCCAGGTGGATTTGACCGTGTTCACCAGATTCGATCTTATCGGAGCAGCACTGATTCTTACTGCGTTTGCCATCTTAGGAAAGCTGATTGGGTGCGGCTTGGGAGCTTTCAATCTGGGCTGGAAAGAGGGTTCAGTTGTGGGAGTGGGAATGGTCCCGCGGGGAGAGGTGGGAATGATCGTCGCCTCCATCGGACTGGGGATGGGTGTGATCTCCACCGACTTGTACTCCATCGTGATCTTCATGGTGGTGGCCACCACCCTCCTGACCCCGCCGTTTCTGGCAAAGATGATTTCGAAGGGATTCGTCAAGAAGGAAGAGGAGCGGAAGGTTGAACAGAGGGTGGAGGATCTGCCGGTGGATTTATAAGAGACGAAGGCTGACCCGATTTCCCCACGGATTGGGAAATTGAATTCGACCACGTGACTTTCGAAAGGGCTCCGGCTTGGAGTTAGAGGAAAAAATAAAAGTAGTAGCGGTGATCCTGGTGGCGGTGGTCCTCTTTGGAACGGTCGGTTACAGTATCATTGAGAGATGGCCGCTTTTAGATGCCCTCTATATGACTTTCATCACCTTGTCCACTGTAGGATTCAAAGAGGTGTATGCCCTTTCGCCGACTGGCAAGATGTTCACCATTCTGCTGATTCTTTTCGGGGTGGTCGGGGCGGCTTACACTTTGAGGGTGATAGGAGAGTGGATAGTGGAAGGCGAAATGAAAAAACTTTTGGGGAGACGAAAAATGCAGAAAGGTTTAAAGGAGCTGGTGAATCACTATATCGTTTGCGGCTTCGGCAGGGTGGGAAGGAGGGTGGCTCAGGAATTACGCACTCGCAGGGTCCCCTTCGTGGTGATCGACAACGATCCCCAGAGAATCGAACAGGCGGGAAAAGACAAGTTCTTTTTCGTGCAGGGTGATTCGACCGCCGACCAGACCCTGGTTGATGCGGGCATAGAGAGAGCCCGCGGTCTTATAACCGCGGTGGCCAACGAGGCAGACGGCGTGTTTATCGTACTCTCCGCCCGCCAGCTCAATCCGAATCTGTTCATCACCGCGCGAGCGGAGACCGAGGAGGGTAAAACGAAGCTCTTGCGAGCCGGCGCCAACAAAGTCATCGCGCCATACAAAATTGGGGCGATAAGGATGGCTCTCACCACCTTGAGGCCCAATCTGGTGGACTTCATGAAGGTTATCACTTTCGATAAGGAGACAGGCCTGACCATAGAGGAGATACAGATTAAGCCGGGCTCACCCATGATTAGTACCACGCTCAGGGAATGTCCCATACGCAAGGACTTCGGAATCATGGTGGCGGGCATAAAAAAGGTGGGCAAGGATGTCTTCTTGAACCCCTCCCCGAACACAACCATCGAGGCAGGAGATATCTTGATCGTGATCGGAGAGAAGGAGGGGTTAGAAAAACTGGAACAGTTGACCGGAGGTTGAAAAACCCACTTGAGGAGTTGACGTATGTCTGAGCTGCGACTGAACCGAGCCACCAAGGAGTGGATCATCTTAGCCATGGAAAGGGCCAAAAGACCTCACCAATTCCGGAAGAAATCTGGCAAGGAAAAGCTTCCCGCATACGACCCCTCCTGTCCCTTCTGTCCTGGCAATGAGGAGAAGACTCCCCCGGAGGTCTATGCACTCAGGGGAAGCGTGTCAAAATCAAATCGGCCCGGATGGCGAATAAGGGTGGTGAACAATAAGTATCCGGCACTGGTTCCGGAGGAGAAGATTGTCAAGATCACCGGTAGATTCTTCAGAATCGCTTCCGGCCTGGGAGAGCACGAGGTAATCATCGAAACTCCGCGGCACGACCTGACGCTGGCAACTCTGAGTCTGAGGCAAGTAGAGGAGACATGTTCCGTCTACTGGAGACGATACCGGGCTTTAGAGAAAGATAAAAGGTTCAAACTGATCCTGATCTTCAGAAATCACGGACCTACCGCCGGGACTTCTCTGAAGCACCCTCACTCCCAGCTGATAGCGCTTCCTCTGATTCCGGCAAACATACGACATCTCCTGGAGGAAGCCATGCGATACTATGACGATCACGGCAGCTGCGTTTTCTGTGACATGCTGAGTGAGGAACTTGACGCACAAAAGCGGGTGATTCTGGAAGAAAAAAGATTCGTTGCTTTTCATCCCTTTGCCTCCCGCTCTCCCTTTGAGACCTGGATAGTACCTAAAAAACACAATGCATGTTTCGGGAACATCGACCGGCACGACATAAAATCGATGGCCCGGGTGCTGAGACTTGTGCTCAAGGGAATGTATGACAGGCTGGGTGATCCGGATTATAATTTCATGATTCGAACCGCTCCGGTCAAGGACGCCGAAGAGGATTACTACCACTGGCACGTCCAGATCTTGCCCAGATTGACCACTCCTGCCGGCTTCGAACTCGGTTCCGGCGTTTATATCAATACCAGCCTGCCGGAAAGGACGGCTGAGTTTATCAGGAATCGAGATTAGAGCTAAGTCAAAGCCGTGCCTTAGAATCGGGTCGCGTGGCGTATAGTCCGGAAAACTGCTGAACCGAACCGGCTACAAGGCCAGGGTTCCCAAGTCTCTCTCCGATCTTTCGCGTGGTCCCCACGTGACCAGAAAAGCCACAATCTAACAGCCTCGCCAAGCAGTAGAATCGCTGTTGATCGAAGGCCCTATCTGAAAACGAAACAGGAAAAACCAGGAAAGCCGTCATTTTCGGAAGATCAGATCAAAGTAGAAGGGAAACTAAACGGTGCCGAAGTCAGATTTGACCGGATATTGTCTGCCATCGGACTTATCTCCGCCGCCTTGTACATGTGGCTCTCCAAGACCGCCGCCACCGCCTCAGCCAATATGGGTATTCCGGTGATGATTGCCATTGCCCAAACCTCGGGGGTGAGTCCTCTCCCTCCTGGCCTAGGCGCGTGTCTGGTGGGCAGCTTTGGATTCAGGTTACCCGTTTCCACGCCCCCTAATGCCATTGTCTACAGCTCCGGAAGAATTCCCATCACCAAGATCATCAAAACCGGGGCGTTCTTTGACAAATCCGGCATGATTCTCATCTGGATCGTCCTCCGAATACTCTGTCCGCTTCTGGGCTTGATGTGAAGAGCCATTCCAACACTTTACCGGGTGGGATTTGCTGAGTCAAGAATCTGTTTTGGGAACAATCTTCAACTGCGAAAAGGTCGCAAATTCATCGGAGTGATCAACCTTCCGCCCTCCGCACGGTTTCTAGCCAGTTTTAGACTGTCATAAAGAGTCTGAGTTGAGCGAACCGAATGTGGAGGGCAAGTGCAAGGATTTCGAATCCGTGCCACGTGAGGAATCTGCTGAGAGAATGCCCAACTGAAAATCCCACAAATCCCTAAAATTTTTCTTGACAAGGAGTTGGGGGCGTGTATATATTCTTGGGCTGTTGGTATCTGGAAAAACGCCTATATTACTGCTTTGTAGGCGGACACAGGAGTTCGATGCAGTTTAGTCTTGATTAAGAAATTACATTTTACCCTTCAGAGGGTGAATCTTTGCTTCGACGCCGAGGCTCCGGATTAGGGCCAAGGCGAGCCCTCAAGAAAGTTCAAAATTTTTGGAGGGGAGAATTTTAGCTTTTCTCTCTTTTTGATTTCCGGGCAGTTAGCGGAAAAAGCGCACACAGGCCAACCCTACACCTTCCCGTGCGTGTGGGCTCAACCGAACGGGGTGATGTGGGGCAATCGACCATAAACGTTTAGCGGTAAGAATTTAAAAGCACTCTGGATTGGTGAGAACTTCAGAGCAAGAAATAACGAGAAATCCTTTTACGTGAGGAGGTGAGTGAAAAGACAGCAAAGCAAAAGAGATTCCGAGACTCTTAGGGTGGATGGCAAACGGGAAAAACGCCCTAGAAACAGAACCCCATATCAATGAGGAAGGAGGGGATGTAAACAGATGGAAAAAACGAAATCGGAAAAGCTTTTCAAAGACTTTCTTAATCCACTCTACCAAGGAGTTTGTAAAATGAAAGCTTTACGAACCACAGCGTTTCTGGTAGCCTTATTGGTCGTGCCTCTGCTGGCAAGCCCGGCATTTGCAGCATCCTACGGGGAGCTGGACACCTCCTGGGTACCCTTTGGCACGATCAACCAGAGCGCCGATGACCGGGCCGTTTTGGGCTTCTGGATAACTGACGTAGTCGATTCTCAGTATCTGGAGTCCGTGACGGTGACAAGCTTTGTCCAGCAGGCTTACTCAGTGGAATATGTAAAGCTCTATGCGGAGACGAACGCCACCATAGGTCTGCAGAGTGGTTCAGATTCGCTGCTGGCAGCATACGATACCAGGGATAGCCAGTTCGTTGCCAACGATACGCTTACACTCAACAGCCTTCATTATCAGCTGAGTGGCGTGGCGGGCGACACAAATCGCTTCTACATTGCCATTGATGCTCATACTGACAGCATCGACGCCGCCCCGGTGGTTTATGACGGTCAATGTATGGAGGTGGTAATCCTGCCGGGACGAGTGGCGCTGGACGCTGAAGCCAGCCCGGATACGATTTACAACAGGTCCTATTTCGATCCCGGAGCCCCGGGTGGCAGCTACAGGCTCTGTTTTGATCTCTCGCCGCCCAATGCATGCATCGTCTATCC
>CAYGCR010000093.1:0-9009 GCA_964348415.1 uncultured Ignavibacteria bacterium | reverse complement strand
GACCACCACCAGGGGTCCCCCCCCGACATGATAGCATAATCAGGAATCCACCAGACGCCTCCGGGGCTTTCGGAGTTCAGGTCAACCCCATAGATATCGTGCGAGACATTCCCCTCGTCATTGTGTGTGATGGGATCATGGTAGCCGTGCGGGTGAGGAATGATCCATCCGTCTCCAACTCGACCAGGCCAGCCGATCTCTGCAAAATCGATGAACGGATCGGAGAAGGCGATCTCAAAGGTTTCTGAGTTCACACCCGCCACGGTGACATAGTGTCCTCCAATTCTGAACCAGGAGCCGCTTCCCTGGGGATCCTCAAACCAGAAGCCCAGAAGCAGAATCACGTCCTCGCACTTATGGATCAGAGACTCCACGTATGCGAAGGTGGGCATCTGGGTGGTCACCTCGCACAGAGTGTCTGCCAGAGTGCTTCCATCCGGGAATTCCTCGCTATCGAACCAATCCTGGATACCCTGCTGCATCTGCATGATGTTGGTCCCGGTGTGGTTGCAGTAAGGGCCCTGGATTCCATCCGTGTCAAAGAACCAGGCCAGCCTCTCCACCAGCTCGCCCCACCGAGGCATTCCTGGAGGCTGAGGACCAGGAACAAAGGGCTGAGGTGTAGGCGGAGGCAGTCCAATACCGGGGTGCCAAGGAGTAGCCATGTGATCCACATTCCAGGGATCATGATCATCATATGGGCTGATCATTCCACCGACCCCATCAATATACTGTCTCACCAGCGGGAACTGATCTTCTGAATCTCCGGGGAAGCCCGGAGGATCGTTATACCTGGAGTCGAACCACTTGAAGCAGTTGGCCACGGCAACAGGCCCGCAGAAGGTGTATTGCCAGGGCGTTTCAGACTTGACCCAATCATCTTGCCTCTGATCGATGTCCGGCATGCCGTTGGGAGCGTAGTCGTCGTAAGCATCCTTCCAGTGCCAGCCCGGCTGCTCCGTGGTAAAGTCCCAGACCGGACCTGAGGTCTCTGCTCCCTGCGGGTCTCTGGCCACTATCTGCCAGTAGTACTGGGTGCCGTAAGCCAAAGTCCCGGGATCATAGGAGGTGCTGGGGTGGTCGGGTGTAACCAGAGGCGGAGGACTACTGTTGCCCAAATATACGTCGTAAGTCACAGTGTTACCTGGGTCCGGGTCCCCTCCGGTCCAGCTCAAGTCGACATTTACCGACTGATTAACAGCCCCATCAGGTGGAGAAGGATTGCTCGGCTCATACGGCGGATTATTGGGCAGCGGGCAGATCATGACGGCTGCCTCCACCTCGGTATGGAAGTACTCGTACTGCTTGGGAGCCGGTCTGCTGTAAGCCTCGAACCTGTGCGGAACGTTCATCGCCGGGAAGTTCTGGCCGTAGCAGTAATCCGCCAGATCCCAGATGTCGCTGCCCGGGCTGGGGAACTCCGGATAGAGCAGGCTGACGTATACGTCGTGGGAAACATACCCGGGGTCGTTATGGAGGTACGGTGAATATTCTGGCCAAGGAGGATGCTCCGGCGGCCTGACCCTGCCTGGCCACCAGCCGTACCGGACGCACTGATCCCGATCCGGATCGGATATGGCAATCTCCTTCTTCTCCGAGTTGACTCCGGCCATAGTGACGAAGTGTCCGCCTTCCCGGTACCAACCTCCCGTGTTATCGTCCCACCACCAGAAGCCCAAGAGCAGGATGATATCCTGACATCTCTTGAGCGAATCCTCCATCTCATAGAAGTCCGGCATCCAGAAGGTGCTCTCGCTCAGGGCAAAGCCATAGTCTTCGAAATATCTCTCCAGCCCTGCCTGAATGGAGTCCACATAGGTGCCACTGGAGGTGGTGCTGAAGTATTCTGCCAACAGCTCAATGAAGTCCGGAGGAGTCATTCCATCCGGGACAGCGTTGAACCACGAGAGGCAGTTTGCCACCGCAGTGGGTCCGCAGAAGGCAACCCAATCGCGCTGGTTCTGATCGAAGTCCGGCATGCCGCTAGGGGCTTGAGGAAGAGTATCCGGCTTCCAGTACCATTCTCCGCAGTCGGCTTGGTCGGCCACAGAGCCGCTGATCCCCAAGACTATCCAGCCGAGGCCGTAGGATCCAAAAAAGTCGTACCACTCCACCCACCACCCCACCCCATCGAACCACTGCCATTGATAACAGGTATCAGGCCAACCCGTGACGTTTGGATCCTCAAAAACGAAGCTGGGCGCATATCCCGACGGATAGTCGCTGACGTACTCCACGTTGAAGAAAAACGGCTTGTCCAGGCATACGGTGTCGGCGAAGTATATCTCAGCCATATCGGGGTAGAAAGTGGTGATCTGGTAGGTTTGTGATTTCCAGATTTCTATTCCGGGCCCATCGCACAGGTCAGGGCAGAGGACCTCCACGCTGAACCGCACAGAGACAGAACCAACCGGCACATGCTCAACCATCATCAGGTGAACGTCGGTCAATTGAAACGGATAGTTCTGGCTGAATCCGCAATCGTCCGGGTCGAAGTAAACCGCCAGCTTATCCCCCGGCCTCCACTCAGGATAATAGAACCCGGGCTGCCAATTGCAGTAGTTTAGAAAGCAGTAGTCTCTTTCCCCGGTCACTGCGGGCGGGGCAACGGGAACGATCTTGTCAGCCGGAATCGGAGTCAACTCCCACTTGGGCGACACCACCGACCTTTGAGCCGCGACCAGAGAGAAGCTGAGCAAGATTAGAGCCACGATGCCCAGAACAAATATTGCTCTTTTGTTCATTTTTGCAGCTCCTTGAGTTTGAAGGTGAGAAAAGAAACATTTCTGAATGATGAATTCAGACCGAATTCACCATCAGGATAAACAATAAGGTAAAAGATGGTGTGAAAATCACCTCCTCTTTGGCTTAAACAGTTAGTCGTTCTGTGAATTCGGAAACACGACTTTTTGGGGTGGGGAGAGACCAACTGGCAGAATCTCCCTTCCACCAAATCTCTTGCGTTCTGAATTTCAGACCGTAAACAGACCCTTTGGCTTTACGTCATCCTTGGGGCAAGCCACAGACAGCTGGAAAAGAATACTGTAGGGTGACCTCAACTGGGCTATCCAAGATGCATGCCTCTTTTGTTATATAAGATACTCTCTCCCCCCGGCTTGTCAAGTAAAAAGAGTGGATTGCTCTACGCACTTACCCCGATCATTATCTCTCACAAAACACTCGCCTTAGTGTCCGCAGCGAGGCGCCCAATCAGCATTCTCACTAATGCAGATGGGCATTGGAGCAAAGGTTGAAAAAACAAAAGCCCCCGCACTTTGCGGGGGCTTCTGACCTTCATTCCTGCGATCAACAGGGAATCATTCGCAACAGGTGGGAGGCGGCCAACCCCGGAACAGGTACATCAGCAGCTGGACCACGTCTCCAGCGCCCACTGTGCCGTCGCAGTTGGCGTCTCCTTGATTATAAGGAACAGGTGCACTCCCTCCTCTGAACAGGTAGTTGAGCAGGAAGACCACGTCCGCTGCCGTGATCTCCCCGTCACCACCAGGCACGTTCACGTCTCCGCGACTATCTCCCCGGCTGATCCGGACACAGTACTCCACCACGGCGTAAAAGTCCGCTCCGGTCCACGGTGCAGTGCAGTCCATAAACTCCTCTGGCACGTTCTGGTTAAAGAAGTTCTCAGACCAGTAGATTGGATTTCCGAAGATTGCATAATCAGGTATAGACCACTCGCCTCCTGCTCTTGCCCAACCCGTTCTTCGCCCCACGATTTGATCGGTGCCCAGGGGAAGCCTGAATGGAATGCTCACCCTAAAGACTTACGACCGAACTCAGGTAAACAAAAGGCCCCAGCCTAAAACGGCCGGGGCCTTCGGGTTGTGCTATCTTGAGAGCAAGATCAGCAGTCTGGTATACCGTCGTTGTCTGGATCACACGGTGGAGGTCCACCTCGGAACAGGTAGGAAATCAGGTAGACCACATCGCCTGCGGCCACCGAGCCATCGCAATTGACATCACCCTGGAGCAGAGGGCACGGAGCAGGTCCGCTTCTGAAGAGATAGCTAATCAGGAAAACAATATCACCTGCTTCAACCGCTCCACTATGGTTGACATCGCCGCATAGCACGTCTTCGCCGGTGATCACAAAGGATAGGTCAAGCGTCTCCCCGGTAATGGGATCCGTAAGCGGCAGCCACTGATAGACGGGCGGAGTATAGAAGGCCCACACCGCATCATCTTCATAGTGCACCCGTGACGTCTTCCAACCCCACAACGGCGGGTCAGGCCAGGCCATGGGCCCGATGGCCATCACGTTCAGCCAGTAAATGGTCCCGCTATCCTGGCAGAATGGCTGCGGGATGTTGGTGATGTCGTACCGGTAGTACATCTGATGATCGGGATACTCCCAGATTCCGCTGGCTGGGTCATACCACCCTTGCATACCCGGGTCTTCCGGAGTCACTTCGTAATCAGGGATGAAGGCCTCCCACAGTAACTCACCCGGTTGGCTATACGGAGGTCCGGGGATGTTCTCATGGATAGACAACAAGAAGCCATCAATTGGATTCTCGAGGTCCATCCGCCATGAACCCCAGAGGTGGATATCCGTAATCCGTCCTGACTTCGTGCACATGAAGTCGTCTGCTAACACTATCGGCTCGCTGGCAACAACGTCCCAGCCTTGGGGATCTGGCAGCTGCGGATAGTGCATCTTGTGGTTGGGCCATGACTCAGACAGGTGCACCCAGGTGGTGCAATAGGACGTAAGCCCATTCGCGTCAGTAAGATCGTGTATGACCATATGGGTGTCACAGGGGGCACAGCCGTCGGTGAACCATCTGATCTCCCACGTACCGGACGACGTACCGTGACCCGAGATTCTGGTGATGTAGTAGCCGCTGCCGCAACCGGGCTGAATGTCGATGGAGGCGGTGTCTCTAATCACGTCACCATCCGGATCATTGCCGGTGATGGTATATATCAGCACATCGTCCACATAGCCCTCGAGGAAATCAGGCTGACCGATCTCCGGCGGATAGTTCCGATCTATATGGCACGTGTCGATTCGGCACACCGGATAGAACAACGCCATTGCCGGATCGTTGCAGTCCACAAAGCCCACGTGGATGCCTGCATAGTCAGTTGTATCTAACTGGATGGTACAGCACGAGTCACCCAGGAAGGTCAACGTACCCAGGTGTCCCCTTCCGGGCATCAGACAGTCACTGGGCGGCGTAAACGCTATAGCTGCCACGACCACCTCCTTGGCCTGGTGATCGATAGTCACGACCTTTATCCAGGAGCCTGGTACGATGGAGCCGGCAAATACTTGAGCCACCGTGTTCTCATTGTCTGGCATGGAGTCGCAGCATTCAGGACTGCCCTGGTAGCTGAGCGGCACCTGGATCGCCGACAGAGTCTCGTCATAGGCAATGGTCATGTCAACCTTGACCAGCCCGCCGCCAGGAGGCACCAGCATGTTTCCGCACTCCACATATAAGGTGTCGCACTCGTGCGGATCGTTGTCATCGCACTCCCTCGGCGAGGAGAGATGTACGTAAGTAGTGCAGTACGACGTGGCACCATGCTCGTCAGTCAGATCCACTATGACCCGGTAAGTGATGCAGGCTGTGCAGTCGTCGGTATACCAGGTGACCCGCCACGTGCCCGACGAGGTTCCGTGACCTGCAATCCTGGTCACCGAGTATGCGCCGCAGGAAGGAACTATCTGCAAGGATGCAGCATCCAAGATCACATCTCCGTTCGGGTCGATACCGTCGAACGTGTAAGTGACGGTGTCATCCACCAATCCCTCCAGCGAATCGGGTTGAATGATCTCCGGCGGATGGTTCCTGGGCGATATGACCACCGCATACTCTACTTCGGTGAAGATGGGCGATGTTCCATTCCACGGTTGGGTCATGGTCTCAAACTCAGGCGGTATATTCTGCTCCGAGAAATCGTAACAGTAGCCTGGATTCAGAGAGACCGGGTAGCCCACCAGCTCCCATAGTCCCGCAGGACTGACTGGATCTGTCGCGACGGAGTATATATCGTGGGACACGTTTCCTTCGTCGTTGTGCACTGTGGCATCATGACTGCCATGGGGGTGAGGAATAAGCGTCCCATCTCCGACTCTGCCCCGGCCGCCAGCCTCAGCGTTGTCGAAGTACGGATCGGCTACGGCGATCAAGAACTCTTCAGAATTCACGCCGGCCACTGTGACGTAGTGTCCGCCGCATCTCCACCATACTCCGCTGCCCGGCGGATCCTCGTACCAGAAGCCCAGAAGCAGAATCACATCCTCGCACATCTCCACCAGCGTCTCTACCTCGGCGAAGCTCGGCATCGGTATGGTGTATTCATACAGAGAATCCGCTATAGTGCTTCCGTCTTCGAACTGTTCGCTGAGGAACCACTGCTCGATGCCGTCCTGCATGTCATAGACATTAGTTCCAGAGAACAGACAGTATCCGGTCTGGATTCCGTCGGTGTTGAAGTACCAGCCCAGCCTCTCCACCAACTCACCCCAAGCCGGCATCGTGCTGGGCTGCGGCTGCGGTCCAGGAACGAAGGGCTGAAGCGTGGCAGGTGGAGGATTGGCCGGAGGACCCCAAGGAGTGCCCGCATGATCCACGTTCCATGGGTCATGATCGTCCCGGGCCGGCGGGATGAAGGGCGCGAGATTGTCCAGGTAGTCTCTCACCAAGGGGAACTGATCCATTCCGTCTCCGGGGGCACCTGGTGGAACATTATACTTGGAGTCGAACCACTTGAAGCAGTTGGCCACAGCCACGGGCCCGCAGAAGGTATACGCTCCGGTCCCTACCTTCATCCAGTTGTCCTGCTTCTGGTCGATATCCGGCATGCCTTGAGGAGCATAATCCTCGTAAGGCGGCTTCCAGTAGAGGCTTTCCGGAACCGTGACACCAAGCTTCTCAGTAGGCACCAATAAGATCTCGGCTTGATTTGTGTACAGATCATGCGATCCGAATTGGTCAAGAGTATTCACCAGTAGCGTGAACACGCGCTTGGGGAAAATCTCGTAGGCCACATAATGAGTGACAGAGTCATGCATTGGCTCCTCATAATTCTTCAGGGCCGGAGTGAGGAAGTATATGGGCTTAAGAGAATCTATGTCCTCAGGAGCCCCATACATGACATCAAACTGATCCTCCAGAAAAAGCTCTCTGTCAAACGCCACCGGGTCCTTTATCCGGTAAGCCTTGTAGTGGTCCAAACTCTCCGGGATAACATCGGACTCCTTGGCAGTAGGCAGCAACAGATACTTCACCGAGTCGATGCGAACAATGCCCGTCCCAAACTGGTTTGTATATTCTACCTCCAGCAAGGTGTTCCGGCCATGCGCCCGATACCAGGTCAGATGCTCAAGGTCATCTACGATCTCAAAGGTATCCTTCTTAGCCGGGTTAGAGAAGAACTCCATTCTCTCCAAAGTGAGGGTATCGAGCATAAACTGGTCTTCGACAAAGACAGTCATCGGGAAAGGTTCTGGTTGGATCCGCCAGGTCTTATAGTGATTCTGCAGCGTGTCAGGCGGAATTTCTTCGCCGGTGATCACAAACGCCAGGTCCATGGATGTCTGCACGCATTCGTGCCAGACCCAGCCTCTTATGATGACGTCAACTCCCACAAAGTCGATGGAAACCCACTCCGGGTTGTAGTCGTTGATCCAGAAGTCAATAGTGTTAGGACCTGGAAACACCTGAAAGATCTCACGTCCTATGTAGAGCGTCTCATCTTCCCCGGGAAGAGGCGGCCTGCCTGGCACCCCTTCCGTAGCCCACAAGTCGGTTGACCAGTTAATAGCAAACTCGACATAGGCCGCAGGACTGACCTCCTCGACATAGAAGTCAAGCCAGATATGCTTCGGGTTAGTCACGAAGGGGTTATCGTAGAACCACATATTCCACCAGTACTCGTACGCATACCAGCCCTCACCGTAGTAATTGGTGGACCCCATATCCACAGGTTCTCCGGCCGAGTTGAAATAGACATCAAACCAGTTGGCTCTTGGTGGCTCGAAAAGTGGGTACCAGGGCCCGTCAGGAGGCGTATCCGTGTATACTGCGTCATCCATGAAATGATCCCGCGAACTCTTCCAACCCCACTCGTATGGCGCAGGTATACCGATCGCCGAGACGTTCAACCAGTAGACCGAGTCCTTGTGCTGGTAGAACGGCGCTGGTAGCGGATCAGCCTGATCGAAGAAGAAGTCGTACCGCCAGTAGGGAACGTGGTCATTGTAGAGCACTTCGTTGGTGTTTGGATTGAACCAGTGCTCCATGGCGGGCGGCTCGAACGGTGCGCCCGGAATCTCCCCTTCCCAGGACCAAATCTGCTCGCCAGGTCTGCTCCAGGGAGTATCGGCACTCGCAGGGATATTGCGGTGGATACTGAGGCGGAACCATGGCATGGGAGTGTAATAGTCGTCGGTGGAAGGATCGCCATCTAAGTCTCTCCAGGAGCCCCAGAAGTGGATGTCGGTCACCCATCCGGTCTCCGAACACCGCCAATCATCAGCTAATGTCTTGGGGTCCAAGGCAAACACGTCCCAACCCTCCAAATCTGGCAGCTGTGGGTGGTGCATCTTGTGGTTGAGCCAAGGCTTCTCAGACAGGTGCACCCAGGTTGTGCAATATCCGACTAAACCCGTCTCATCAGTCAGATCATGGATAACCATATGGGTGTCGCAGGGAGTGCAGCCTTCTGTATCCCAGGTGATTCGCCAGACGCCGGTCGACGTCCCGTGGCCGGATGTCCTGACGATGTTCCAGCTACCACAGCCCGGCTGAATGTCTATAGAGGCTTCGTCTAAAATGACGTCTCCGTCCGGATCATTGCCTGTGATGTCATACTCCACAACAGAGTCGACATACCCCTCCAGGAAATCCGGCTGGCCGATCTCCGGCGGATTATGCGGTGGTGGCTCAGCCCGCAACTTCCTGGTCGGCACCAGTAAGAACTTGCTGGTATCCACCTGCAGAGAATGCTCCCCGAATTGGTCAAAAGTTTGCACCTGTA
>CAYGCR010000092.1:0-9018 GCA_964348415.1 uncultured Ignavibacteria bacterium | reverse complement strand
TCTCGGATCAAATATGTTGGTGGCTCTTTCTGTCAGGTCACTCGCGCCGAAGGCGGCCGAAACCCGACAGAAGATGAAGAGCTTGGAGGATGACCGTATGGGGTGTCAGGAGCGCGGGGCTCCTGACCTACACGCTACACACTAGACATCGTTTTCTTTACTATCTGCCCCTGGTATCAGTATCGATTCGGATGGTTCCGCTGACTGTGGACAGCTCGATATCCGGTCCTCCTCTGCCGCGCTGTACAAGGTAGCGATCGGTAAGGTGGCGGTCCCATCGGTTTAATCTGATGGTCTCTTTGTCGGTGTAGTCGAACGGACATTTAATTCTTCCCCTGTCCGTCCGTTTCATAAGTGTCATGGTGAAATCCTCTCCGAAGTCGGTTACCTCCAACGTCACGTCACCGTTGACCGCTGAAGCACGAAGGAAATCGGAGGGGAGACGCCCTAGGTGAGCCCGAACGTCACCGCTGGCGCATGACATTTCAACTGACTCCTCTATGTCGCAGTCTTTCACCCTGATTCTGCCCGAGGCATTGGACAAATCCATCTCTGCTCCAGAGACGGAGCTGACATGCACTCTTCCCGAAGCCGAATTCGCTTTTACATAATCTGCCTGGCAAAGCCTAATGGTTACCGTTCCGGAGGCTGTGGACAGATGCAGTTCCTCTGATTTGACGTTCTGCGCGGTGACGCCTCCGGACGCTGATTCCGCATCGACCCTGTCTACCTGAGAATCTTCGATCTCTACCGCGCCTGATGCGGTGGAAAGGTCTAACTCCTTGGCCTTAACGGAGCGGATCGACACGCCCCCCGAGGCGATGTCCGTTTCGACATGATTTACGTCGACCCCCTCAAGCGTGAAACCTCCTGATGCAGTGGAGAATTCCACTGACCGGAGATCTGCAGATTCAGGCACATATACTGTCCATTGGGTCCCGCCACGGACGCGTCTACCGGAGAAATCCTCTTCAATAGACAGTCTTCCGCGGCTGACCTCCACCTCGGGCTCGAGCTGCTCAGGATAATCCAGTCGATTCTCCAGAACCACAACGAATTGATTGTTCTCACCAGGAACTATGTCCAGGCCGCCACAAACCGTCTTGACGTCAATTGACCGGATACCCTCAAACTCAAAGGTTTGTGTCCTATCGTAGGCGAACAGCAAGCCAGTGCCGAAAACCATGAGACCCACAAGGGATAGAATGGAGCAATGTATGGACTTCATGATTCCTCCTTTTTAGAGAAGTCACCTGTCGAGCAGCTTAGCTGGAGGTTCCCGATTCTCTCTGGATTCCGTCTTTAAGCTCAGATCGCCATGGCCAACGATCCTCCAACACCTGTTGCTACGATAAGAAGCCCGGAAAGTTTCCCCCCGAGCTTCTGCGAATGAGGGGCGTGATCGGTACAGCTGACAACTCAGAGGCTCTTTCCCCACGCCACACTAGACTGGCTGCAGCAAAGATGGTAGTCGGGCGGGTGTCGGGAAGATTCCGAACAAGAACTTAGGTTGTAACTGTCAGGTCACACCCGCCAAAGGCCGCCAAGACCTGACAGAACGTGAAGAATTTGGGGAACGACCATACGGTGTGTCAGGAGCACAGGGCTGCTGACCTACACACTCAGAACTCCCTTAGCGATTCCTGGATGCCTTTGTGCATTTCGTACCAGAAGCTCAAGGCGGCTTCCTTTTTGTCCTTCTCGAAATACTCTATCCACAGGTCAAGCTCAGCGTCCTTTTGATTCTCAACCGACTTTTTTCTTTTCAGAAACGTGTAGATGTAATCGAAGTTTCTTTCGCTCTCCCAGAATACCGAGGAATTCCGGCTGTTTATCCGGCTGGTGGTGATCGATATCTGCTGCAAGAACTTCTCTTTCATGCCGTAGAGGGATTCGACGATCTCCGGCAGCATCTCCTCTGCCCAGCCCCGATGAAAGCGGCACATCCCCAGGTTATCCAGAATTAGCTCTTTTCTCATGCGTTCCGCATTCTGCCTGCCGAGCTCGCGCGGCGGGTAGAAATGATCTCCATAATACATATAGTACTTGCCCATAATAGCCATGGGCGCAAGAACTCCGGGGGTCCAATACTGGTTGGGCACCATCCAGCCCTTTCGAGCATATGCGGTGTATAGGAAGCGATCGAGAACTTCCTTGCCTTTCTCCCTTGATAGCCTGCGGGCGAACTTGCGCGCGCCCTCTTCCAGATCGAGGATGCCTCGTTTTTCAATGATCGAATCGAGCAAATCCATTCCGATTTTGGCATTGTGCATGGAACCCGAGACCACATCGAAATCTTTTGGCGAAAACACAGGGTAATCTCTGACGCCGAGTTCTTCCGGTTTAAGTAGTTTCTCTGACAGACATTCCATGAGCCATGATAAGACGCCGCCGACGGAGATTGCGTCGAACCCATACAAGTCGGCACGATGCACAAGCTTTTCTGCGGCACGCTGGTCGAAAATGCCGGCGAGAGGCCCCATGGCCTGGTAAGGCTCGTAGTCTTTCTTGTATTCGCCCCACATCTTCTTGCAAAGCGCGGCACAGGGTTCGCCGCAGTTCTTCTGCTGTTTGGTTTCTATGATCTCTTCATTAAACTGCTTCAGGTAGTGGTCAAGGATGAATCTCTTGTGGATGTCCAGCCTCTCGTCTTCTTCCATGTAGATGCTTTTGTAATTGAAGGAGAGCATTCGTCCGCGCAGCGTGGTGAAGTTGACCCCGAACGTGCCTCCGGTATTGAATTTCGGATCGTAACGATACTTGGTAGTTGCATCCAGATCCTTGGCAGCTAATTTCTTCTGGTATTTGTTTTCGAACCACTCATCCGCAACTTTTCGATCGCGAAAATCCTCGTCGATAAAAGTCCCGCCGTAGATTATCGCTGCAATTCCGTGTTGCTGAAGCAGCTTGCTCCCGAAGCCACCGCGCCCTGACCAGGTGTCGGCATGAGTCAGCTTGCCCTGACGTATGGGAACGGAGCCGATAGCCCCGAAATCTGTGACTTGCGCTGCCGGACCGACTGCGAGTATCCGGGGCTCGTTGGGGTAGTGCTCTCCGAAGCGCTCGAAGGTGTAATCCAAAAGAGAGTAAACTCCTCCCCGCCCTTCTTTCCATACCTTCGGCAAATCCACCGGAAAGAGCTTAACCTCGATTTCCTCTCCGCCGGCTCTGTTGAGAAAGAGAATGGAGGGCGTGGGGGATTTGCCCACGATGGAAAGCATATTGATTCCCAGGTTATCGAACACCAATGCGGCTCCTCCCATTGAGGAGATGTAGAAACCGCCCCAGCAAGGGGAAAATCCGGTGAAGATCAGCCGATTTGAGCCCGGGAAAATGGAACCGGCCAAGAGCCCGGTTCCAACGTTCAGCGAATTGTACTTGCCTGCAAGATGAAGTCCAAGATCAACCGGGCCAAAGAAGTCCTCCCCTAAAAGAAACCGCTCAATCCTGTAAAACGAAGTTCCGGTGTCGACGAAGAGTACTTTTTGAGATAGTTGCATAGTCCCTTTCTCGCGAACAAGACATCCCGGGGGATACGGCCACCCGGAAGCTCATGCATACATCCTCTGTCGTGATTTTCCGGCGCCTCTACGATACGGCTCAGATAGTGGCTTGACGCATGAAAAAACGGGGATGTCCTCGGTGTCTACCCGCTCGACGCGTTCGTGGATCTCGCAGCCAGCTTTTCTCAGTGAGGCTCTCCAGACGTCCAGAGTAAAAAGTCCGCAGACGTGAAGATCATGCTCGATTCTCAGTTTACCCCTTTTGCGAATCAGATAGATAATAGTGGTCTCAAAGGTGTTATCCCTCGGATTGGGATCGTAGTTGTTCTCTATAAAGGTCAGATCCATGTCGTCTCTTCTGGAGGTCCAGATGGTGGTCTCGTTTTGTCTAAATGTTTCCTTAGACCTATCTGGATAGGTGATCATCACACCGCCGGGTTTGAGATGCTTATATGCGGATCGGAAGACTTTCAGCAGATCTCCTTTGGTGGTCATGTATACTATTGAGTCGTTGATGAACACAGCATCAAATTGTCGCTTGAGATCCAGGCTTCTCATATCTGCAACCTGGAAGTTACAATCTGGGTTCAGCTTCCTGGCATTTTTCAACATGGGCTTGCTGATATCAACACCCATGACCGCAAAGTGCTTCTTCAGGTGGAATGCGTTCTTGCCGCCGCCGCATCCCATATCAAGAAGTGTGCAGACTTTAATCTTAGCGTACTTCTTGATGAGCGTGGCGAAAAGCTCACTCTCTTGCCTGTACTCTTCCACGTTTTCCCAGAGCGGCCAGAGCCATGCCAGATCCTTATACAGACGATTAATCGCTTTTCTCACGCTATTTTAGTTTCGCGCCAAAATTCCGGTATATCCTCACGGTGAAGAATGCCATCCAGATGTTTTTCTGTCAAGTCTTTTCGTGAGACCCTGCAAGGAGCTTATTTGGCATATTTGGGCACAGGGTGAGCAACGGGGGTGGATAAGATAAACGGTCACCGGCCCGCCTGCTCCGCACTCAGAGGATGTTTTGAGGCGCTGGTTCGTGCGGACGACGGAATCTAAATCCGGCTTGCCAAGCACAAGCGTGTGACGGTCTGGATTCCCGAGATTTCGATGGTGGAACGTTGGAGGGTAGGGGTTACGACTCCTTTCTGCCGGTATCCATTTCTTCCGAGATCTTTATGATCTTCTCATATGGGAGGGCCAACCAACTCTCCACCTGGGCGGCGTAGGGCCGGGTGAGCAGCGATACTTTGGCGGCGGTTTCCTCGTCCGGAGCTTCATAGATGTGCATGGAATCCCAGTATCCCATTAGAGCGTAGTGAGCCTTGAAGTTCACCTCCGGGCACTTTTCCTTGATTTCGTTGAGCCAGGCGCGACCGGTTCTGGATCGCTCGCTGAGTTTGGCGCCGATCTCGGTTATGGGCGCATCCCGTGACGCGAGCTTGGTCACCAAGACGAAGGTCTTCATGTTACACCTCCCTCTAAACCTTGGCACCATACGGTGCTCATGTGTTTATATGCAAGAATAGGTCTGTTCAATCCAATACGCCGAGGATGGCAACTCCCATCGGTGGGGTCATGAATAGTATATCATATTTTCCGACAAAATCAAACAAAAAAACGTCTCTCCCATTTCCAGTTTTTCTATCAGCCCTTGGATCTGTGGGGAACTTTCTTAACTCTTTATCGTATGAAGTGGAGTCAACGCTAGTCACATAAGCCCGGCCGTTCTTGTCCGGGAGTTCATTCGGTACCGAGACCTAGTGACAGACTACCCGTGCAACAACCTTTTAAGGAATGGAGGATATATGAATCAAACAGCCCGTTACTTGGTGCTGATTTTGGCAGCTGCGGCCGCTCTATACGCCAGCGCACTTGCCGGTGAAAGACTTGAGACCTTCACCTTTGAAGACATTAATTCGGTGAGTATCAAAACGGTCAGCGGTGATATAGCGATCCGCCCTGGTGACCAAGACAGGATGATAGTCGAACTAATCAATGATCTGGATGAGCCTGAATTGCTTGAGCCCGAACTGGAAGCCCACGATGGCAAACTGTACATTGAGGAGCACTTCATCGGTAGAAACGTTCGGGGAGAAACTCGCTGGACGTTGTACCTTCCCAAAGACGTCAGTTTTCGTTCAGTGGACTGCGAGAATGCATCGGGAGAAATCTCGCTGCAGTGGTTTAAGGCGGATTTTGTCGAAACGGAGTCAGCGTCTGGAAGAACCATCGTCAATTCAGTCAACGGCAAGGAGATTGAACTATCGACCGCCTCTGGGGCAATAATTATTGAAGATTGTCAGGCTGATGTTATCGAAGCGGAGTCTGCGTCTGGAAGGATAGCGGCAAGTTCCGTTCGCGCAGAGGAGATTGATCTGTCCACTGCGTCTGGAAGAATAAGCGCCGACGATTGCAGGGCTGACTTCATCAAAACAAGCTCAGCTTCAGGGAAGATCTCCTTCGACTCCGTCGATACGAAAGAACTTGATCTTTCCAACGCTTCAGGAAAAATAGTGGTGGAAGACGCAGATGTTGATTGTTGTGCTGAAATCGCATCTGCGAGCGGTGACGTAGAGCTTTATCTGCCTCGTCTCCCTTCAGAGCGCCTGGAGGCTTCAAGTGCCAGCGCCGACGTGCTTCTTGAGGTGCCCCGATTCGGAGAGAATTTCTCCATGACTTTGATGAAACGGGCGGACAAGGGAAAGGTCAAATGCCCGTTTGAATACTCAGAGAAAGAGACCATTCGTCTGAACAGACATGATCGCTATCTGACAGATCGCTACGTGGTCAAGAGAGGCAAAGGCGGACCTGATATCAAGCTGACTACAGCTTCTGGAACGATTGAGATAGAAACTGATACCAAGGGTGAATAGTCCGCATAGGCTTGTGCGAGTTGTCAGTTTAGACGGTGTGGTGCAAGTGGGCATAGCCTGCCGGTCGAGCGTGCTGCGCTTCTAAGGTCCTGACGCAAGGAGAGATAGAAGCCGTCGGCACTGCCGGGGCACCCACTTGTTCTGTGTGCACTTTCTATATAGGCCTATTCCAGTACGGCAATCGACTTGCTGGTGAACAAATAGTCCTTCAATTCTTTCGAGAACGTCGCGCTACGACAGGGTTCCCACCGACGAGCAGGCTAGTATGATCTTTTTTGTCATGGGTGTTCCAACTGAAACCCTCCTCTTGCTCACTGTCCTTGCGGGCGTACGGAAGTCAATCATACCGGACTCTTGGCTCCAGTTCCTGTACCGGTGAGATGCTTGCAGCATAGACGACTTCTTCCTAAAAATGAAACTGAGATGACGTGCTCTGGAGGTATAGAGGACTCAATCCCCTGCTGAGAGCCGGTTTTTAACTTGACATGGACGCCCCGTAGGTGTAGCTTGTCTTTTTGGTCGAAATACATAGTCTAAGGGGCAGACCACAAGCGGATTGCAGGAGTAAGATAAACTCGTGCTTTAAGTATGTTGGCTGGACGAAAACTTCTCCATCATTGCGTTTCCAGGAGTTGACGTTCCCCTATGGTTCGAAATTTTCTGCGACTGCCGTAGGTACTTGACGGAAAGGACATTAAAGGGTAAACCCGTGTCACTTGCGGGCGAACATTCGCCAAATACTGCGTCTTTCGCAGATTGCGGCTGGTGCTGGCATTCATATCTCGGTTATAATCAAAGAATTAGAGGATAATCGGTAAGGCCGGCGATTTGGAACAATATTTGCATCGGTTTTCTATAAAGTAAATCCTTAAGATTTGCAAGGGAGGATGGTTTTGAAAAAGAGGAATTATCTCTCTCTGGGTGGGGGTGGCGCTTATACAAGCCCCCCAAGCCCGTGAGAGATGCCGGCCCTCCAGAAGGGTGGATTTGGTGAAAGAGAAAAACATTCTTCTGACAACTGGGCTAATCGTGGCAGTTGCCTTTTTGCTGGCTCCTCAACTTGGATACTCCATCTATAGGGGTAAAGCGGAACAAGCTTCGCCAGAGTTCTGCCCAACCAGGCTAATCGTAAAGCTAAAGCCGGAAGCGGACAGACAAGTCGCTTTTGGCAAAGTCCAGGGAAAGGTGACTACCGGATTGGCCCGGCTTGACAGCCTCAATCTAAGATTCAAGGTTGCAGGGCAGAGAAGACTGTTTGAGGAGTTCAAAGGGGCCGCCGGGAAGGTCGACAGGTTCTCCACTGTGCACGTCCTGGAAGTTCCGGAGGGCTCAGACTTAAGACGGATGGAGCAGGAATACGAAAGGAGCGCTGAGGTAGAGTATGCGGAGTTAGATTACAGGCTGGAGCTTTTTGAGGAGCCTGATGACCCGTTATTTTCGCATCAGTGGTATTTGAATAATACCAGCCAGGGATACCTGGGAATAAACAGGATACCGGGCGACCGCAATGACACGCAGGTGATCAAGTACGGTACTGTGGATGCAGACATCGACGCCCTGGAGGCATTCGAAAGAGACGATGAGACGACCGTGCCCATAGTTGGAATAATCGACACCGGAATAGATCTGGATCATCCGGATCTGGCAGCCAATGTCTGGATCAATCCAGGAGAAATTCCGGAAAATAGGACAGACGACGACCATAATGGTTTCGTGGATGATTTCTATGGCTGGGATTTTGGCGATCATTTTGACGAGAATAACCAAATTGTGGAGGATAATGATCCCACTGATTATTATGGCCACGGCACGCATTGTGCCGGCATCGCCGCTTCGGTGAGGGACAATGCCGTGGGGGTTTCTGGCCTAAATACGCCCTGCAAGATCATGGCAATAAAAGTCTTTCCTTGTGCCTTCCATTCAGTCTGTGCTAAGGGCATAATCTATGCCGCTGATAATGGATGCGATGTGATCAACATGAGCTGGGGAGGCCCATTTGCCTCCAGGCTCATGCAGGATGCCTTGGATTATGCTGTTGATAAGGGGGTTCTACCCGTTGCAGCAGCCGGAAACAGTGGAGGCGAAGACTATTTTTATCCTGCTTCTTTTCCACAGGTTCTCACCGTGGGAGCATCGAACAGCCGCGACGAAGTAACATACTTCTCCACTTATGGAGACCACATTGAAGTCGTAGCACCGGGTCAAGATATCCTTTCTCTAAGAGCTGATAGCACGGACATGTACGCGGAGGGAGGAGCAACCGGGCCCGAACCTGGCGTTCACATCGTGGATAGCGCGTACTATTTAGCCGACGGCACCAGCATGGCTTCCCCTTGCGTGGTCGGAGTGGTAGCCTACATCAGGGCAGCTTCACCTGGACTTAGTGACCAGCGGGTAATTGAGATAATCCAGGAGTCGGCAGATGACATAGTATATCCCTATGGCGGGGACAGCCCCTATTCCCCGGGAAAAGACATCTACAGCGGATACGGCAGAGTAAACCTGAACTCCGCGGTGCAGCTTCTCTCGGGCCGGCTGGCTAAAATAGACTATCCTTACGAGAACGCTATAGTCTCAGGGGAGATTGCTATCATCGGAACTGCCAGCGGAGACAGTTTCGTAAACTACGTCCTGGA
>CAYGCR010000091.1:0-9018 GCA_964348415.1 uncultured Ignavibacteria bacterium | reverse complement strand
CTCCACATCCCAGATCAAGTATTTTCTTTGCTCGGATGTTTCCCAACATCTCAAAGATTGCCGGGTTGTTCATCTCGTCTCTGTAGTAGTCTTGACCAGCGCGCACAAAATTTAGCCATGCTTCTCCAGCTTCGTCCCATTGTCTTTTGAGGCTTTCCTTTTTCATCGTGTCTAACCTCGACTTTGCAAGTATTTCACCGTCCACGGACACACCGCGATACAGATGCCGCAAATCGTGTCATCAACACTGAGTTTGGCCAGGGCTTGCTTCCGCGCAGCTCCGGCGCAGGCAAAAGCATCAAAGAAAGAGCCCCTCTCCCTATTCGAAGTCCAATCCTCTCCTGAAGGTGCATGGCCCGGACAAGAATCCGCGCAAATCACGCAATCCCCGCAGCGCGATAACACCACAGGCACGGCGGCGTCTAATTCGGCGTCAGTCAGGACCGTTGTGATCCGAATCGCGGAGCCGTATTTTTCGGTCACCAGAAGCGCACACTTTCCTATCCATCCCAGTCCTGCTTTCGTGGCCACCGTCTTGTGGGGGAGAACGGTGCTTTGTGTCCTGGTATCGATTCCCTCGTGCGTCGGAGCCTTGGCTATCGCCCGCCAGCCTTGGGCCTCGATCATACTGCGGGTCAGCTTGGCCAGATTCCAAAGGAGTGCATTAGCCCTCCTGTACTCGGCATAATACTCCTGAGTGGGACCATTGCGAATACCTGCAATTACAGACGCTTCCAGTGCCACTCCTATCGAAACGCCAAATCTCATAGAACCACGGCTATCAGCCGGCACCTGTATCAAGTCTGCGAAGCCAACCAGCGACGCACCCTTATCAACCAATGCCGCGTTTATATCTGAACAAAGATCCTTCATATCGATCGCCTGGTAGGCAACATCCAAAACCTGCACTCGACGAGGCTCCTGTTTGCCGTTACACACAGTCAGGAGGATAAAAATGAAGAGTGCCACCGGCAAGTTGGTAGTCGGCACTCTCCCAAGGGCTGAAAGGCAAACTCAGACGCGGGATTCAGGACTGCTTCCAAACCAGATCTTCACCGCAACAGGAGAACATGCAGGCAGCGGCTTTGGCGTGACAACCGCATTCCTCCTCTGGCTTGCCGACATCTGTGCACTCCCTGATTACCTGAAGCTCCGGACCGCGGTCCTGGCAGGTGCAAATCTCTGCCTTCTTCATCTCGTGACAACTTGGCATGATCTTCCCTCCTCTCCACACCTCGGGAAATCGACAGATAGGAACCGTTTTGGCAAAAATGTAACCGCATTGAGAACCTTGTCAAGCTAAAACCAGAAGATCAACCAATGCACTCTGAACAGGTTTCACTCGAGGCTCTTTACATCTCCTTAAGTCGCGGAGTTTCCGGGCATTCGTGCCCATCCAGGTCATCCTACGGGAGCCTTTTTCTGAACTCAAACGCCCGCTTAGGATACCCGAGTTTTTCCCAGAATCTGTGCGTCTCTTTTCGACGGAGGTCCGAGCTTAGTTCTATTCCTTTGGCCTTACCCTTTTTGATTATGGCGTCCTCGGCGAATTTAACCAACTTTCTTCCGATACCTTTACCCTGATGATCCTTATCAACTACAAGCTCTTCAATGGTCGCCACTTTCCCTTCATAGAAGATTGCCCATCGAAAAGAGATAGTCATGATTCCAAGAAGGATTCCCTTTTCTTCATAGCCGTAAATGTGATAGTTCGATTCCTTGATGTACTTTCTTACCACCTTCCGCATCTCTTCATATTCGATTCGCTTTTCCGGCCACAGTTGATGAAGAAGTTCTGCCACCCGGCTAAAATCTCTGTCCGTTACCTGCCTGATCATTCGCTTTTACCGCCCCCTTAGGACCTTCTCATCTCTTCTCCCAGCGTTCAAAGAAGGTGACGTCTGAGAGTGGCCTGCGTACCGGAGGCAGCGGCTCGTCAGCCGGATATCCCACGGCAATGACCGTCATCAGCCTTACCCCTTCTGGGACTTCCAGCATTCTTTTGATCTCATCCTCCACCACCAGTGACCCACCAGTCCAGACCGATCCCAGACCCAGAGTGTGAGCCGCCAAAAGAATGTTCTGGCATGCTGCAGAGACCCCCTGCGTGCTCCACAGCATCTGAACCTCCAGGTGCTCTTCCTCCATTTCAAGCGCGCTGGTATCGCAGAAAGCCAAGATATGAACCGGTGCGGCGAAAATTCCCGACCAGAAGGGCTTGATCCTCTCCAGCGGAATACCATGCCCCTCGAAGTAATCTTTCATGCGATCCAAGAACGCGTTGAGCACCTTTTCCTTTGTCTCTTTGCTTTTGACCACCACGAATTTCCACGGCTGGTCATTGTTGGCTGACGGTGCCCAGGTGGCTGCTTTCAGGATAAGCTCTATCTTGTCATCCTCCACGTCCTTTTCCTGGAATCTTCGCACACTTCTACGCTCTTTTATGGCTTTCAAAACGGGATTGGTCTCAAACGGGGAGGTTTCGCTCGGTCCTCCCCCCTCAGGATAGAGAACTCTCTCAGCCACCTGAACCGCCATGGTCTCGAAGTAAGGCCAGTTACCCGTGACTGTGTTCTTATCCACTACACACACCTTGTTGACGTACTCACCGCCGGCTCCGGTGAGTTCCTCGGCTACCTCGTGGTGGCCGGTCACTTTTCGGCCCTTGACCACCCTGGCCGCAGCCAGAACCTGAGGACCGTGGCAAATGGCAGCTAACACCACACCTTTTCGGTCAGCTTCCCGGATCAGCTCAATCACTCGTGAACGCTCCCTCTCAAGAAGGCTCTTGGGACTGTTTCCCCCCGGAAAGAAGACTGCCTGATACCGGGGCAGGTCTACCTCCGAAAGCAGCAAGTCTGTTGTGACCTTCTTCGTTTCGGAGCGGTCCCACCCTTTCTCCGTTCTTTTCCACAGATGCCCGGTCAACTCTATGTCAGTGCCGGCGACGTCAACCTCTGCTCCCCATTCTTTCCAATACTCTTTGATGATTGTGGCCTCCTGATAGTCAAAGTCTTCACCGATCACCATGAGAAACCGATATCCGGAGAGGTTGTAATCGTGTTTCTCTCCGGTTTGTTCCCACCATAGTTGGCTAAACACTGGACATCCTCCTGTCAATAAGAAAACCAAATTTAGGATTATGAACATCGTGCTACAGCTTTTGAATCTCATGAGCGACCTCCTGATTCTGATTTGATGGGTCTGGTGAGTTTATTCTGGTTGTAAAGCCTCGAAAACCATGTTCTGCATTTAGAGAATAAGAAAACAGGTTATTCTTTGTACCCTGTGTCCTACCTCAACCAATCTTCCGCGCGATTACCATGCGCATGGGACCAAACGGGACATAGTATCCTTGGTTCCTGAACTGACGCGCCATTTCAGTCTCCATACGAGCATGTTCTTTATCGTATATCCGTTTTCGGTCCTCTGGGTCAGTCACGCGGGCTTGCGCTACCCAGCCTTCAGCGTAAAGAGGGATCGCCCGCTCAGCCACCTCGCGATCCCATCGAGTGTCCAGATCACGCTCTCCGCGCTCCGTCACTCGCAATGGCAGACTGTTCAGCAAGACATCGAACTTGTCGAACGAATATTCGTCGACCAGGGTCATGGTGCCGTCACTTCGCAACACCCTTGTTGCCTCCGATAAGGACGCTCTCTCACCATCTCCTCCGAACCCGATCTTGATATCCTGCAACCCCATGAAACAACTCACCGAGCTGAAGACCCCATCCGCAAACGCTATTTTGCGAGCATCTGCCTGAACTAACTCTGCCTGAACGCCGGCTTCCGCCAGAAGCTGGCGGATTTGGCCATGAGGTCCTTCGTAGTCAATGTTCAGCCCGATCAACGGAATGCTCGGAAAACGCCAGCCCAATTCGGCCAAGAAAGTTCCATAGCCGCAGGAAAAATCCAGATGGCGACCGCCTTCAGGTGCGGGCATCCGTGCTGTGACCCACCGCTGCACCCCACCCCAACCGATGTCAAGCCCATCGATGACCTTCAGCACGGGGTCGCACTTCCTGGTAAACCAGGCTCGCAATCGCGCCTCTTTCTCCATTATGACAGAGTCTGTTGAACCATCCTTCTTGCTCGGCATCGCGTCTCTCGGAGGCTCATTTGTTTTCAAAACTCTCATACACGACGATTTCATCCAGACTCTTTTTCTCAGGAGCCTCCGGCCACTCTTCGGGGACGCCGATTGGCGTTGCACAAACAAACTGAAGGTTGTCGGGTGCTTTGACCAAGGACTTGATCACTTCTTCCGGAAAGTAGCTGGTGAAAAAGCCCGTACCATACCCTAAGGATTTTGCGGCGAGCATAAGATTCTCCACAGCCAGACAGCCGTCCCATACGGCGTACTTCGGATAGCTTGTGGTGTCGACGAAAACCATCACATACACGGGAGCGGTCATTGCATTGCCGATGGCCTCCTTGCCACCGTGGAGGTACGACCTTTTCGTCTCGTCGTCGAGATCCTTGTTCTCTGCTATCTTCTCCTCCCAGGATTTCTTCAGCATGCCGGCCAGGGAATCCAGCCGTGCCCTGTCCTGAATTACCACAAACCTCCAGGGCTGGACGTTCCCTGCGGTCGGGGCAAATCGAGCAGCATCTAGGATTTTCCTTATGTGCTCATCGGGAACGCGGTCGGTTTTGTACTTCCGTGCGGTGCGGCGCTCCTTCATGGTTCTGAAGAGATACTCCTGATCCATGTCATACGTCACTTCGGAATCCCGCTCGCTTATATAGCGCGCGATAGGTGTGCAGATGTCCGCCACCACCTTCCAGATCCCATCCTCCTTGCGGAAGATCAAGGTAAAGTATGACTCCAGATTGTATCTCCTGCCGTCTGGCATTCCCCGTCTGTAGTAGAAAATCGCGTTGGTGTAACCGTATTCTTTGCCCTCCCGGACCTTCAAAAGCTCCACCGGCATTTCCCAACCCGTTTCTTTGAACCAGTCTTCGTGAAATTCGTGGTATTCGTCTCGGTTGAGTATGCGTCCATCCGCGGTAAGAAAGAAAAAATCATCCCCATCAGTGACCGTGCTGAAAAGCCCTTCCAGGTCAGAATTCTGAACAGACTGGACATAAGTATCAAAGGTCTCTTTCAGTGAGAGCCCGGGCCGATTCTCAGCCGCCGCTGAACAACAGAGAATCACGGGCGGTAAACAGAGAGCGAACAAGAGAAGCAGATCTTTCACGGTTCGCCTCCTGGTTAATTGTTCATTTAACTTGCTGCTTGAATATACAAAATCTGAAGAATGACTAAAAGCAAAATCATAGATTCCAGAGAGAGAAGGGATACGTCCTTGCTGGAGCTCAAACATAAGAATGGAGAAGAGATATTGACAGACCTTAGTGTCATAACCGACTCTTCGGCTGGACTGGGATTTGTTAGGTCCCTTTCACCTTTGAAGCCACCATCAATACAACCTTAGAATAGTGACCCAACCCGTTTGCTTCTATCTGCCGCCCAAACTTGGCCCAAACCTGTTCAAAGGGCGGGGTGGTGATACCGTAAATCTTCGGGTCGTTCTTACACACGTATCTGATTTCTGCCTGGGCCTGCTCTGCGGTGAGCTTCTTGCCGGTGTAATACGTCTCTTTTCTGACCAGTATGAATCCTGCGTTTTCAAGCATTCTCTCATACTCTGCGGCATTCAACCAGGTTGCATCGCAGATATAGGAAAAAAGGGCCACCTCGATTCTTTGAGCTTCGGTCTCCATCTCTTCGGGAGGCATCACCACGAGACAAAAGAAGCCATTTGGTTTCAGCACCCTGGCCACCTCGTGGAACGTCTTCTCAACGCCGACTCTGCCCCTGGTCATGTGAATGTCTTCCAGTCCCGCAAAGTTGACCGCCGTATCGAACTCTTCCGGACCGAAGTTCATCCCGGTAGCGTCCATCTCCACGACTTTCACACGGTCGCCAAGCCCCTCCCTTCGAATGTTCTTTTTAGAATCTCTTATCCCGCTTTCCGTGATCTCGACTCCCGTGACCTTCAGAGTGCTGTCACGCCTGGCAACCTCCAGGGCGAAAAACGCACCACCGGTGGCAACGTCGAGGATGCGCATCCCCGGTTCAATGGGCAGATCTTTGGCGATTCTTGGGCGAAGACCGTTCAGCTTCTGAAAGTAAGTCTCGTATTCCGGATTTGTCACGTATTCTTCAATCATCTTCTATCACTCCCTCTTCGCCGCAGGTTGTCTTAGTGTACCGGTCCGGCAAGTCACCGTTTGGTCGCCTCTTTCGTTTTTCCCTTCCTTCGGATAGGAAAGTTGAAAATGAGCCGTGTGCACACGTTATTTGCCACTGTCAATTCTCTCTATCATTTCAATCATCTCGATTGTGCGGTCGGCAAAAGACACCGGCAACGTCTCAATTGTGACCTTATCGTCCGACTTGAAAAGACAATCTCTGTCCGGCCGGAACTTCACCGGCATCTCAGAACTTCTTTTCTCGTCCTGAGTCCAGGCTATCCACTTGTCCCTGTTGCCTACTGGCTCACAGATATGCCATCTGCCGTTGAGGTAAATTCCGGTCAACCCGTGGGCAAAGGTTACGTCTTTCACTTGGCCGTCTGGATGCTTCCAGTTTTTGATGGTTACTTTTTGCAAATGCAATCTCGCCGGAATGCCTGCTGCCCTGCAAAGAGCTGCCAGCAGTATCGACCTTTGTCTGCATAGGTTTCCCCCGCGTTCAAGTATGTCCGAGGCCATAAAGGACTCAGACGAATTGTCATTGTAAGAATCCCTCACGAATTCGAATACCTTCTTGGCTTTTTCTATTTCGCTTTCGCAGCTTCTGGTCAGCTCCCTGGTTTTTTTTATTTTTGGATTGTCGCTATCAATGAAGGTTGTGGGCCTTAAGAATTCGGATAAGCTCTTTCTGCTGAAGTGATACAAAAGAAAGCAACTCACCAGATAAATCGCCGAAATCGCAGCAAGAAGAAAGATGATAGAGCTACCTTCTTGAGCACAGAATCTCTCCGTCTTTAACACCCCTAAGCCTCAGGACAGAGTCAGGCTCTGCCCAGCAACCTGAGAGCAGCCATCGCGTAAATTGCCGTGCAGTCATGCACGTTCTTGAGGTTAACAAACTCCTCTGGACCGTGTGAGACCGATAGAAAACCCGGTCCGTATCCGAAGGCGGGAATATCTTGCCTGGCGTAGAAACGAGTCTCCAGCAGACCGGGACACATTCGAAATGCTGGGGGCTTACCGGTGATGGCTTCTATGCTGGATGCCAACACACCAGCCGCGGGATGATTTGAGGGAGTAGCCGCGGATTCGCCCTCTTGAAGAATTTCCGTCTCCAATTCGATACCCTGTCTTCGAACTTTATCAAAAAGCTCGTACATCACGTCCTTTTCTTCCCGCAAGTTTTCTTCAGGGTTGATTCGCCTTTCCAATGTGAACGAGCATTCCCCGGGAACAGTATTGAAGCCTATACCGCCTTCACAGCGACCGCCCAGCATCAAGATCGAACGCTTCGACATCCCGGGGGCTATGTCGAATTCCGTCTCTCTTTTCTCGATCTCGGATTTCAATTCAAGTAGTGCGTCTGCAACTTTCACCATTTTCTCAAACGCGTTCACCCCTTTGTGCTGAAGAACGACGTGAATCGGTTTACCTTTTACTCTAACCCGCAAGGTAATGGCACCGCGGCAGGCGTTCCAGATGGTCCCGTCCGTCGGTTCGGGCATCAACATGGCCACACCTTCGTCCCTTTTCAGAAAACCTTTTTCGAACAGATAATTCGTGCCGTACCTGCCGCCGGTCTCCTCATCCGGCACGATGACCAAACAGATCCTTCCGTTCAGCTTTACCTCGCATAGTTGCAGGACTCTTACCGCGTAGATCATCGAAGCCAGCCCGCCCTTCATGTCCGATGCTCCCCGGCCAAAGAGCTTGCCGTCGTTTACATGGGGCGCGAATTGATTTTTGTCGGCGGCAGGAACCACGTCGTAGTGACCGTGAAAGTAAACCGTCCTTCTCCCCCTGCCGAACTGGGAGAGTAAGTACAAACGGGGATGCGAGCTATCCGGGAAAGTCTCCACCTCCGTTATCCGGGTCTCCAGTCCGAACCCGCCCAGCTTTCGCTCTATCAGCTGGATACACTCTTTATATGATCTACCAGGGGGGTTTTCGGTGGGAATCTTTATCAAGTCGCGGGTAAACGCAGCAATCTCGTCGTGCAGTTGGCCAAGCTTATTTAGTATTCGATCCTTCATCGCAACTGGAGCTTCTCGGTGGCTTCTACCATAGATAGCGAAGTACCATCCCGAAAGTTGCGAAAATCCTGGCCCCCGCTTTCATGGAGGAAGCGTGGTACCACCTTTCAGGTTTTCGTGCACCCAAGGGTCGCCGTCAACTCCTGGGGATCATCTCGATGCATTCCGTCGGGCAGACGCCGGCACAAAGTCCGCAGCCGTAACATTCATCCCGGTTCAGCACGAGTTCCCCATCGTCCATGTTTCTAGCCTTGAAGTAGCACACCTCCACGCAGTCGCCGCAATGGGTGCATTCATCCATGGTGGTGTTTTCGATAAGGTTTCCTTTGTCGGATATGTTCTCGGTTGGTTTTTGGAAGTACCAGCAGCAGTCGTCGCAGCAGAAGCACATGCCCTCAATTTTGGTCCTATCCTCATCGTTTCGAAAAGGCCTGGTCACCAGATGCTTCTCTTTCGCTTCTTTGAAGATTTCCTCAAGTTCTGCCTTCGAGATTTCCTTTTTGCCAGATCCACCGCTTCCTCCGCTGTCTTCCCTGAACATCAGGCAGAGGTCCATTCGCGAGCGGGCGCATTTTGCCCCCCGCTCCTCGCGGCATCCGCAATTCATCACCCAGTATCGGTCAAACCGTCCCGCTATCTCCTTGGCCTGATCCCAGGTACAAACGTAATGGAAAGCTAAATCTTGGTTATTCATAGTTCCTCCTGTTTGCCCTTAATATAACAGGGTAGTGCGCGTTTGGAAAGCTCGAAAAGCAAAACCGAAAGAGAATTATCGCTGAAACAC
>CAYGCR010000090.1:0-9165 GCA_964348415.1 uncultured Ignavibacteria bacterium | reverse complement strand
CTGCCAGCCCATGCCGAGGCTTTCACTGTGTTTCTGATATTCCTACTGAAGCTTCGTTCTGATCCGGTAGGTGGAAACCGACAGGGAAAAGACACCGGGCAACAAATCCGAAGCTAAGCAACCAAATCGGCCAGAGTCTTCTGCGTCAGGATCTTTATGGTATTGTCCTGTGCTTTCTGCATAATCTCACGCAGTCTGCAGATCTCTTTTCGTTGGCAGTCCTCCAACTCGCTTAAGCACCTGGCGAAACAGATGGGTCCCTGGATGGCTTCGAGAAGCTCCTTTACGCTAATCTGATGCGCCGGTCGAGCAAGAGAAAACCCCCCTCTGGCTCCCCGGTGGGATCTTATCAATCCTGATCTGGTTAACGTCTGGAATATCTTCGCTAAAAACTTTTCCGGAATATCTTCCGCCTTAGAGACCTCAGATAAGGATATTATCTTTCCCTTTGGCTGTTTAGCCAGATATATCACTCCGTAAATCCCGTAGTCACCAGCTCTGGTTAGAACCATAAAGTCACCTTCCGCAAAGAAAGAGCATTAGTCCAAATTGTTTCTTATTATAACATTTTTCCTCGGTATGTCAACAAAAATTGTCTTTTTTGTGTGGAAGCTTGCTGTCAACGTAATTGTGTAAATTTGTAACTGGGGATATCCTGGTTTTGGTTTAGGTGGTAAGCTATTAGACCATATATGATTCTTTCTACGCTTTTGCAGTTGTTATAAAATCTCATAGGGATGATTCGTCTCCGTGACCGCTGAAGGTACCATTCTGAGGGGTCATTGGTTTTAAGCAGGGTAGGAAATTCTGGTGGAAAAAGAAAAGCCCCAGCTTTCGGCGCACTGGGGCTAACCCATCTGTGGAACCGTTGTCGAGGAGACGACAACTCAGCAGCTTGGCGGGTCTCCGCCTCGGAAGACATAGTTTGTCAATTATACCACGTCACCGCCCCCGACTGCTCCGTCGCAGTTAACGTCTCCCTTTTCCAGAGGGTCTGGGGCAGGCCCATTTCTGAATAGATAGTTTATCAAGTAAACCACGTTCCCCGGGCCAACCACTCCGTCACCATTGGCATCGCCGCAGAGATAATGGCTATGAAAACTCCAGGTCTGGTTTGACCACGTCTCTCCGCCCAGGTTGTCCTTGGCTTTGACTCTCCAATAGCGCGTACCCCTATCCTCCAGAGTGGTGGTATGTTGACTGACCGTCAGATTAGTATCTGATAAGGTGGAATCCGGGTGGAATGCTATGGAGGTGCTGATGTGAAGATCGTATTTGATCTGACCTGCCAGATTAGGGTCGTAAGCCGCCGCCCAATGGAAGTGAACCACGTTTGAGAGACTGTCGCCGTCTGCCGGTGAAAGGAGAGAGAAAGGATAAGGCGGTGAGTTACCAGAAAGTTGGGTTAGGTTCTTCAAGATGGAAGCACTACCACCAAACCCGTTTGCCACGGCCAGGTCCATATCCAAATCCCCGTCCAGATCCGCGCAAAAGGCAGAATAAGGCCCGCTGACGGGACCGTAGTCAACTTTGGCCTGAAAAGTACCGTCCCCGCCGTTCCTCAAGAGGGAAACATCGTCGGTGCCAAAATTCGCCAGGGCTAAGTCCAAATCTGTGTCTCCGTCTAGATCCGCACAGGACACAGACCAAGGGTAATCTCCCACAGGATAGTTTACTTTGTTCTGAAAGGTCCCATCTCCGTTATTCTTCAAGACCGAAACATAGCCACTGTAATGATCTGCCACGGCCAAATCCAGATCCACATCCGCGTCCAGGTCCGCACAAAAAACGTGCTCGGGGCCAGTTCCCACACCATAGCCAACCTTAGCTTGGAATGTGCCATCTCCGTTGTTCTTCAAGACGGAAACACTGTCGATACGGTAATTCGTGATAGCTAAGTCCAGATCTGAATCTGGATCCAAATCGGCACAGAAAACCGAAGCGGGGCCGTCGCCCGCTGGATAATCGGCCCTGGTTTAAAAAGTTCCATCGCCGTTGTTTCTCAAAATGGAGACAGTGTGGGTGTCGTGATTTGCCACGGCCAGGTCCAGGTCTGAATCCCCGTCTAAATCTCCGCAGAAGATGGAAACTGGGCTCTTCCCTGCATCGTAGTCCACTTTGGCTTGAAATGTTCCATCTCCGTTGTTCTTCAGGATGGAGATGGTGTTGCTGCAAAAATTCGGCAAGGCCAGGTCCAAATCAGAATCTCCGTCCAGATCCCCGGGGAAAACGGAATAGGGACCACATGTTACGGGGTAGTCCTGCTTGGGTTGAAAAGTTCCGTCCCCATTGTTTATCAGTACGGAAACGTTGGCATCAGCCCAGTCGGCAACGGCTATGTCCGGATACGAATCTCCGTCCAAGTTTGCGCAAAAAATGTGATGGGGAAGCCGTCCCGCATCGTAGTGGACAGGCGCCGCGAACGGAATCGAATCCGGATCTGTCCCGGTCGTTTGCGCCAACGCCGGAACGGTCCACATAATCAGGATAAAGCTCATCAAACTCTTTGCCCGCATGGCACACCTCCGACCCTTGCAGTCTCGTGCAGCCGGGTAAGAACCGGGCGTTTAAGGTTTAGCGGTTGAAGTTCAGACCTTAGAACCGAAACTGGTCGAGCAAAATCTGCATGGAATCTGACTGAGAGATAATTCGGACCCCCGGAATAGTCAAGCGAAAAAGTACTTTTCGCTGAATCGGTCGGGACGTGCCTCAGTCTAAAACCTGCACTTGCAATTGTCCGGATTGGCCGATTCATGCCAAAGAAAAGCCCCAGCTCTACGAAAGCCGGGGCTCATATATCCGCCAATAAGGGGCTTGGCGAAAGGCAAGTTAGCAGCCCGGCGGATCTCCGCCCTGGAAGAGGTAGTTTATAAGATACACTATATCACCGGCCTCGACCACTCCATCACAATTGGCATCTCCAATCTCCAAGGGGTCGGGAGCGAAGCCGCCCTTAAACAGGTAGTTGATCAAATAGACCACGTCGGAGGCATCTATCGCCCCGTCGTTATTGCAGTCACCGCGAAGAAGTATCACCACCGACACCGAGTCCGACCAGTCGCACCCATGATCATAGACATCCTTGGCTCTAACTTTCACGTAATATGTCCCCCCGTCTGCCCAGAAGTGAGAGGCTGTGCAGGTATCGCCGGAATTGAATGAGCCGAGCCAGTCACTGTCGGTTCCGTCTCCCCAGTTAAAGAGATATAGTATGCCGTCTCCTTCCGGATCGGTAGTGCTGCTGGAGAAATCGTATTCTATTCCAGTTTGTCCCTCACTTATCCCGGACGGCGGCTGCGGTATCTCCGGCGGGCTGTTGGAGCTGTAAGACGCTATACTTAGATTAGGGTTGCCCCAAAGTGCTCCCCACTCGAACACCTCGTACTTCAGAACGTACCACAGGTCATTCACGTACATTTGTCTCAAAGCCCGCTGATGGGCCTCGCCTTGGGTGAAATAGGCGGAGGTGACAAGGGTGCTAAAGAAGTAGTCCAATGACTGACTGGAGCCATCGTACGGATCGTCCCAGGCGTGCAGTCCGAATGCAACCTTAGTGGCGCCGAGAAAACCGACCCCGCCCTGCTTTAACATCTCCCGTCCTATGTTGGGATAATCAGTATCCGAGTTGCTACAGGCATCAGCGAAGATGATTGAAGGATAGTTATCGTTAAGGCTCGGACAGGTGGAGGTAGAGACGAAAGCCTCACCTCCGGAGTACCAGATGTGAGATGAATAGGGCGAGCCGTGGCCGGCCCAGTTTACGAAGGCAAACTGGCCAGACGACCAGATCGAGGCCACGTTGGAGTACGTGAGATTATAGTCCGAGGGATAAGAGGAATAGCCCTGTTCATACATGCGAGTTATAGTCCAGTCAAACATGTAGGGCTTATCGACCTTAGCTTCCATTAAAACCGCATTGTCCGTATCGTCCCAGAAGAATGCACCCAGAAGGAGAATGTTTTTCTTGAACGCAGGATCATCGTTCTGTTCGTAAGCCACAGACTTCTGACAAATGTGCAAAACGGTTGAAGCCTCGCTCCACGGAATTCTTCCGACATTTACCTCCGCATAGAAATCAATCTCATCGGAGTCCTCACCCCAGCGGTGATCACCATCACTATCCCACGACTGTGCATCTGGAAGAGAAAGCTCAGCATAGTAAAAGTCAGTCTCCGGTTTTCCGTATCCCACGTCCTGCCACGTGCGGCGCATAGGCACATCGTCGTAATGACCAACCAGAAGTACATCCACAATACCCCATTGACCGGAAGGGTACTTCTCCCTTAGGAAATTCCTCATCTTCTCGGCCAGATCGTAGCCGGTGTAGTTGGAATTGATCCAGGATGTGGTGACCACGTTTACGCTTCTCCCTTTGTTAAGCTCCCAGCTCACCAGCGGGCTTACAGAGGAAGTCAGAGCATCAAGAGTGATGATGACAAAATCGTAGCTCTCCTTACCACCCCTATTGCTTGGGTACCAGCTCTGGGCTTGGTCGTAGTTAAGGACAATCTCCCGTGCGATCTCCTCGGTCCGAGGAAGGTTGTCAAGGATAATATCTTGGGTGGAAAAACCGTCAGGAATGGCGTAACTTACCTGAACCGTGATCCCAGGGTGATAGGTCAATTCACCGGATTGAGGACGATAGGTAAATGGAGTTACCCTCACATCCGCCAGGTTGTACTTCCTGTATCCTGCCGTGCGCACAAACTGCACAACCGAAGAGGGATAGGCTTCATCGCTCCCATAAACCGAATTGTAGTTGTCCTCATAGATCCGCCTGTCTCTCTCATAGAGCAGCGGATTTTCCTGGCCGATCACCCTGGGCAAAGGCACCGGAGATACCTGGTAGGTCCCGGGAAGAGTTACACCTTCACCGGTAGAGAAGGTTACTCCGGCCACCTCAGCCCCGGGAGGGATGGCGATAGCAAAGATCCTGGAAGGCAAGCTCGGCTTCCCCGGAACCAAAAGACGACCAAAGTCCTGAACGTAAACTTCATGGCCTTCTGGTGTATCCTTAATTTCATACGTCCCAATGGGGATGGTCACGCTGACCTGCCCGTGACTAGCACTTGCCGAGGCAGCACCAATCATTAAAATGGCAGCCAGAAGAACTGTCACCCTTTGGCACTTTTTCATTCTCTCCTCCTTTTGGATTAAGGGAGCTGCAAATTCTGTGAGAGTAAAAAGCCAAACACATTTTCATTATAGCTCAAAATCTGGAAAAGTCAAGCAAAATACTCCATTCAACGAATTCCGCTTACTTGCATTTGTTCTCGAAAAAGAAAAGCCTTAGCCTCGGCTGTCGCGAGACTGAGGCTTTTACGTCCGTTATTACATTCTTCGCAGGCAGTGATTCAGCACCCTGGTGCCGGGCCGCTTCTGTAGAGATAGTTAATAAGATAGATCACGTCGCCGCTTTCAACCACGCCATCGCAGTTAGCGTCCCCGAGCTCCATGGGATCAGGGGCAAAGCCGCTCTGAAAAAGAAAGTTTATCAAGTAAACCACATCGGAGGCATCTATTGATCCGTCTCCGTTGGCATCACCATGATTGATAACGGCCGCCATCCCCAAATCAGGGTTGCCCCAAAAGGCTCCCCACTCGAACATCTCATACTTTACCATGTACCAAAGCCCACTGGTGTACATATGCCTCAAAGCCCATTGATGAGCCTGGCCTTGAGTATAATCTCCGGAAGTGACGGAGGTGGTAAAGAAGTAATCGAATGACTGACTCGAACCATCGTATGGATCGTCCCAGGCTCCCATTCCGTATGCTACCTTGGTGGCACCGAGAAAGCCAACACCGCCCTGCCTTAACATATCTCGTCCGATGTTTGGGTAATCGGTATCAGAATTGCTGCAGGCGTCGGCGAAGATGATCGCCGGATAGTCGTCGTTGAGGTTCGGACAGGTGGACGTTGAGACGAAAGCCTCGCCCCCGGAGAACCAGATGTGCGAGGAGTAGGGGGAGCCGTGACCAGCCCAGTTCACGAAGGCGAACTGACCGGACGACCAGACCGACACGACGTTGCTGTACCTGAGGTCAAAGTCCATCAGATAGGTGGAGTGACCGTACTCGTACATCCGCGTCATGGTCCAATCAGACATCCAGGGCTGATCCGCCTTGGCTTCCATGAGGACGGCACAGTCCGTGTCATCCCAGAAAAAGGCGCCCAGAAGGAGGATGTTTTTCTTAAAGCCGGGGTTATTGTTCTGTTCGTAAGCCACAGACTTCTCACAGACATGCAAGACAGTTGTAGGCTCACTCCAAGGTATTCTTCCCACGTTTACCTCAGCATAGAAGTCAATGGGATCGGAATCCTCGCCCCACTGGTGATCGCTGTCGGCATCCCAAGATTGATTGTCGGGAAGCGAGAGCTCAGCATAATAGTAATCGGTTTCCGGTTTTCCGTATCCGACGTCCTGCCAGGTACGACGCATGGGCACATCTTCGTAATCGCCAACCAGCAGCACGTCCTCAATACCCCATTCACTCGAGGGGTATTTGTCTCTTAAGAAATTCCTCATCTTTTCGGCCAAATCGTAACCGGAGTAGTTCAAACTAATCCAGGATGTGGTTGCCACGTTCACGCTTCTCCCTTTGGCCATCTCCCAGTTCACCAAGGGCGTGACAGACGAGGTCAAGGCGTCAAGAGTAATGATGACAAAGTCGAAGCTTCCGTCGTCGTCTCTACCCATCAAAGATGCTGGATACCAACTCTGAGCTTCGTCGTAGTTAAGGATAATCTCCTGTGCGACTCGTTCTGTGCGGGGGAGGCGATCAAGGATAGCATCTTGCGCGGAAAACCCTTTCCGAAGAGTATAGCTTATCCGGACCGTGACCTCGGGATAATAAGTTAATTGACGGGATTGAGGACGATAGCTAAACGGTGTAACCTGGACATCCACGAGGTTATACTTCCTGTATCCTGCGGTCCGGATGAATTCTACAACTGAGGACGGATACGGCTCATCGCTTCCATAAATCGAATTGTAGTTGTCCTCATACACTCGCCTGTCTCTCTCATAGAGCAGCGGGTCTTCCTGGCCGATTACCCTGGGCAAGGGGACGGGAGATATCTCGTAGGTTCCAGACAGGGGTATGCCTTCCTCAAGATCAAAGCTAAATTCTGCTACCTCAGCACCGGGGGGGATGGCGATGGCAAAGATTCTTGATGGCAAGTTCGGCTTTCCCGGCACCAGCAGACGCCCGAAGTTCTCGACGTAAATCTCGGGTCCCTGTTGAGCATCTTTGATCTCATACACACCAACAGGGACAGTCACGCTGACTTCTCCATCGCTAGAGCCGGCAACGACAGGAGTTGTCATCAACATGGCTACCAGAAGAACTACTACCTTTCCGCACTTTTTCATTCTCTCCTCCTTTCGGATCAAGTAAAGTGCAAATTATTTGCAAGTTAAACTGCAAGCACATCCTAATCATAACTCAAAAATCACAAAAGTCAAGTAAAACTCTTAATTTAGCAGATCGCTTCGACCCAAGAGTCAGGATGTCGCATCTCGCAAATCTAACGTGCGATCCCCCTCGTAGGCCAGTTGCAGGGGAGTTTCTCTCTTGCTCTGCAGTGAGGAGTCGGCACGATGTTTTCTTTTCGCCCTCGCGGTCCGAAAAGAAATGTGGCTCTGGTCCGATTTGCAGCCTTTTTTACCATCCTCGGCGTCGCCATCAACCGTTTTAATGTTTCAATGATCGCGCTTAACTGGAAACTTCCGCACCGTGGGTTTTTTCACTGGAAGGAGTTGATCTTAGTCATAACTGTCCTCACCGTTGAGATTTTAATCTACCGGTGGATCGTGAACCGAATACCTGTTTACCGGGAACACCCGGAGTGTGGAGAAGCACCTTGAAGTACCGAGAGAGGAGACATCGCGCAGCCGACAAAGTTGGCTTAGGTTGTGTGACATCTCGAGGGATGGAGCACAAAACTCTCAGAGGAGGAAGAAACTACTAGACCGGGTGATCTTATCAAAAAGAATGCTTCGAAAAAGGAACATGCTCAATCGGCCACACCACGAAACCGTTGCATCTGGATGACCGCCGGAGTTATTTGCTTCAAATTATGTCATCTTGACTACGATTGTGAGCACCGCGATTTTGACGAAGCGATCCGATCCCAGCTGAACTCAAGGGGAGTACGGTCCCGAATCAAAAAGCATAAGGGCAAAGACCTGGCCTCTTCTGAAGCACCTGGGACGGCAATAAGTGATTCTGCGAAAGCTAATGCCTTTTTTACCTTCTCTGTTTACGAAGTCGGGGGAGGATTGTATTTACACCCCCGCCACCTGTGGATACGTCGCCTTCGAGACCAGAACTGGATACTGGGAATTGACGAACTTCTGGCATATGTCTTGCCGCCGCCCTCACAGGTCCAGTTGTATGGTCTCAATACCAAGGTAATCCAGAATCAGCTGGTCGGGAAAGTGCATACCGCCGTGAGAAGGATTCCTTTGGCTGTCCCACTTTCAGGATGTGTGGTGCAAATAAATCCCCGATTGGGGCGAAGAACGGAATTACTTTAACGGGATCCGTAGAGGGAGGGCTGACTGGCAATGACGGAATTGTTTCAAGATGATTCTGATCTGAAGCAATACTATACCGGCCTTACAAGGAGAAGGTTCTTAGAAGGGGAAGCTGAACATCTAAGATTTCCGCTCAAACACAGAGGCATGGAGGTGCACAACATAGGTGACACCCTCCCTGATGGGGGGGCGAATATCAGATACCTGCACCAGGTCTTGCCGGGTCAGATTTGCCTGCGATTGTCAAGCGGACTGATGGTTACAGGAAAACAAGCCTGGTGAAGTTACTCCGGCCCTGAAACAAGCGAACAAGGAGCATTCACACACAGAGAGGCTCCGTCTATTCCTGCGCACCGCAGTAATACTTGACGTCCGGTGGTAATGTAAATATTTGTGTGTAGAATGGATTTGGTTTAGAAAGACAGAGGGTGTATCCTTCCTGGATTTGATGAGAACCCTAAAGAAGAAGGAGACACCCAATGTCTTTGAAGCAACTTGATTTTTCCAAGCCCAATTTAGTGGTTGACTTGGCGGAAGTCAAGAGGATGTTTGCCATGCATTTCAATGCATACTGTCAAGCTAATTGTGTAAATTGGTGATTGGGCACATCCTGGGGTTGATT
>CAYGCR010000089.1:2730-9291 GCA_964348415.1 uncultured Ignavibacteria bacterium | reverse complement strand
GCGAAAAAAAAGCAAGGATGGCCACAGCCCAAAGGGAGTTGCGGACAACGATCAAAGCAGAGCCTGACCAGATACTGTAACTGGCATCACGCACTGTCCGAGCCGATTGGATGCGCTGTGCCTCTGGATACCAGTCAATAGCCGTCCCCATCCCGAAACCCCCGATAACAGCTATGACCATCATGGTCAGAAACCAGACTAATGGAAAATCGCCAGAGGTAAATCCTGAAAAGGCAAAAGGATTCAGCCGCCAACTCTGACCTAGGGTATTGAGTTTGGTCGTGATTGCCTGGGGTCCACCCGCAGCCACAATTCCCCAAACGGAAACAAGGACAATCACAGAAAAGGCAATCACACCCTGCTGGAAATCAGCCATGACCACTCCCCAGTAGCCGGCAGCCAGGACATAGACGGCACAGAGTGAGGAAAAAAGGACCAGCCCAATCCAGTCAGGCCAGCCAAAAAGATAATGGCAGAGCTTACCCATGGCAATTCCCACCCAGCCTAAGACAAACATGTTCATGAAGACCTGCCATCCGGCAATCCATCCCCGCAAAAGCTCGGCTCCCAAACCGGAAAAGCGGAGCGTTTGCCATTCAGCCTGGGTGTAGGCTAGCGAACGACGAAAGATTCGAGTTGAAGCAAAGGCAGAGATAGCGCACCAGGCAGAAAAAAAAGTATACCAGATGCCGCGAAGACCATATTTATAGATGACCCCACTAACCCACATCGGCGTATCTGTGGCCGTGTGAGTGGCATAGACAGAGGCAGCAGGCAGCCACCAGGGCAGTCCCCGGCCCGCCAGGAAAAAATCTGCCATAGACCTCTTTCCCAATCTGTAAAACAGAAACCCACAAAAAACCATAAGGATGATGAATATGACGAGCCAAAACCAATCTAAAAAAGCGAAATTGACCATGAATAACCTCTCCTTGGCTCTTCAAACACGAGGCTTAAAAGTGCTTTCTGATTATGCCAAAAACCCAGCCTCAGAACCCTGATAGAAAAGAGCCTGGGGGGCGTACAGCCCCCCAGGCTCTAGAAATCAACACCGTTGGTCTGTTTAGAACTGGTACATGATGCTGAGACGGAACCTGCGGGCGTCTGTCAGGCCCGTGATCCGGCCCCAATTTCCAACATCGATGTTCGTCACGTCCGCCGTATTGAAGAGGTTTAGAGTGTCGAGGACGACATGGAGGGCACCGTATTCTCTGATTCTGAACGCTTTTTCGATCCTGAAGTCGAAGATAGCGAGGCTCGGCAAATAAGTGGGCTCTGTGTCTTTGATGACCCTGACCAGCCCGCCGGGATTGATGACCGCGCCTTCAGGCCCGCCCCACTGGGTGCGCGTGGGATAACCTACCCACTCCCAATAAGGACGGCCGGTGTGCATCCGGAAACGGAGGCCGAGATCCAGCTCGATGTAAGGAACTCTGTAGGATCCATTGGCTTTGATCTCCCACTTGGGAACGAACGGCAGCGGCCCGTCCATGTTGTTGATGGTGTAGTTGAGGTTGCCCATCCAAGTGTCGTCGGTGACCATCGGGCCCATCATGTTGTCGTCCTGCCGCATCGTCCTCTGGGCCGTGCCGTCGGACCAGGAGTAGACGACCGAGGCCAGGCCCTGCCAGCGGTTGGAATATCTCTTGTGCAGAACCAGCTGTAAGGCCTGATAGGTCCTCTGAGGCTTCTTCCCGTCATACGTCTGCATGTTCTCGACACGATAATCACCGTTCTCACCGATCCAGCCGATATCCGAGTTATCTGCGACACCATCCCCATTGTAGTCTTTAAGTACGATGCTGTAGAGCTCGACAGTGTTTCCGGGCGTTACCTCGAACGGAATCCTCTCGTACTCCCACTCTTGCCCTGTCTCTTCGTTAATGGGAACATTGACGAATAAGTTGGACGCGCGCTTGTAAATATAGGTCCCGCTTATAGAAAAGTTATCGAGGAGCTCTCTCTCAAGGTTCACCGAGATCTGATCCGTGTGCATATCCTTGACACCGGACGCAACATTTAGCTCCCAGGAAGGGTCTATCTGTGACAGGGTCTCTTCAATAGGATCCCGGCCAAAGATCTGTCTGACGGCCTCTTGGAGTTCGCTGGGCTCGCCGCCGAATCGGTAGATCTCGATAAAACCGTTACCGTTGATGTCGGCGATATCCCAGGGGATCATGTAGATCTGATAGGCCCTATTTAAAAGCGGCATATCCGGGCCGAACCGACGAAGGAATTCCACGGCCAGCGGCATGTAATAGCGGCCGTAGCTCGCCCGTAAGGCCGTCTTCCCGTCCCCTGTCAACTGGTAGGTGAGGCCGACACGCGGAGAGAACGTCTTGAAATCGAAGATATTATCGGTCGACTCCCGGGTGCGGAGGACAGGAGGGGGTTCGTTGATCTGTTCAGGAGATGTGGCGAATTCATAGACCTCGCCCTCTCCGTACTTTGTCGTCATTCGATCGTAGCGAATGCCCAGATTGAGTGTCAGACGGTCAGTTAACGACCACTGGTCGTCGATGAAGAAGCCCAGAGAATCCGCGGTGCGCACAGTCAGGAATGGATTCAGCGTGTCCTTGTAATTGTAGAAAAGCAAGCCGTCCTGGACCGCATTGTTGGCATACCAGGTATAGCCCAAGAGATAGTCGATATTTATCCGGCCGGTGTCATATCCCCACCAGCCTCCCAGGGGATAGGTGAAGTTGACATAGTTCTGGAAATAGCCGCCCATCCAGTTGCCCCGGCCTTTCGTGTACTGGGCGCCGAACTTGATGTCGTGTTCCCCGAGAAAGTCTTCGGCAAAGTAGGTCACGTCCGCCTGGAAGGTCTGGCGGCTGGACTTCTGGGCTTCCACATAAGGGAAATCTCCGGCGATCCCGTACTGGGTACCCCATTTCCACCAGTTGATGTAGCCGGGATGGCCTACGCCATCCTCAGGAATATGCGGCTGGTCGTCGGTCCAGAAACCCAGGTACTTGGCCGTAAAGATCGTCGTGCTCGAGGGCATATACTGCCACTGACCCGAGAGGGTGTGATTGTAAGTGGTGGGACCATAGGTCATGGTTGTATCCCATTCCGGCTCACTGCCCCAGCTCCAACCCCTTGAGGTGTTGTGTTCATAATGATAGTTAATCCAGGCCCGGTTGTTCTGGAAAGGCTCAGCAGAGATCTTAGCGTCAAAATATCGGCCCGTGTAGGTATTGAGCAGGCTCCAATTCACAGGCAGCGAGTCGCTGCGGATATAATTGAAAGCGCCGAAGAACCAAAGTCTGTCCTTGATGATCGGTCCGCCCAGGGTAAAGTTTCCTTCCCAGTTTGTTTTGGTTGTGCCGGCGAGGACATCCCCCTCCTGGACGAATAGATAATCGCTGCCCTTAAGGGGACCGTCGGCCGGCTGGTTGGTTTCGAACCAGCTTTTGATCTCCGTATAGTAGGCTGCATTGCCATGAAAGGCATTGCTTCCAGACTTGGTCAGAACATCGATCGCCGCGCCGGAATAGCTCCCGTATTCCGCCTTGGAGCCGAGGGCCACGATCCGGACTTCCTCAACCGCGTTGTAATTGACTGTGACCAGCGATCCGAAGGCCGCACCTCGGGGATTCGTGGTGTTCACACCGTTCACCAGGAAGACATTCTCCATGCTGGAGCCGCCGTAGGCCGTCGGACTGGGGAGCCATGAGGCAGAGCTGCCGACATCGAACATTCCCGGAGTGGTCAAGGCCAAGTCGTAGAACGCGTCGCGTGTGGTCGGCAGTTTCTCCAGCATATCTTTTTCGAGTCGGGAATCGACAGTCGAGGTCTTGACGTCGACAATCGGGCTGGCGGCGATGACCACCACCTCTTCCTCGATCGCGCCAATCTCCATGACCACATTGACCTCTACCGTGCTGCCTGCTCCGAGGATGATGTTTTCTTGCACATATGTCTTGAATCCGGATATAGAAGCTGTCAGCCTAAATGTCCCGGGAGGGACGTTCAAGAAAACAAAGCTTCCTTTAGCCGAGGTAATGACGGAGCGTGTCCCCATGACGCTGGGGCCCGTTATTTCCACAGTCACTCCAGGAAGCAACGCACCCTGGTCATCGGCAACCGTACCTGTCAGTTTCCCCTCGAGGACGGACTGCGCTCGGACAATGCTCACGTTCATAACGGCAAAAACGAAAATGGAAAGGCAAACTGCAAGCAGAAATTTCTTTGCTCTATACATTTGACCTCCTTTCTTTCTAATTTTTCCTAAAACTCTGTTTCTTCCCCGTTTTTCGGAAGAAACAACATATGCCCTTTGTTTTAACCATCCCTTTATCATCACCTCCCAAACACAAAATTTATGGCTTTTTCAAAATCAACCAATGGCTTTCTTTAACCGCAGCTTTTCCCAAAACAAGCCGTTTTTTAAGACTCTTTTTCTTTTTCCTATCATTGCTAATTCTTCTAAAATTATACATCAGCAGAGATAACTCAAGCTCCTATCAGGGAAGTCCTAGCTCGTGGTTCAGGAGCAAAGCAGCAGCCCCCAGAATCACAATATCAGGTCCAAGGCTCGATATCTCAATATTGGTCTCATCAGCCAGCGCTGCTAGAGAACGCCGATTCACCTCTCTCCTGATGGGATCTAGCAATGTCTGACCAAAAATCGCCGCACTCCCGGCAATCACGATATACTGGATATTTAAGATTCCCACCAAGTTAGCCACAGCCATTCCTAAATAACGCCCTGCCTCATCAATGATTTCATGTAATTCTTCGTCGCCATTCATCAGCGCCTTCGAGACAGCCTCGATGTCGATCTCCTCAGGTTTTGCAAAAAACTGATAGAGAGCCGAGCGAGCGTTATTTTTAGCAATGTCCTGAGCCCGCTTGACGATAGCCTGGCTGCTGGTTACTGTTTCCAGGCAGCCATAATGTCCACACTGACAAGGTTTGCCATCCTCGACAATCACCACATGGCCAAGTTCGCCGGCACCGAAGTTTTCCCCAAAGTAGAGCTCTCGGTTGAGTATGATACCAGCGCCGATTCCTCGACCTATCTTGATGACAATCAAGTTGGATATATTTTTACTTTCTCCAAAAGTGAACTCAGCAAGAGCAGCCACTTGACTGTCATTGGCTATATAAACAGGAAACTCGTACCGCTCTTCTAACAAATCTCTTAAGAATAAGTCATGCCAGTTGAGATTAACAGCATTGCGCACTACTCCTCTCTGGGCATCTATCAATCCGGGTGTACCTATGCCAATACCCAGGATAGGGCTATCGGCAAGAGAGACCAATTTGTCAATCAATTCATAAACCAGGTCCAGGGCATTGTCGCCATTCCGCCCGTCAATTGGCAGGCTATAACGATGTCTGATTTCCCCCCGGAGGTTGACCAAAGCTCCCCTAAACTCGATGTCTGCAAAGTCAATTCCTATCAGATAACGGGAATTATCCGCCATGCTTAATAGAATAGGGGGTTTGCCTCCCCCTGATGGACCAAAACCCACCTCTGTGACAAGTCTATCATTTATCAATTCAGCGACAGCAGCCGAAACGGTGGCCCGAGTCAAACCTGTCAACCTGGCGATGTCAGCTCGGCTGATTTCCTTCTTGGAATAGATAGTTTTGATGATCAGGCGGATATTGTGAGCTCTCGTTTGCTGACGGGTGGCCTTCTTCATGAAAATCCTGCTTAAGAGGGCTAAGAAACTTTGTAAGTTTAGTAAACTTACAAATCTTTATTAATATATAACTTTTCTGTTGTCAACTTTTTATTTAAAATTTTTATGAATAAGCCAGTTCCCGTTTTGCCCCTTTTTTATTTCTTAATTTGCTCTTTTAACTTTGTGATCAATTCATCGAGAAATTTGACCTTTTCCGGGTCTGAATATCCAGTCTTGGCTTTCTCCAAGTAATCAACCGCTTTCTCCAGGTTGCCCTGGTGAATCTCGCATCGACCAGCCATCTCGAGGTAAGCCGGATCGTCCGGCCTTAGGCTCACCGCTTTTTGGAAAAGGGCCAGGGCCTCGTCCACCCGGTTCTGCCCGAAGAGGATCAACCCCGCGTTATAGGCGGCATCGGGATTATTCGAGTCCCGTTCGAGTGTTTTCCGGTAGTGTTCGAGCGCTTTATCCTTATCTCCCCGGTTCTGATAGCAGATCGCCAGTTCGAACTGGGCCGGGGGAAAATTCGGGGCCAACTGGACGACCTGAGTCAGAGCCTCGATGGCCTCCGTATACATCTGCTTCTTGGAGTAACTCATCCCAATCAAGTAAAGGGCGTTGGGATCCTGGGGATCCTTGGCCAGCACATCTTTGAGTATGGTGATGGCCCCGTCGTAATCCCTCTGCCTGATCTTTTCTGTCGCCTCTTTGACAACGCCCTCCATCTCCTTCAACCGCATCGCTTCCTGGAGTTGCGTTTCGGAAACGAGGGTGACCGGGGGAATCTCGACCTTCTGCATGGTGTCCTGGCGTGTCGTGAACCTCCATTCGTCCTCTTTCAGGGCGTAATCTTCTTTTTTGAAGGTGACATTGTAGATACCGTGGGGAAGACCGACCAGCTTAAACTCTCCCTTTTTGTTGG
>CAYGCR010000089.1:0-2720 GCA_964348415.1 uncultured Ignavibacteria bacterium | reverse complement strand
TTTGTTGGTCTTGACGGTGTAGCTTCGGCTCGTGCTGACATCCCGGAGCACGATCTCGACATCGGCCAGGGGTTCTTTCTGTGGATCGAGGACCTTCCCATAAATATAGTACTCACGGTATTGACCGTGCGCTGGATGGAACTGAACCAGAATAAAAAGGGCTATCAGAACCAGGACGTAACTGTAAATGCGATATTTCATCGGACACTCCTGTTGGATTTGAAGTGGTTGGCTTTTTTCAGGGCCTCGTTCATTTTTTCCGGCTCCTGACGGCGGCTATAGACATCGGCCAGGAGAAAATAGCCGAGGGCCTTGAGCTCGTCTGTTTCAGCCAGGGAGAGACCTTTCTCGACCTCTGCCTGGACATCGTCGAGCGGAACGTCCTCATAGAGCAGGCCGCGAGCGAGCATGAGATGGCCCTCAGCCAGCTTGGGAGTGAGCTTGACGACCTCCCTCATTTGGGCCAGAGAGCCTGTTCTGTCTCCGAGCTTGAAAAGAAGCTTCCCGAGATTGAATCGAGCCTTGAACTCACCAGGATAGTTGGTGACTTCCTGTGTGTAAGCTTCCCGGGCCTCTTCGAGCCTCCCTGTCTCTTCATACAGAAGCCCCAGGTTAAAATGGGCCAAGGGGAATTTCGGGGCTTCCTGGACGACCTGTTTGATCTCCTTCTCCGCCCTGTCGTACTGCTTGAACCCCAACAGGCAGGCTCCCAGGGTGAGGCGGGTGCGGGTCACTTTCGGTTGGATCTCAACCGCCTTTTCGAGATGATGGAGTGCTTCGCTGTATTTCAGCTGTCCTAGATAGATCTCGCCGATGAGCGAATGGGCCTGGGTGTTCCGCTCGTCCAAGGAGAGGGCTTGCTTACAGAGGGTGATGACGTCCTCGTCCTTCCTTTCCTCGAGCAGAATATTGGCCATACTGATCAGGGCAGGAATGTTCTCAGGATCTTCTCTCAAGAGGAAATCAAGTTTGGCCTTCGCTTCCTCTGTCCTCCCCAGTTCCACATAACATGTCGACAGGACGAGAAGCGCTTGAGGGATCATCGGCTCCTCTTCGAGGGCAGACTCAAGCCTTACAGCGGCCTCAGCATATTTTTGTTCCATCACCATTTCACCGGCTGCGGTAACGGCCTGGAAAACCGGAAACTTGTCCTTGGGGTCGGCCAGAGGTCCTGCTTCTCCGGAGGCTTTCTTGGTTGCGACTGGAGCGCCGATATAACCCAACGCGGATAACTTTTCTATTGTTTCTTTATCCAGGTTGGCTGCCTGAGGGGTCGGCGCATTCCGGCTTGTTTCTTCCATCAGCTGGTCCAACATATCTTTCATTTCCCGGGCAATATCCGGATATTGCCGCAACAGGTTGGTTTGCTCGTCAGGATCCCGGGTGAGGTCATAGAGTTCCGCTTTTGGAGTATCGATATATTTGTATTTTGTCGTTCGCAGGGAGTGGATAGAGCCCCAGCCAAATTGAAGATTGGGAGACATGGATTCCGCATAGGCAAATCCGTTCAATTCCTTCTCCGGTTGGAACATCAGCGGAAGCAGGGAGCGGCCTTGTGTTTCGGCAGGAGGGGTGACTGCGGCTATTTCCAAAATCGTCGGGAAAATATCGACAATCCTGACCTGGGAGGAAACACGTTGTCCCTGAAGTTCCGGAAACGGCGCGATAATAAGCAAAGGAACTTGAACCGCATATTCATAGATAAAATATCCATGTGTTCCCTCACCATGGCTGCCCAATCCTTCGCCGTGGTCGCCGATGAGGATAATCATGGTGTTTTCGCTCAGCCCATTCTTCTCCAGCCATGACGTGCACCGACCGATCTGTTCATCCATGAAGGCGATCTCACCGTCATACAATCCGGTGAGACCCCCCGGGCGGTATTCGGATAAATAAGGTTCCGGAGGCTCGTAGGGAGTGTGGGGATCATAGAGATGGATCCAGGCGAAAAAAGGTGTGTTCTTTTGTTCGTCCAGCCAGCCGAGGGCAGCGTCTACGACCTCGTTGCCTGGCCTTTGGACGGCCCCGAGGTCAATGTGCTTGTATTTTTTAAGGTCGAACTTGTCGTCGTAATGATGGAATCCCTGTTTAAGGCCCCATCGGCCATCAAGGACGAAGGCACCGATAAAGGCCCCGCATTGGTAACCCTGGGCGGAAAGCACTTCGGCGATCGTCATTTGCTTCTCGTTGAGGGCTGTGTTCCCGTTGATCCGGACACCATGGTAGGTCGGGTACATCCCTGTCAATATCGAAGCGTGAGATGGTAAAGTCAGAGGAGAATTGGCTGTGCACTGTTCGAACACAATGCCTCGTCTGGCTAGGGAATCCAGATGAGGTGTCTTCACACCAGAATAGCCATAGCACGGTAAATGATCCGCTCTGGTCGTATCCAATGTGATGAGAACAATATTGGGTTTATCTATTTTCTGAGAGGCCAATAACTCCTGGAATCTCTGGGCTGGATCTTCTTTTTTCACGAGTAAGAAATAGAAACCAGCAGTGATAATAATCAGACATATAACGATTCCGCTCAGGAGAAATATTTTCGATTTTTTCATTTTTTATGAGATTACTTCGTCGCTATATCCCTCGCAAAACGCGTGATCCTTATCCTATTTTATAATAACATATCATGCTAACCCTGTTAATAAAAGGTAAGCATCTTTATTTCCGCGATGGAAGATTAGGTATATGTATTTGGGAATGGCCTTACTCCCCTT
>CAYGCR010000088.1:0-9421 GCA_964348415.1 uncultured Ignavibacteria bacterium | reverse complement strand
GACAAATTTCACATCTTTTTTCACCGTTTCGATTACCAGGGGAATTGCTTTCACCATTGTCACCACATCATACAGGGGCTCCAGCCTCCGGTTGGTCATGATAAGCAGGTATGGCTTGTCCTTCTTCTCCTGTGCGCCGATCAGGTCTCTTGCCACCCCCATCGGATAGGTGACTACCTTCTCTCTTTCCACTCCCAGCCGGTGTGCGGCCTCGGCGGAGACCGAAGAGTCAGCGGTTACCAGATCGGCTCTCTTCAGGACGTATTGCGCTCTGAGCTTTTGGAGCCGGGATTTTTGAGGAGAGATCAAAACATCCGATCCCCAGGTTGAGACCACCAGAGGGTGAATCTTCAGTAGGGCCCCTATAAGTCCATAGCTGGGCACGAAGTGCGCGTTTACCAGATCGGGCTTGATGGTTCTTGCGATTTTTGAGATTCGGGGCACAGAAAGAGCATATTTCAGAAAATCAAGCGGGCATCGCGGTGGAATGATGAACTCCTCGGCTTTGGTGCGAAATCCTCTTTCCAGAGAGATCAAGAAACACCGATGTCCCTGGTCGGCGAAATAATCCACCCATCTTTGTGTATGATAGGTTTCCGCATCGGAAAGGAAAAGAATTCTCATCGTGGCGCAGGATCCGAATCAGATGCAGAGGATCGAAAATCAGTCGAACTGACCAAACGAAAATTCTACAGCCTTACTAATTCTTGAGACGCTGCAGTCTGTCCAAACCTGCCGGGCCTCCTTAACGCTTCCAGGGTTTATTCCCGGATAACCGCAATCTTTCCCACTGTACTTTCACCGGATGGAACTTGAACATGGAAAAGGTATATTCCGCTCGCCACCAATTCTCCACCCTCGTTTCTGCCGTCCCATTTGTCGCCAGCTCTGATCTCTCTTACCGTCTCGCCGGCCACGGTAAGTATAGTCACCTTTGCCTCATAAGGGAGTTTGTCGAAGGTGAACACTTCGGTTCCCTCTCGGATTACCAGGGGATTAGGAAAAGGAACTACCTGGGACAGGTGCTCGGCGGGGGCACCTATGCCCGACTCATATCGAGAAAGCCCGTTGTCTGTCCCTATCCACACGTCGCCCGTTCTTTCATCTATTTTAAGGCGAAGCACGTTGTTTGCACAGATTCTGCTGTTGAAGGTGGTGAAAGCTCGGACGAACTCACCCTTGGCATTCATCATTCCCAATCCGCTTGAGGTAGCTATCCACTTGTTGTTCCTTTCATCCACTGCGATGTCGTTGACTTGGAGCCCCAGAGCCGCTGGCAGGGGAACGGATCGGAATCTGTCGAAGTCCGGATCGAATTTGTCCAAACCAGCCGAGGTTCCAACCCAAAGGATAGCATCCTTGTCGACGCTTGCGCACAGGACCGCATCGTCCGAGAGACGATGATCTGTGGAGTTGTAAGTGGTCACCTGGTCGTCTTCCCTGTTTTGCAGTGTTCGGTTGTAATTGTAGTCCACCAGCCCCACATTTCGGGAGCAGATGTAGAGATGACCATCTTTGGCAAATATCCTGTCCATGTATAGAGATTTTATCCCATCATTTTCGTGAAAAACAACCCAGGCGGTCTCTTGGTGAGCCGGTGAGCATACCAGCCGGGTGGAGTCCACCGCGCCCCAATCGGGGAACCAGCGATTCCCCGTCTCGTCCACGGCCACGTCGTTGACCACCACATAGGAAATCTCCACTAGTGCGCTTTTTAGTGGGCTGTTCTCTTCATCATACCCGGTCCAGGTTTGATCTCCGTCGAACTTGACGACTCCTCCCCCCCAAGTCGAAAACCACAAGTTGTCCTGCTTGTCCCTTTCTACTGCTCTTATCTGGTGTCTGGGGATCTCGGGGACCGAAGAGAGGGAAACCCATTCAGCTCCGTCGAAGAAGCTTGCTCCGTAGCGCTCTTGAGCGCACCAGAGGTTTCCCTCATTATCTGTATCCATGTCCAAGAAGAGATTTGCCGGAGGGCCTGCAATAGGATAATTCTTCCATTCGTAGCCGTCATAAGCAGAAACCCCCTTACCAGCCGTCCCCACCCAGACTGTTCCGTCCTGGTGGATAGCTATGGAGTTGAAATAGCTGGAAAGAAGCCCGCTGGTAGGGAGCTGACTCCAAACCTGATCCTCATATACGTAGATCCCTGCATTGCTAGCGGCGTAGAGCTTCCCGTCTAAGTATTCTAAGTCGTTTACTATTCGATTCTGCAATCCCCGAGGCTGCCAGGTTGAATCCGAATGATCAAATCCATAGACTCCTTCCCGTGTTCCTATAACTATCTCGCCCTCCATGTCCGCTATGGCGTAGACCGAGTCATTGCCCAACGCGGGTGAGCTTTCCGTGGTGAAGGAGGTCCATCTGAGGGGGTCCAGTAGGTTGGGATCGGTCTTGCTGGCGGTTGCTACGCCTCCCAGCATCCCCACCCAGATTCTATCACCTAGCAGGTGTATCGAGGTTGCTTCCTCCCCTCCCTGCACGTGCTCACCCAGGCGACGGTACGTTTCCTTAATCTCTCCTCCATGTTTGTATATGAGAAAAAGAGAGAGCCCCACGTCGGTACCTATCCACAGTTGGTCTCCGTCAGCAAGCAGGTCTTTTATCCGTAACCTTCTTCCATCCCGATCGATAAGATTGTACACCTTCCAAAAGTTCTCCTCGGGAGACAGCCTGGTCAAGGTACCGTTTTTTGCGCCGAACCAGAAACATCCCGCGGAATCGCTTGTGGTTGAATAGAGATTGTTTCCTCCCAACCCATCCACATTGGTCAATTTGGTGAAAGTTCTACTATTGATATCCAAAACTGCCAACCCACCAGTGGTAGCACACCAAAGCTGATCCCCTTCGAGGAGAACCTCATTGATCTCGTTCATGTTGGTATAGGTGGTCCAGTCCCCCAGTGCACCAAAGCCAACTTCAAAAAGCAAGACAAAAGTAAACGCTCCTGAAAATCCAATTCTCCTTGCTCTGATCATGGTACTTGCCATGTATAACCAGTTTAGCCTTTTGAAGATTTTTGAAGTATTGCCATAGCCAGGGCCACGAAGCTGACCAGAAAACAGTTGACAGCAAACCAATCCCCATACCTGACATAAAAGGTTCTGTTGAGCGACGAATGGCCTTCCGCCCGATTTACCGGTATCCTGTCTATTACTGTGGTTCTGACAAATATCTTGGTCGCCTTATTCACTCGACCGTACGGGTCAATGAACATCGACACTCCCGTGTTAGCACACCGGGCAATGGCAATCCGATTCTCTATAGCCCTAAATACGGCGATCTGAGCATGCTGAAAGGGTCCGTGGGTCTTCCCGAACCAACCATCATTTGTCATGTTGACCAAGAATTCCGCGCCCAGGTTGACAAAATTCCTTACCAGGGCGGGATAAACCGATTCAAAACAGATCAAAACGGCAAATTTGCCTTGGGGCACTTCGAAAATGGTCAAGTCCTCCCCGCTCGAAAAATCGGATTGTCCCAGTTGAATCCTATCCGAAAGATGGTGTATCTGTTCATAAGGTAATTTCTCACTAAAGGGAACCAGATGTACCTTGTTATATACGTCGGGATGCCCTCCCTGCGGAATAAAAAGAAACGCGGAGTTGTAGTAATGCAGCCTTCCGTGGGATCCCACCTGATAATCGTTGGTTCCAACCAAGAGGGGGGTGTTGACCTCGTCACAAGTCGCCTGCACCATGTTAAGATAAAATGAGTCTGCAGCCAGGTAGCATGGAGCGGCAGTCTCCGGCCAGATGATCAGATCCACGTCGTTTTTTGCCGCCTCCCTGGTCATGTCTATGTAGGTGCGGATATTGTAATCCAGAAATCTCTCGTCCCATTTGATCTTAGGTTCGATGTTTCCCTGCAGCAAGGCGATCTTGATCTCCTGCGCCGCTGCCTTTCTGTCGGACATCACCCAAGATCCGTGTATATAGGGCAGAATCATCAGAATGGCAAAGAGCGGGGTCGCCACCTTCCATCTTTTGGTGTTCTTAACCAGAAAATAGACTATGAGGTTCAACCACAATATCCAGAACGTCACCCCGTAGTTGCCCCATAAGGCAGAATGTTGGATCAGCTTCACATAGTACGTCTGGGTGTACGATAGATTGAGCCAGGGAAAAGATATTTCGGTCAAAGAGCGCACGTATTCCATTGCCACCCACAGAAAAGGTAAGAAAAACACCGCTGCTTTTTGCCAGGTTCTCCGGATTAAGGAATAAAACCAGCACAGGAAAGCATTATACAGGCAGAGAAGAACCAGAGCGGCAACCGTTCCAAGAACCGTAGCCCATCCCACCCAAAAAAGCAAAAGGGAATTGGAGATCAGGCCAAAAAGGTAGCCTATGGTGAAAGCGGAAGACGGGCCCTTATTCTCCAAGGCCAGAATCAAAGGGACCAGACAGAAGTATGCAACAAAGCCAAAAGGCGAAGGGGGAAATGCAAAGCTGAACAGAATGGCGGAAAGCGATACTAAGTAAAAGTCTTTTCTACTCATTTATCAGATGGTTTGTTAGTCCTTGCCGGCGTGGAAGATTCTGAATCGGAAAGTGGATGGCATTTTGGAATTTGCTTGTCTTACTCGCCTCTAAGCAATGCGTCCCTTGAGGATTAGCGGGTAACCTTTTCGATCCGCAACTCGGCGGAAGATGGGGGCGTTATTGAACTGAGCGGCATCTTATGGTTAGACGAACTCTCCATGTTACCTTTTTATTCTACAGGTACGCAGATCAAAAAGGTGGTCTTTTGGTTGGGAATGGATTCCTGTAGCCAAATCTTGCCCAGATGGTACTCTTCCACTATCCTCTGTGCCAGGGACAATCCCAGTCCCCAGCCTCTCTTCTTGGTGGTGTAACCTGGCTTGAATATCCTCTTCTGCTGTCGGGGAGGAATTCCTCTTCCGTTGTCAGTGACTTGGATAGTGACGTTTTTTTTCTCCTTATCCAGCTGAGTCGAAATCTCGATCGTGCCGGCCCTGGGGTCAACCGCCTCCAAGGAATTTTTCAAGAGATTCTCCACTACCCAGCTCATCAACTCCGCATTTGCCCTTGCCGGCACCAACTCTCCTAACTTCTCGGCGATGGTCACTCCAGAACCATTATGAGGAAGCCTCTGACGAAAGTAAGCTGCAGCCTCGGACACGACCGCATTCAGATCGGTTGGCTTCAATTCGGGCAAGGAGCCTATCTGCTCAAAGCGGTGGGCGATCTTTCCCAACCGGCGAAGATCGACCGATACTCTGTCGGCTATCTGTTCCAGCGTCAGGTCGGAATCATGCTCCGCCTTCTGCGTGACAGACTGGCACTTCGCCTTCATAAGCTCCAGCCATCCTAAAAGTGACGAGAGAGGGGTTCCCAGTTGATGAGCGGTTTCCTTCGCCATTCCCACCCAAATGGTACGCTGTTCAGCCATCTTGATATTCCTGAAGGTGATAAATGCGATCAACACAAACAAGGTGAAGAGCCCCAACTCCACAAAACTCATCATTTTCAATTGAGAGATGAGCACAGGATCGCCATAATGCAAATAGTTTATCACCTCCTGTCTCGTGCCAAAATATATGGGAATGGGTTTTCGGTGTTTGTCCATCTTGCGTGCCATTTCCTTGAGCTTTTGTCTGCTGATATAAGTGGTATCGTCCCACTCCACGTCCACCCCACGCCAGGCCTGCAGGTTTCCCTCGGCGTCGGTCACCACTATGGGGAAGTCGCTCTTTTGAATAATCTCCTCGAATATCACGTCGATCTCAGCGCCTGAGGCAGGGGCAGAAGCTGCCAGCTGCCACAGGCGAGCGTAGGTTTGCATCGTCCTCCGGGAGTTCTCCTTAATCTGCGAGATGATGGTCTGGGTGTAGAAGAAGAAGACCCCGGCAATCAGAACCACGCCGAACACCAAGAAGCCTTTGAACCACAAAGGCCATTCATGATCGCTGCCTGAGTATCTTTCTTTTTTCCTTGTCATCTTTTTCCTTGTGTCGGACCAGATGCGGGGAGCTTCGAACTATCCGCAAATTGGGGTCTTCTAAAGGGGCTTATCCGCTAAAACCTAGAAACCCCCATTCTCGGTTGATGGGTTATTCTATCTCCTCCATCCCATCCATATACGGTCTCAGAACTTCGGGTATCACCACTGTTGCCTTCTCGGTCTGATGATTCTCCAACAGGGCGATCACGGTCCTGGGAAGAGCTACCCCGGAGCCATTCAAGGTATGAGGATACCGAAGCTTTCCTCCCCCTTTTGGACGGAACCTTAACTGCATGCGTCTGGCCTGAAAATCCTCGAAGTTGCTGCAGGAGGAGACCTCCTGGAAGTTGCCCAATCCTGGACACCAAGCTTCGATATCATAGCATTTGGCGGCTGCAAAGCTTAGGTCCCCGGTGCAGAGCACCCTTACCCGATACGGCAGATTCAAAAGCTGAAGCACCTCCTCTGCGTCCTTTACCAAATCCTCCAGTTCACCGTACGAATCTTCCGGTTTGACAAACTTGACCATCTCCACCTTATCAAACTGATGCACCCGGATCATGCCCCTGGTGTCCTTCCCGTAAGCTCCCGCCTCTCTTCGGAAACAGGCAGAGTAAGCAGTGTAATAGATGGGCAAATCCTCCTCCCTGAGGGTCTCTTCCCGATGCAGGTTAGTCACCGGTACTTCGGCGGTGGGTATCAGGAACAAATCATCCTTTTCGCAAAGATACATGTCATCTTCCAGTTTGGGCAACTGGCCGGTGCTGGTCATACTGGGACGGTTTGCCATGAAAGGCGGCAGGATCTCTTTATAGTTGTGCTTTCCGGTATGCAGATCCAGCATGAAATTGATCAGAGCCCTCTGAAGCCTTGCTCCCTTACCGCTCAAAGCCAGAAATCCGGTTCCAGACACTTTGGCTGCCCTCTGCAAATCCAGAATTCCCAGAATCTGCCCCAGTTCCCAGTGGGGGCGAGGCTCGAAGTCAAACCGGGGGAGTTCGCCCCAACTTCTGATCTTCACGTTTGAATCCTCATCCATACCCACGGGGACTGATTCGTGCGGAATGTTAGGGATGGTTAAGAGAAGGTCGTTGATTTTTCCCTCCAATTCTCTCAATTGATCGTCCAGGTGGGTAATCTGACCGGAGACCTTCCTCATATCCTCAATTTCCCGGCTTGCATCCTTTTTCTCCTTCTTCATCTGGGCTATTTTCTCCGAGACCACATTCCTTTGATGTTTCAGGTCGTCTGCCCGTAGAAGCAGGACCCTCCTCTTTTCGTCTAGGCCGAGAAGCAAGTCCACGTCCGCCGTCTCGCCCTTATTCCTTATGGCCTCTCTCACTATCTCCGGATTCTCTCTTATGAATCTAAAGTCCAGCATGATAAATCCTTCCGGCTAACCGAATTGCCGTCTCAAGAAAGATGTCAGTCCCCCTACCAGGATTCTTAAATCAAGAAGCAGAGACATGTTCTCCATGTAAAACAGATCGTCCCGGAGATGATCTTTGGCTCCTTGGGCATATTCTTTGTATCTACCTTTCATTCTAGCCAGGCCCAAAAGACCTGGCTTGACATTTAATCTCTTCGGCAATAGCGGCAGGTTGTTTGATAGTTTGTCAAAGGCGTCCGGGGATATCGGCTCCGGGCCAACCAGACTCATCTCACCTTTTAATACGTTAATCAGAATTGGAATTCTCTCCAAGCCGGATTTTCTCAAGAATCTTCCCAGCGTGCTTGAAGGAGTTGCTCCAGGCTGGTCTGCGCTTTCAGCCCCGGCATTTTTAGACACACGAAATCTGCGAAGCTGAAGTCTCCTTCCCATCTTTCCTACATATCTTTGTTTGACCAAAGCGCTGCCTTTGAAGCTAAATCTGGCCCAAAGAGCAATCAGTATCCACACGGGCAGAAATCCGAGAAGGATGGTTCCGCAGATCAGACCGTCGAAAAGCCTTTTCACCAGCCATTCCCAGCTTCTAAGGTGACTGGGAAAGATCCTTAAAAGAAATCCTGTGCGAAGGGGTGTCGTCTGGTAGCCTTTCTTCAGATCATCTGAATCCGAGAGTATCTTGAAGGAGACTTCCAGATTGTGTACTGAATTCATGATTTCCTGCAAAGAGCCCTTCCAGTCCGGATCCACTGCAATCAGGATATCCTGGATCTTTTTTTCTCGGACAATCTCATCCAGATCTTCAATCTTTCCTAAGACCTTTCCAGCAAGTGCACGGGACAAGTCGCATTGTGAGTGCTTCTCGTTCTCCTGGACAAAGCCCACCACCCGATAACCACATTCGGGATGGCTCCGTAGCCTTCTGAAAAGATCTTTGGCTTTCTGCTTTGTCCCCACGATTATGCTCTTGCGGGTCGACATTCCCAAGAGCTTCAATCTTCTGATGAAATATGTGAAAAGACCTCTTCCAATGCCTAGGGTTGAGATCAGGGTGAGGCTGTAAATCAGAAGTAGAATCCAGGACTTAGGCTGCAAATAAGAAGGGTCAAGGGTCACGATCAAAAAGATGACGATTCCCATGCCTGTCGCCTTCGCTAACGCTTTCACCTCGTCTCTGAACCTGGAGTCTCCAGGAACCTCATACAGTCCGAGAATGGCGAACAGATTCAGCCAGAAGAGAGTGATCCAGATAGCCGGAGCCGCATACTCAGACAGGGGAATAACAAGGAGGGTGGGAAATAGTCCTGAATGGAATTTCAGCCAGTAAAAGAATAGAAATACCAGATTGATCATTATGATATCGCAGAATATCAGAATAAGCTTTTGTTTTATATTGACAAAATTCCTCTGTAAATGGACTCCGAATATGACCAGAATCAGCCAGACGAACACCGCTATTAGCATTTTCACGGGAGAGTTGAAGAAGAAATACACCAAGATTCCCAGACCGCCCAAAAGAAGGCAAAAAAGGTAAATCCATAATACCACTTTCTGGTTTTGCATCCCCAGATTGGCGATTCTGCGGGGCGAATTATTGTAATCGCCCACGTATACCTTTCTTCCTTCCCTGAGCCTGACCAAGGTAACGAAGGAGATATCGAATATGGGGTAACTGAGAATAAGGATGGGAACCAAAAGGGACGAGTAGGAGGCGTTTTCCTTGGCGAATAGGATCCCCAGGCAAGCCAGGATGAACCCGCTGAACATGCTTCCCGCATCACCCAGGAATATCTTCGCTGGAGTCCAGTTATAGCGGAGAAAACCTAAAAGTCCTCCCATGAGGGCCAGGGCCAAAAGGGCGCTTAGAATCTGGTGGTTGACCAGGGCGAGGATTAAGAAGGCTGAGGCAGCGATGATGCAAATGCCCGCGCAAAGCCCGTCCATGGCATCCAAGAAGTTGACCGCATTGATCAAACCCACTATCCACAAAACCAGAATCAACATATCCCAGCCCGAACCGGTCAAGATTTTGGCATTGTGGCTCAAGACCAAGAACAAGACTGCGGC
>CAYGCR010000087.1:0-9716 GCA_964348415.1 uncultured Ignavibacteria bacterium | reverse complement strand
CAGTCCCGCCTCCGGTGTCTACCAGAACCCGGTGCCTCCCTGTGTTTATGAATAGACAGGTCCAGGGCGCTGTTATCTCTCCTGGCGGGATATTGTGCTCGCGAATTACCTGTTCAAAGGATTCTTTTGGCGCGTTGACGAAAAAGCTATGAAGCGGGTAGGTGTAGGTGCCATCGCTCACAGCTATGCATTCGAAAGTCCCCACCTTGAAGCGATGGATTTCAGTGTTCATGATTGTCCTCTGCTTTATATGTATCATTGATTGTACGCACCATTTCACCTGACTACTCCATGTCCGAACTTCGTTTCCTGTCGGCTTCGGTTTTGTATGTCAACCATCCCAAAGGTTGACAACGGACATCACACATCCTTCTTGTCTTGGCTATGACATGCCGTGTATACTCTTGGAATCCTCTCCCTGCAACTCTTGCAGTGAGGCTCCGTCCTGCATATGTTCTCTTCTGATTCTGCGCCTAATCTATATAGCGCAAAATCAAGTTTTCGGGGTTCCTTCGGATACAGCTGCCGCAGTGTGGCCCGAATATTCCTGTTTGATACTTGATCTCTCGGCAAGAAGCCAAACCGAACCACTAGGCGACCGACATGTGTATCAACAGGTGTAAGTTGGCTCAAATCGACGTCGGGCCAGTGTTCGAGCTGATGGACGGGACTGCTGAGGTCGGATAACATCCAAAGTATAACTTTCGGTGGATTGCCATACCCCTTGATGTCCTCGAATCTCGACATATACTCCTCGGTCGCCTTCGCTCTCCAACTTAATTCCGTGCCCCTGTACTTGTCAAAGGTAGCCGCAACAACATCGTTTAGATTACCGTCATGCTGACCATCCATGTCCTCGATGAGAAGTCTCTTCGCGCACTCGACAATTATCTTCGCGATTTTGTAATGCTGCCTATGCCACTGGATTTCTTTGGTGATCTCGACAAAGGGGCAACCCTCTTCCATGCCTGGAGCCGTGCACCTGGACAGATTAAATCCACCGACTTTGCTATAGGTCACGGGGCAATTGAGCGTGAAGTTAGCGTAACATCTTGAATGCTTCAACCTCACAATGCGGCCTAACAATCTCATACGATTCTTCAACATACTTGCATCTGGGAGTTTGTTCCAATTCTCTGTCACAACGCGTGATTTCATTCCTCCTGTTTCGAGATTATATCTTACGAAGACCCTCCAAATCTCGTCCGCATGCTTCAAGTTGGTGGGATCTATACCGTTTCTCCTATGGAATTCGCGAGCATCTCCTTTTGACGGGTCACTATCGACAAGTTCTTCGACAAGTATTCCTGCAAATGCTTGGCTACGCATTGCGGCTACCTCTCTTTTTCGTCCTTCTCCAGATTTCAGAAGGCAACGGCATGGACTATTTCATGATCCTACGCATCCCCGGCAAACTCTCCGTCTTCCTCGGGTGGGTGCGGCTTTGATCTCCCTTGTGCAGTCGCTGCCAGACCGTGTGTTGTTTTCGTCGCTGCATTCGGCTAAGTAAGTCTGGTGATTTGGTCAAAAGCTTCACAATCCTTTTCGAGTTATTCATTTCCCCCTCCTTGTTTTAAACCTCTAAACTCGTTTGTCGGTGGCGATGCTGGTTTCGAAGCTCAATACCAAGAATCGAGTCTCGATACAAGCATCGCTAACGAAAACTGAGCGTCGGAAGACTGCTCAATTACTCCTCTATGGCTCCTCCTATCTCCCGCAGGTGCTTGCGAAAGGTGTAGAAAGGATCGGAAGCACGTTTCTTTAGGTATTCATCAAACCGAAACTGGTCGCGGAGCTTTTTGCCGGCTCCTATTTCGGTGGCCTGTCGCCTCTCGGTTTCCCGGATGGACCGGGCGACAGAGATGATTTCCTCTGCATCCTGGCTTGTAGCGAAGAGGACTCCATCATCGTCTGCGAAGATAATGTCTTCTCTCCCCACCTCGAAATCGCCAAAGCGGGCAAACTCCAGTGCATCCGGGATGGGCGGGTCGAGTCGCAGCGGCCCGGCTGGAAATGCTCCATAGCTGAAAACGGGGAAACCAATCTGGATGAGTTCCTCCGTGTCCCGGTGACAACCCCAGACCACAATAGCCGCCAGTCCACAGGCTTTAGCTTCCAGAGCGGTCAGGTCTCCGATACAGCCTTCATCCATTCTTCCGCCGTTATCTATCACCAGAATGTCTCCTTGCTCAGCGTTGCCCATCGCCTCAAGAAAGATATCCACGCTCCCGTAATGTTGAGCTGGCAAGACCTGACCGGCTATATGCCACCTCCCCTGCACCAGTGGCTTGATGCCGGGTTGAGCAATGCGAAGAGCCACTCTCAACCGGACACAGGCATCGGCAATGAGTGGAGTCGACAACTCCCTGAAAGCCTCGCTCAAGCCTTGGTTGTCCATGCTTTCCTTTCTGTGACCAGGTAGGTCGGGTTGCGACTTTATGAGTCGAAGAAAAGCTACCCGACACCAATAATTAACCTATGGCTGTTCTATGCCGCTTCGACGTGCGGATTTTCTTAGTTTGAGGGCTACCGCCAAAGGCAGACCACGATACTCTTTCAGAGAAGGGAAACGCTCAATTAACCAATCGTCGATTTTCATTTCGCGAATATCTTCCACGCGTAACCCAAAGTTCCTGCAAAGACGCCAGTATTCTTCAATCAGATGCGGATAAGCAGGTATGCGATATTCTTGACCTGCCTTGTCAAAGAACTCGGTATAATCGTGGCCGGAGACGGGCCAGTACGGATGAACGCCTGATACGGCCATCCTGCCACCGGTCTTGAGCACCCGGACCGCCTCTCCGAACGTGGACTCCAACTCAGCAAGGTGCTCAAAAGTCAGACCAGATACGATAAGGTCGAAGTGTTCGTCGGGGAAATCCATCTCATCGATTGTGCCTTTATGCAGCTCAAATCGACAGGCAGGAGTGATTTTTCGCTTAGCCTGTTCTAACATCTCCGAGGAGGGATCAATGCCAACTACACCAGCTCCCCGCCGGGCAAGCAGCACGCAGTAGCGGCCGGTTCCACAACCTAAGTCAAGCACACGCTGGCCTCGAACATCACCAATGAATTCTAAGGTCACCGGTTCTTCCAGAGCTACGAGAGGATTGGGATCCTCATCATACGTCGAAGCCCATTTGTCGTATCCTTCAATGATGTCTATCTTTTTATATCCTGGTCGCTCGTCTGGACCGAGTTTAGACACGTCTCTTTCCTCTATCGCCTAATGGCTCTGCATACCGAGCTGTAATATCCAGCCGCTCGTAGGGCTAAGCTGCGAGAGGCTCTTACATTCCCATCTTGTCTTTTGTCGGGAAGTCCCGCTTCTAGAGAGACAGCCCGGCCTTCTACATGTCTTCGTCTTTTCTAAAAGCCAGCTTGTTCTTTTCGTCTATTTGAAAATCCCAGAACACAATGGGAGCTTGCTGTTTCATTATCTTAAGCATCTCCAGGCAGGCCTCTCTTATTTCCCAGTGTGCTCTCTCCACACACCTGACCTCGAATATGTGTCTCAGTTCGCGGAAGTTGGCGGATATTACGATCTCGGAGGTGGTGGCATTGGGGAGGATGTAACGGGCGTCCTCTTTGGGGATATCCTCGTTGACCATCTGCTGATAAAGAAAGTATGCCTCATGCGCCAGGCCTTTGAGTTTGTCCTCGAACTTTGTGTCCCTGATGGTCGGCGGCACCACAAACTCGAACGGCTTGGTCTTCCCATATTCAACGTATCTCTGACTCTCCTGGGAAGGCGACATGAGCCGGTGCCTGACCAGCTCGTGTGTAAAAACCCGCGAGCCTCCTTTGATCCGGAAAGTGGCGACGGCATGTTCCAAAACAGAGTGGTGTCCCTTGCGGATGACCTTCTTGATCAGTTCTTCGGTCGATGAAGGTGGCTTGTATCTGTGAAAGCTCAGGTAGCAGGTTCTGCACGCTTTCTCGATTATATCCTCAGCATTTGGAGTGATTGCCATCAGTTCGACTTCCATTTTTTCCTCCAAGAGATTGTGTCTTTCAGATAACTTTCAAGCGATAAAGCTCCCTTCTCAAACCACCAACTATTGTAATTTTGTGGATTACAATCGGTTGGGGGAAGATTCCAATTCCTCCCCTCCTTGAATCAGAACCTTCCCGAGTTCAGTGTAAAAGATCAGGATCCGGTTGTCAAGCACTTTTTTGAAAAAATCACAATATATTGCGTTCCAATGACATCCCGTGCTCTAAATATAGCGTAGGGTTGATTCCTGAGGCGAGTTTTCGATCCAGCTTGAATGACCCTCGCCCGGGGCAGAGGAAATGCCTCGTCCCGGGCACCTGATAGGAGGGGACTTTTTCCGTTTTCAAGGAACGGGCTGACCTGCGACTATGTGGAGTGCGAGCGGGCTATATCCGGTCAGAATGTTTGGCAACCAGCACCTACCGGTAAAAACCCTTGACATTCACGCAGGCGTACTGTATACAAGTGTCACAGAGAGGACAACTGCAAGTGACGCATTCTGCGAAAGGGGGCTATAGATAGTGCTTAGAAATGAACCTCGTGCCCATTTCATCAGATTGCTGCATCTTCAATTCACATAAGAAGGAGGTAGCGTGAAGAGAGTCTTCTTTCTTGTAGTGATTCTGGTTTGGCTTTGCTGCGACAGCTTCGGAGCCCAGTTCGCAGTCGATAAGGGCAGCACAATGCTGGGAGTTACTGCCGGCTTTTTGAACGCCGACGGTGATCTGTATGAAGCCCCGGGCGCCACTTCGTTCACTGCAATTCTTGTTACTCACCAGATTGCTTACATGGTTGTGCCCAGGCTGGGCGTAGGCGGGGATCTATTGCTCTTTCTGACGCATCAGGGTCCCAACAAATCCACCACCCTGGGAGTGGGGCCCAGGGTCATGTATTTCTTCGGCGCGAAAGAAGGGAAAGCCTATCCCTTCCTCACCGCCGGGTTCTATCTGGTGAGGAATGACGTGGAATACATCGGGTTTTGGGAAGGATTCTACCAGGGAACAAGAATCAAGCTGGGCGGCGGGACAAATGTTATGCTATCCCGTCACCTGAGTCTTCTAATTGAAGCATCCTACAACTTCGACGAGTTGACCCTCGAAGGTGAAAGGGGAGAGGAAGACAAAACGGAATCGGGAAACATGGTGATCTTCACCATGGGATTGGCGGGGTTCTTGTTCTGAGGTCAGGCAAAGCAGCAGAAGGAATTGCTTTCGCCGTCAGGCTCTTCTCTTCAGACGTCACTAGGGGTTAGACGTCCGCCAAGGGCGGATCTGCCTGCGGCAGAAATGCAACCCCTATCTCTGATAGGCTACCGTGTCGTTTTGCCTCGGATGAACCAAGTGTGAAGACCTAAAATCGTAGGAATCCCGGAAGCTCGCTCCAAGAACAGTTGGGCTTTCTCAATCGGTTGCACGAGCAGGCTTAGTCCTGCTCCCCTGCCCGGGCTATCAGTTCATTTATCCGGTCGACTATTGCTTCGAAACTCTCAGGATAGTCGATCATACCCTTCTCAAAAACCGTCACCGTTACGCTTTTTCTCATGTTGCCGATGGTGACGTCAACCTGCAATGGGATAGCCGGCGGGTACTCCTTTTTCCTCTGGTTGCATTCCTCATTAGACGGATCGCAATCGTACATGTCTTTCAAGGTAAAGAAGCCGTTATCGAGGATGAATCCCGCCAGTTTCTCGACCTCATCCCTGGAGGTAAAGAGAGTAACGTCTCTATCGCCGGTGTATAGCTGCTTGGTGTGGATGAGGATTTCGCCCGTGGTTTTTATCGTCCTTATGTTTTCAGTGACTGGATTATACCCGCCGTAAAATCCGCCGCCCTCCAGCTTTATCTGGATGAACGTGCTGCCGCCGATCTCTTGCGGTGACTCCTTAACCGGGTTGCATCCGACCACGAGAAACAAAATGAGTATGGATAGGGGAAGATATTTTGCCATGTCAATCCTCCTACCGTGATCTGACTTAAGATTTTTTCTTACCCTCCCAGAACTTCTCCGCCTCCTCTTCCATTTTATCCAGCCGGTGGTAATAATCAGGAAATTCGTTCAAGTGAGCCAGCGCGATTTTGCCAGTAGTCAGAGCATCATCGTCTGTGACATTAGTATGGGGATCTTCTGTCCCGTGCTCCAGCTCCACGTCCATTCCGTGTCGGAACTGTTCCACGTCAAACTTGCTCCAGTCAATCCCCAGCTTCTCGCCGATTTCCTTGGCCTGCTCGGCGGTAAAATGCCTCTTGACGGTCATGGTTCACTCCTTTCTACCTATGTTGTTGATATATTCTGGTTAGCGGTCTTATTCCCGGGCAACGGGGAAAAAGTCACCCCCCTTTCTTCACGAATTTCAGTGCGGCAGAATTGATACAGTAACGTTTATGTGTGGGGGGCGGGCCGTCGTCGAACACGTGGCCCAGGTGCGCATCACACCGGGCGCAAAGTACCTCGGTTCTCTGCATCATCAAACTGTTATCAGCTCGAGTTTTTATGTTCAACTCCGAAACTGGATTCCAGAAGCTGGGCCAGCCGGTGCCCGATTCGAACTTTGTGTCCAAGCTGAACAAGTCCGTGCCGCAGCAGACACACTGGTAAGTTCCCTCTTCCTTAGGGATATCGCACTTGTCCGTGAATGGTCTTTCCGTCCCCTTCTGTCTGGTAACTCGGTACTGCTCGGATGTAAGAAGCTTTCTCCACTCGTCATCGCTTTTCCGAACCTTATCTACTTCTTCCACCACACCTGTGCGAGCATTTAGAATAGAAATCCTGTGTGCTTTGTGTTCTTGATTATTGCCTTTCATATCTCCCCAGCAATTAAGAAGAGCAGGGCATTGCAAGAACTATGTATCCCGTTTTGGGCAGGAGAATGCACTTTATCGACACCTACTTATAAAATACGTTCACCCTCGCGACATCATTTAACGCCGGCTGTCCAGGATTTTCGAGTCTTCTGCTGTTGAGCTCAGCCTGTCGAAGGCCTTGGGGTACTCTGAGGCGAGAAAGCTTGCCAAGCCTGACGTGTAACTGGTAGTCTGTCTCTAAAAGGAATCTTCCAAGCAGCGCTCAGCGAGAAGGCGGGGGTCCGTTCCTGAACAGATAGTTGATCAAGTACACGATATCGCCGGGCCCGACCTCTCCGTCATGATTGGCGTCTCCGGCTTGCGGGGGATCAGGCTGAGGACCTTGTCTGAACAGGTAGTTTATCAGGTAGACCACGTCGCCGGGCCCAATCGCTCCGTTTCCGTTGGCATCGCCAACCAGGAAGGGATCGGCCAGTATGGATATGCCAGCCACCGCTGCCCTGGTGAAATCCACGTAGTAGGAGGTGTCGAAAATGGTTACACGATCCCCCGTGGTGTGATAGAAAGGATTGAAATCGTCAAAGTCCTCTATTCCCAGGATGGCCGGATAGCCCCAGTCCCAGAAAGAAGCGTGATCTGAACGATCCGTGGCACCGCTGGTGATCTTCTCGGGACTCAAGCTCAGACCGTAATCTGATATTGCCCCTATCAGCAGATCAGCCAGAGCCTGGTTTTCGGAAGGGTCACCACAGTGGACCTCAATCACGTCGTCCGCGTTTCCATCCCAGGCAATCATGTCGAAGTTCAAAACGCCGACGATGGTATCTCCTCGGTTGTAGGCCTCCTGCGCGTAGGCTGCCGAGCCCAGGAGCCCCAGCTCCTCGGCCGAGAACGCCACGAACTTCACCGTATTTGCAAGGTCGTAGTCTTTCAGAATGGCGGCAGCCAACAGAGTAACTGTACCTGAGGCGTTATCGTCTGCCCCCGGAGCCCAATTGTAGGAATTCTCGGAAACATCGTCGTAATGACCGGTTATAAGAACCTGCCTTCCGGGATAGCTCTGTCCCTCGATGGTCGCAACTACGTTGAACAGGTTGAGAGGCTCCACATTCCCCCATTGAGAGAACCAGTTCTGTCCTCCGTTCGTAGTCTTGATTATCTCGTAGTAGCCAGTGGCCCAGCCTACCAGCGTATCGGCGAAGTCAACACCGTAGAGATAGTAGGTGTTGGACGCCTGAGGCACCCAGTTAACTCCCAAGTCGGACGTATAGAAGATGCTTCCATCGAACCCGACCATCCATCCATGCAGACTGTCGACAAAGTCGATGTTGTTAAGATTGTACGAAGTAGGAAGGGTCTTCCGAGTCCAGTTAGCGCCTCCGTCCGTTGTGTAAATCGCCCACCCGTCGTCCCCACAAGCCCAGCCATTGAAGCGGTCTATAAAATCGACACTTCGGAGACGAATCGATGTCCCGCTGGTCTGAGGATTCCAATTGGTCCCTCGATCGGTCGTGTGCAGAATGGCTCCACCCGTCCCGACCGTCCATCCCCGGTAAGGGTCAACAAAATCTATGCCATATAGCGTTTGGCCAGTCGCGTGTACTTGTTCGGTCCAGCTGGCTCCGCCGTCTGAGGTAAACCAGATCCCTTGGTCTCCGGCCACCCATCCGTGATTTGCATCTTCAAAGTAACCTCGTTTGAAATCTAGCGTGCTGAATTCCGGTCTGCTTCTATCCTGCCAGCTGTTTCCCCCATTAGTAGATCTGACAATAATGCCTCCGTAGCCCACCGACCACAAAGTGTCGTCATCTACCCGAAAGATGTCATAGAACTCAAGAGTCTTAGTTTCGTCGATCAGACTCCACAAACCTCCTCCATCGGTGGTGATCAGAATTCCTCCGAACCAACTAACCGACCAAGCCTTCTCTCCGTCGGGGCTACAAGCTACGTCCAGGAGGTAGGCTCCGAACCCATCCACCTGAAAGGTGTCGAACGCAACGGACAATCCCATATCTTCGAATCTCTCTTTCAAGTAGTCTGCAGCTTTGAAGATCCCTTCACTGTAGGAATACCTGGTCTTGATCGAGTCCTCGATTCCACCGATTAAGACCGTATCCTCGCCTGAGAGGTCGTCTATCCAGGAAAGAAGCTGGGCTTGATCCACTCTGTTGACTATGCTGTCTATCATTGGATCGTATGCGCGCGAGAGCGACTCGAGGTATGATGAGACGTACGTCGTCGGTTCTACTGGCAAGGGTTGTTTTTGTATCCTTCTTAGACTCAATCCCAGAGAAGCCAATTCTTCGATCTTTCTCGGATTGCCCTTTACCACGGCCATGTCCCCCTCTGTGACCAGGATCCTCGATACAGAGTCTATCTCAGGCACATAGGGTTTGATTTCCTCGGAAGGCTTCGACCAGACCAAATAATGCTCACCTATGTCGGCCTCCTGGTCCAGTACCTGAAACGATATTTGGCTTTTGGCCAAGAACTTTAGGTCTTCTTGGTGGGCTCCGGCAATCCAGAAATCGGCGGTTTTGGCGTACACCTCGATCTCCGTTCTTTCTATCTGCTGGATGGTCATCTTGTTTACTTGGTCGATTCTGATCAGATAACTGGGCTGAGCCAAAGCTGAACCCGAAAACGTAAGAAGGCAGATAGCGCAGAAGATTGCGAACCTATTCATCTCATGTCCCTCGGTTTAAGAAGGTTGAACTCTAATCTTTTTCATCGACCATCTGGGAAGAACAAGCCCAATTGTCAAGTCAAAAGAGGTCATCGCCTGAGCAAGAACTTGACCCTCAAAGTGCAAACTTTGGACTTTAATTTAAATATACACAACATCTTAAAATTGTCAAGCCTTACCAGATTCTTACCGGTCTCAAGCATACTGTCAAGCTAATTGTGTAAATTGGTGA
>CAYGCR010000086.1:0-10376 GCA_964348415.1 uncultured Ignavibacteria bacterium | reverse complement strand
CCAAATCGAGATCCTTAGTCTACGCAGGTTACTTCGCGTTAGGAGCAATTCTGGTCATCTCTCCCGTAACTCTGAGAAACTACCTCAAAGGAGGCGATTTTGTCCTCATTGCCTCCCAGGGAGGGATGAATTTCTACATTGGAAACAACCCCCAATCAGACGGCGCCTCCGCTGTGCTCCCTGGAGCCAGGACCACCTGGTGGGGTTCGTACCAAGATGCGAAGAACATGGCGGAAGAGACTTCCAACAGGAGTTTGAAACCTTCTGAGGTGTCGCGCTTCTGGTACGTTCAGGGATTGAAATTCATGGCAAAGGAGCCGGTGAATTTCCTTAAATTAGTGGCCAAGAAATTCCTTCTCTTCTGGAACGGCAACGAGCTGTCGAATAATCGTGATTTCTACTTCTTCGCTCGAAGTGCCCCGCTTTTGAAGCTTCTGATTTGGAGATTTCTGATCTATTTCCCTTTCGGACTGATCGCCCCGTTGGCGCTTGTCGGAATCGTTCTATCGCACAGGGAGAAAAAAGATGTGCTCATTCTGGAGCTCTTTCTGTTTGTATATATGTTGAGCGTGATCCTGTTCTTTGTGACCGCCAGGTATCGTGTACCCGTCATTCCGGTCTTGGTACTGTTTTCAGCCTATGCCCTGGATCGACTGGCGCATATGATGAAGCAAAGGGGGATTGTTGAATTCGGGAAATATCTGTTGATCTTCCTGGTGCTTGTGATCCCGATCAATGTCCAGATACCCGGGTACTCCAGCGCAAATCCGGGGCAGGCTCATTACAGTCTGGGCGTGCTTTATTCCAAGAAGGGAGATAAGGTTAAGGCCAAGGAACAGTTTCATAAAGCGCTGCTGTACAATCCAGCCCTGGCTGAGGCCGCTGTGAATCTGGGATCGATATACGGGGACGAGGGGAAACATAAGCTGGCCTTGGAATATTACGGGAAGGCTCTGCAAACCGGAGCAGATAGTGCATTTGTTCTTTATAACATAGGTATTGAATATCATAATCAGGGTGTTCTGGACCAGGCTCAAAGAAATTATGAATTGTCGCTTTCCATAACAGAGGACGATCCCAAGGTGCATTACCTCCTTGCAGAAATCTATCTCCGACAGGGATTGGTGGAAAAGGCAATTTCTGAATATGAAAGTACCTTGAGATACGATCCTGGATATGCTTTGGCTTTTTATGGACTGGGGACCATATACCACCAATTGGGTCAAAACAAGGCGGCCATAACAAACTTCGAAAATTTCGTCAGGTTGTGGGAAGGAGAACCAGGCCGGATAGAGAACGTGGTGAGACTTCTGAAGGAGTTGAAAGGGGAGGAGGGAGAATAAGGGGGCGGACTGGCTTCGCAGAACCAAAAGCCTTGCTGCTGCAGTCTATTGCTTCGAATATGATCGCCAGACTATTACGGTCTTTGGCGGGACGTGACGGAAAGTGGGCCTGACTCTGCCTGCTATAAATTCTGCTTGGAAGATACCGGTTGCGGATTGCAGATAAAAAAATAGCCCCAGGGCAGTGCCCGTGGGGCTATTTCAGAGGCACTCTTCTTTTTATTTCACCCCGAAGTAGTAGTTGAGCCCTGCGTAGAGGTTGAGATAGTTCGTTCTCTCTTCTTCGGTGAAGATCATGTGGTATCTCGTCCCCACGTCCAGAGCCAGATTGTCCTGGAAGAAATGTTCAATTCCGCCGCCCAGGTTTATTCCGGGCTCGCTGATGTCATCGTTGAAGTAGATGCCGCCCCCGGCTGTTAGGTAGGGACAGGTCCAGGTCTGCGTCGGTATGGTATAGACTACGTTACCTATAACGCTGGTCCAATCATAGCTCTCGCTGATGCCCGTGCTGAGGTCGGCGATGCTTCCTGTAACGTCAACCTCTCCGGCTTGATAGTCCACGGCACCCAGCAAGGCCCAAGTCGGACTCACCCAGAATTTCACGTTACCCAAGAAGCTATAGGTAACTTTGTTTTGGTACTTTACTACCACGTACTCTGTGCCCCACTGGCCGGCCCATTCGTATTCGTCGAACACGTCGCCGAAGCCGAAAGAGTAGCCAAAGTGACCTCCGATCGCAAATTTGCCGGTTTGATCCATGGCCGATGCGGAGGTGAATGAACCCAGGACAAATATCAGACCAAAAACCACAGCTAGCTTTTTCATCTCCTTTCCCTCCATTTCTTCAAGGTTTGCCCTCAAGATCTATCAGAACGTGCCACTACGACTTAGTTCATCACCCCCTTCTTTTTATTGGTTCAGATCTGATTGGGGCCGCGTTACGTCGTATGTCTTGACGACACAAGCGCCCCTCATTCAACTAGCCTTTTCAAACGGCATCCCCAAAGAAGACTCAATGGTATCAGATTTGGTTGTAGTGGCAAGTTTTTACGGCTTGCCGTTCAGCTTTGTGTTAATATCGACCGGAAAGAGGTTAACTTTAGCGGTAATTTATTTACAGGAGATTTGGGAGGAAAGGTCGGAAGGTGTTGGTGGGGGGAAGAGTAAGCTTGCTTGCGTCCGGCCTGCCGGGACGCTTGGTCATGCCTTATTTGGGGAATTTCAAGCCGGCTTTCATGAATAGGACGATCACCTGGAGTACCAGACGCCTTGGGCTCGCCGGGTAGGGCTGAAGCCCGATGCGCCAGAGGAATTCGGATTCTTGCTCCGGGCTGTGGGGATTGAAAGATGCTTGGGCCCCCTGGGCGAGCATCCTTGCTCGCCCGACTTCTGACTCGGCTTGCAGGCTTGATATTGCCGGAAGACCTGAGAAGAATTTCTTACTTTTCTCCTTCTTTTTCTTCCTCCTTTTTGGCCTTCTTAGCCTTTTGAATCTTCTCGATTATCCCGGGTACCGCCTCCACCAGACCCTCTAACTTGCTCGGTTTTGTTCCCATGATGCTAACCTGATCGCCCTTGACCACGATGAAGGCGGCTGGCTCAACCCTCAGACCACCGCCTCCTCCTCCTCCTGATCCGCCTCTCTTCTCCTTCATCTCTCCCTCTCCACCTCCGGCTCCGAATCCCACCATTATTCTGCATACTGGGATGATGGTGTTATTACCGACTGTGATGGGGTCGCCCAGGATGGTTTCGGTCTTGGTGATGGTCTTGATCTCGTCCATCAGCGTTTTGATGATCGCTTCAGCCGTGCTCGGCATGTTCAGTTCACCTCCTTCTTTTGAAAATAAAGGTTGTCAGAATCCGTATCTTGGGCACGGCAAAGAACATTTTTGAGATTGCAGCAATAAGGGTTACCGGTCTGATGCTGAAGACCGACTCCGCGCTTCCCCTTGGAGCCTGGTTGACGAAATCAGGTTCAACTTTGATGCGTGCGTTGGGTAAGGAATATTCAGCTGAGTACTTCACAGCCAACAGTTCTCCATACAAAACACCGGTCAAGGCGGGATCTGGAGTCGATACCTGCAGTTCCAAGAAAAGCCTGTCCCATCGGATTGCCCTTAGAATATCCAGCAAGAAGCGCAAGGCTATTTTGGCGACCCTTTGCAGCAGGTCCCTTTCTTCCCATAAGAATCGCAGATTGAACCTTGACTTTCTCTTCACCTCTTTGATTTCTTTCCTCGGTTTCCGCCTCTTTTTTTTCATCTCTTTGCCTGGAGCCTTCTTGAACGTCTTTCTGACAATCGTTTGATCAAAGAACTTGAACTCATAGACTCTGTCTTTCAGGTTACTGCCCAGAGCCATCCTAAGCCAGCTTACTGCTACTGACCTTTTGCGGTCGTTCAAAATCAGTTGCAGGCGGATGGGCACCAGAAGACAAGTCAGGATCAGAATGACGAAGAAAGCTGCCGCGACAAGCACAATCGGACTCATGGGGATATCTGGTTTTGGGACTCAGTCGCCTTTTGAACCTGGACCTATCCTTCTTGTTGGGACAAAAATTGCCCTCCTTTTTTAATACGAGGCAAAGTGGGCCCGGTTCTCTATTTCTTTTTGAGGGCTACGTACATGCAGATTCCGATTCCCCCGAACAGCACCACAGAGGTAAAAACCAACATCACGATCGCTGAGGTAGGCATTATTCTCTCCTTTTGACCATCATAAGGATTGTTCCCAGTACCGGCAGAAGCAGGATTATCATCCAACCACCCAGGAATTCGGCGAACCGGGGATAACCGCCATACGAACCCTTTATTCTTTCCCAGAGCTCTGCAAGAATCAGGACGGCAAGGACGATCGGGATCAAGAATCTGACAAAGGCATCCCACCACGCGCCGATCCGGAATTCGGAGATTCCATTTACATACCCCTTTATCTTCCCGCTGCCGAAGAACCACCCTATCAGAACACACTCCCCCAGGCACACAAGAGATAGCCCAAAGCTGTTCATGAAATGATCCACAATGTCCAGCCAGAGCATTCCGGCCCCGGTGGTAAATATAATGCCCACGATAATGGCGATAGAACACACAGCAGTGTTGGAGACTCGGTGTGAGACCTTCCATTTGTCAATCACTCCGGCTGCGACCGCCTCGGCCAGGGAAAAGGCGGAATCGATTCCCAGGGTAAGCAGCATCAAGAAGAAGAGCACGCCAAAGAGGGGTTGCCAGAAGGGGAGGTTGCTGATGATGTGGGGATAGGTCACAAAGGCCAATCCTGGACCGGACGCAACCACCTCCGCCACAGGTCTGCCCATTTTCACCGCATAATATCCCAGGGCGCCGAAGACGGCAAATCCAGCCAGGAACGAGGTGGCACAATTTGACATGCTGATTAAGAAAGCGTTGTTTACAATGTCCGTCTTTCGGGGGAGAAAACTAGAATAGGCTATCATTATCCCGAAGCCAACGCTCAACGAAAAAAAGACCTGTGTATAAGCGGCCAACCACACTTTGTGTGAGAGCAACATTTGGAAATCAGGGGCAAGATAAAAGGTAAGGCCTTCAACTGCTCCCGGAAGGGTTACGCCTCTGACGACAAAGACCAGAAGCAAAAACCAGGGAATAAGAACCGTAGCATATACCACCTTTCCCACGGTTTTGGCACCCTTCCAAATGGAAAAGAAAATGAAGATCCAACTCAAAAACAGACCAAGCAAGATATATCCCTTTATCCCTCCGATCTCAAATGGACTGTTGGTCATTCCCAAATTTGCCTGATAAAAGAAGCCACTGGGATCGTCTCCCCAGGCCAAGGTCAGGGAATGATACACGAAGCTGAAACAGTAACTCATGATCACCGCGTAGTAGCAGACTATGAAGAATCCCACCAAGATGGCCGCCCATCCGAACCATTCCAGTTTTCTGTTTACTTTGCGGAACGCCTCGGAAGCGGCACCTTCCATCTTGTGTCCCAGACCGAGCTCCAGAATCATGAGCGGAATTCCGGCGGTGAACAAAGCAACCAGCCACGCCACCAGGAACGCGCCCCCGCCATTGGCATAGCAAATATAAGGAAATCGCCAGATGTTGCCCAAGCCTATGGCCGAGCCAATAGACGCTAAGACAAAGGCAGTGCGACTGTCCCATTGATCTCTTTTCTCCATGAGACCCTCCTGAAAAGCAGGGAAGTCTTTGAACAAACGAAAACAAAAGCACTCTAATATATTTCAAATCACGCAAAAAACAAGCAAGAAGGTGGCACACTGCCGGATTTTCTTGCTGAGGCAAATTCTGTGCCCGATCCTCGCACATTAGCCCTTGGGTAAACAAACGACACTGCACTGGTGGTACCCAGTGTTGAACCCGTGCTATTCGGCAGAGTCGCCGGCAGGAGCGAGGAATAAGAGAAGTACCGGACTGCAGGAGGAATGTGGATCTTGGCAATCCCTCGTGCCGCCAGCCACAACGATTGAGCAGGGACAGACGATGGAGAGAAGCACGAAAGCGTGAAATACGAGCGATGCGATTGGGATAGTCTGTGTCGCCGTTCAAACATTTATCATAAGACGCATTCCAGGCCTCAAAAATTTTTAGACAGTTGACTAGATTTAGCTTGACAATGGATTGGAAGCGATGTATACTGGAGAAAAACCTGTTGTAGCAATTATGGGAGCTCAAACTACAATGGGCGCAGATTCGTTGTGGAGTAGCTCTAGAAGAGAACAGTAAGCGAAGACATGAAATAACTGATTTTGTTAAGGAGGGAGGACGGTATGCTGCACTTCAAGAATCTGATCGGACCGTTTGTCTTATTTCTGGGTATTGCGGTCAATGCTTCCGAGATTGGCTCACAAGTGAGTGCTATGGAGAGGTCGATAACGGCCGGTATCGTGGACAGTAAGCAGCCGATTGCGACACAGGAACCCAACTCCGTGTCTGACCCGGGTAGGTTTACTGTGGAGTTTCAACTAATCAACCTGCTAAGTGATGAAGCCTTACCAGACGTTGAGTTTCTGTTGCTTGATGATAGCGTTTTTCAGCACTTCGCAACCGATGAGATTGACCGGGTCAATGAATTCGTGAAAGCCGGCTTGCCTTTTATCATAAAAGGGAACGGAGATTGTTTCCGAAAGAGTATTGGTCTGCCAGCGGATACTAGGTCTTCTCCAGGGGGACCCACTCTGATTTATGGATTTAAGCTGCTTCACAACAAGGTCATATCCGATCTGCACATTGTCGGCACTATAGCGGACGTAGACACAATCCGGATGCAAACGGAAGTGTTAAGTGAATCATCACCATTGACGGAGTCACGGAAGCCTGGGCCCGAGGACAACAAAACGCTGACACGGAAAAGCACCTTGCAGCGGGCCATAGACTGGGTGCTTGAGGAAAGGGTGATCCAAGCTCCACCCGAGGCGGTAGTCGGTTCGGGGGCGTGGGACGCTGCTTACACCACCAGGTGGCAGACTGATACAAACACAGATAAATACGTTTGCACGTGGGACTTCGATATTTTCAAGCTAATTGATATAAGACCGACAAAGGACTACTACCTAATAGCCACGCGGCCCCACACAGAGATTGTTAGCTACACGGGCAGTTACTCGAGTGCCGTTGGGTATTATGTCCATAGCAGAGTTGCATCCCATGATCTCGATTACTACGATATTGATGACTATCGCGAGTCGATGCTGGTGGAGTACGAACCCACGGGGACGGTAAGCGGTAGCTCCGTGGGATGGACAATAGGGGCAGGGTTATCTACCGAGTCCGGAGGAATTGATGCGAGGTATTCACAGACATGGAATTCCTTGGATGTTACTGTGGTAGATCGCAGTTCTCTGCTGGATGCAGTAAGCGAATGGCATGAGAGCTTCAAAGGACCAAACTACTCTTGGTATCCTATTCTTTCCCACCCATGTAATAATGCAAGAAGTAGTCATCATTCGGAACTTGCCGCCACCGTTAGAGTGATGTCAGACGAGGTGAACCCGCCGAATGGAATGAAAACTTACATCGCGGTCCTAAACACAATATACTATGACACGAATTTTCGTTGGTATGTCTTTATACTGAAATGGGATAGATACACTTACCACCCCGGCTTTACAGGATCGATTCGAGTCAACTACAACCGTGCACCCGAGATAACCCACTACAATCCCAGTAATGATGTGCTGAATGTTCAGGCCGGACAATTTGTTGATTTCGATGTTGAAGCAGCAGATCCAGATGGAACAGTGCCAACCTGTACTTGGTATTTGGATGGCGAGTCTGAGGGCACCGGCGATACGTGGCGATATAGCCCCGGTCCTGAAGACGAGGGCACTCATCAAGTCAAGGTTGTAGCCAGCGATGGTGAGGACACGGATGATCAAATCTGGACGGTAAACGTAAATGTTCCCTGGCATTTCATAAGCATCACGACTAGTCCTTGGGAGTTCACCATTACTGTGGATGGGGGTGACTACACGGCCCCGCACATCTTCAACTGGCCGCAGGGTTCGGCTCACAGCATAGGAGTCTCTTCTCCCCAGATTACCCCAGAAGAAGAATACTACTACTTTTCGCACTGGAGCGACGGTGGCGGACAGACTCATTGGATCACAGTTCCTGCCCACGATGAAACCTACACGGCCCACTTCGAACGTAGCGATGTTGAAGAATTCTCCGATGAAAGGGGGGTTCCGAACGACTATTGGCTGTCCCAGAATTATCCTAACCCATTCAATCCTTATACCGAGATTGAGTTTGGTCTACCAGTTCCTGGTCCCGTAAAAATAGAGATATTCAACGTTCTGGGGGAGAGAGTGATTACACTAGTTGATGAGTTTCTGTCGGCGGGTTACAAGCTCGTTTCCTGGGATGGTAGGGACAAACACGGTAATGAAGTGTCAAGCGGAATCTATTTCTGCCGACTGGGAGCCGCTAATTTTACCGAGACTCGGAAGATGGCTCTGATGAAATAACTCTGCAGCTACTGCCTTTTGTAAAGAGCCAGAGCATCATGCTCTGGCTCTTTTTCTCTGCATGCCAATTGGGCACAAGCTACTTTTGTTTCCGTTATCGCTTCGAATTTCTTCTATTGGTTCATCCGACATCTTGGCCTCTGTCCTCTGTGTGCGCTCTATTCTGTTTCTTTCTCACTACACTTGCGGGGTTTTGATTTTTGTGTTGCGTTACCTGGCACTTTTTCCTATAATGGGCTAACTTCAAGAGGAGGGATAAAATGCCATTCTGGACAAAGTTCTGGGTGATCGTTCCACCCATCGTGCTTTTTGCGGTCACCATCATATTCTATGTGGTTTCCGGCAAAAAGAGGGAGGAATAGATGGATCCGACCTTGATAGGATTTTTGGCTTATTTAGTCCTGTTGATGATTAAAGGGTCGCTGACCTTCAGGTTCAACAAAACCATCGCTGACTTTGTGCTGGCGGGCAGGAGACTAAATCCCTGGCTGGTTTCCTTCAGCGAAAGAGCTTCAGGGGAGAGTGCCTGGCTTCTGATCGGCTTGCCGGGTCTGGCTTTAGCCTCGGGATTCAATGCCATCTGGCCTGCCATAGGATGCGTATCCGGAATCCTTTTCTCCTGGACATTCATCTCCCGCCGGCTTCGCCTGCAAACCGAGAAGCACAGTGCCCTGACCCTCCCCGATCTTTTTGAGAATAGATTCTCTGATAAGACCCACCTCCTGCGGGTGGTTTCAACAATCATCATCATATTCTTCTTCACCATATATGTTTCGGCTCAGTTCCTGGCGGCGGGGAAGGTGCTCAACACCATCTTCGGAATAAGCCAGTTTCAGGGGATGATGATCGGAGCTTTCATTATCGTCATTTACACCATCATGGGTGGATTCTTCGCCGTTGCCTGGACTGACCTTCTGCAAGGAACCATCATGGTCTTCACTCTGGTATTGCTTCCTATCGTGGCGCTAATCGAGTTGGGTGGGGTGGGTAGATTATCTGAGGCGCTCCACAATGTCGATCCCAGTCTTCTGTTGGTAGGGGGCGGCAAACGGGGCTTCCCCATGGTCGCCTCTATCTTAGGCGGGTTGGGAATTGGACTGGGTTACATGGGACAGCCACACCTGGTAACCAGATTCATGGCAATCAAAGATCCGCGAAAACTGCGTGAAGGAACTTTGATCGCCATATGCTGGGCACTTCTGGCATTCTGGGGCGCAGTCTTCGTGGGAATAATGGGACTGGGGCTCTTTGGGAATGTCTTCGCCGATCAAGAACAGATCATGCCGTACATGACCAAGGCTTTGGTTCCCGCGGGTCTGGCAGGAGTTTTGATCTCCGGCGCCATTGCCGCCATGATGTCCACGGCAGATTCGCAGCTTCTGGTCAGTACCTCTGCTATCTCTCGCGACATATATCACCAAATGATGAAAAGGGATGCGCCCGATAAGAAGCTGGTGCTTATCAGCCGGGTGGCAACTTTGATCATCGGAATAATCGCTTTCCTTCTGGCGTTGAGTGCCGAGTCTTTGGTCTACTGGCTGGTTCTGTATGCTTGGGCGGGGTTGGGAGCAAGTTTTGGCCCAGCGCTACTGACCACGCTGTGGTGGAAGAAGGTGACCAAAGAGGGTGTGCTGGCCGGCATGATCGTGGGAACCGTTACCGTGCTGATATGGTACAATGTGCCTGTACTGAAAGACGCTCTGTATGAACTGATTCCCAGCTTCTTTCTCTCCCTCTTCTCCGTGATTATAGTCAGTCTGCTCACCCAAAAAAGGTAGATTGGTTTTGCACAGGTGTGATTGACCTTGTCGTATCGCTATTCCGTGATCCCGACGCTGAGCTTGACCTCATAAGGGATGCCGTCGGGAAAACAATTCCCCGACGCAACTCGAACCTTCTTCTACCGGCACCCACCTGCAGGTCTTTCCTTTCCATAGCTCTCTGTCAGCAAGAGCGAGAGTCACCCGACCCCTTCCCTAAGACGCTCAGACACATTCTTCAGCGCGTATTGTGTAAATTCTTTTGTGTAAAATTTTGTTTGGAGGAATAAGTAGATAGGG
>CAYGCR010000085.1:0-11036 GCA_964348415.1 uncultured Ignavibacteria bacterium | reverse complement strand
CAACTATCTCACCGATGAAAAGACAGTGAGAGCCAAGATCGAGAACCTTCTTCAACTTGCACTCAAGGTTGACCGGACATTCCTTGATCAGAGGCGCTCCGGTTTTCGCGCACTTCACCGCAGTCAGCTTTGCCTCAGCGAATTTGTCAACATCCTTCCCGGAGTGGGTGCCGCAGAAATCGGTGGCCTTGAGCAACTCTCTCTTGGGGACATTCACCACAAATGCCTCTGACTCCTTGATGATGTCAAAGGAGAAACGACTCTTCCTTATGGCCAGCCCCACCGCAGGAGGCTCGGAACAAACCACCCCCACCCAGGAAAGGGTGATAATATTAGGCTTTTCATTTCCCCTTTGGCAACTCACCATAACTGCCGGGAGAGGCAAAAGCATTGTCTGTGGTTGTATCAGCGTCTTTGCCATTTGTACATCTCCGAGGAACAGGTTTCGTTTGACAGTGTTATTCGCCTGGCCGAGTATCTGGACAGACGGAGGAATAGATATGGTGATTGGTGGAGCACAGGTCACGCAGGGAATATTGAGTTCTGTGTCATTTCAGTACAGCTTCGTCGAGAGCACCGCGTAATCTATCCGAAGCCCGAATACGACGGGCTAAGAGAAGAAAGCTGCTGATTGCGTGCAAGAGCGCGAAGACCAACGAAGGGAGCCCGTGGATCGAAAGGCCCACACTCACATAATTGATAAACGTCGCAATCATAATTACGTAAACAGGCAAACACAGGCAGAAATTGAGGATAGCATCCTTTCGAACGTAGCGCCGTTTCGAAAGTCCATCGACCACGGTCTGTTCAAGAAAGTGGCCGGCGCGTTCATTGCCAAGATGCTTCCGCAAAAGATATAGCAACACATACCAGCGGTCCGCGATTTGGGTAAGCTTCTTCCATCTTGCCCAGAACATCGCGGAAAGGATGATGAGCAAGGGAACTTCTACAAATAGAGCGGCCCAAGAGAACACGTGGCGATAAAGTTCGGCTTTCTGAAGCGCCGCGACGGGCACACCAACTAGGACCAATATCGCGAAGTGCAGGAGCCTGTCTCGCTCGCGTTTCTCAGTGTCAATCTCCTTTCGCGTCTGGATGAAGTACTCTCGTTCAAACAGCGGCAAGTCCTCGGAACCTACATTCGATTTCCCGTTCCCTGCGTTTACTCTCATAAGCTTATTCCTAACAGTGAGACAACTAGCGCAATATGCCAATGCCTCGGGTCACGGCCATCATAATTTAATGTCCGCTTTTGATGCTTTGACGATCAGATAGTTCACGAAAGCCGAACAAGCAACCAACATGAATTTTGCATCTTCAAAGTCTAGTTTGGATTCGTTCATCAGCGCATGACGGATGCCTTGCGCGTTGCTCGTGTAACCATAAAGCTTGCTGAATGCTTTTTTTAGAGCCGGGTGGAGTCCCACAGTTAGTTCGATCTTCTCTAATGCTCGATCCAGTGTGGCCTTCTCATCGCCAGCGATACTTTTGCAGATCGACTCGACGGCGCTAATGGATTCCTTAATGGAATTTCGATAATCAGGAGACTTTCTGTCCGAAAGTAGGTCCAGGGCTACCTTCAGGTGAGTCTTCGACGTCTCCGGTCCAGATTCCAGCCCAGTCTCAACTTCCCTGATTTCTTCCTCCGAAGTGATTTGGGTTATTCTATCACCCACAAAACGGTATGCTGACACTTCTGTCCCAAGAATGACGTTGCAGTCCTTGATGAAATCTTGGTTAACGTAATCCCTAGGGTAGTTATTCGCAACAAATTCCACGAAATCATAAACCTCATTCCAAGGGCACTGAAAGAAATGGGTCCTTAGTCTGCTGTGAATATCATGCCACTCTTGACCAATTTCGTCGACCGGCTTTTTGAAGTGGTCCATCCACAGACGGTGCACAAGGATTTTCATGTCATGATTTGATGCATAGGACAGACTATATATAGTCACGTGTGGCAGAGGCTTCACGAGGTTCCAATAGTGAACCGTTAGAGCGTTCCACAGTCCGGTCCTCAGGTCCTCATCCATAGAATCGACCTGCATGACGCTCTTGATCGGCTTTAGTCCTTTTCTTTCAGAGAACGATTCCATTTGGGCTCCTCGGCCTCAGTTTCTTGACTGCGCAGCGATAAACCTTCCTAACTGATAGCAAAACCGGAGCCAAAAATCAAGTGTTAAATTGCTAGGGTTCCCGAACTCCCAGGAGCCATTCTCACATCACCCAACAAACAGAAACGGCTCTCCACCAAAGAAGAGCCGCTTGTGCTGACGTTTATTTGGTCACGGGGAAGATGGATTTTTACTCGTGTGCCTCCTCGTACCGTCCACCCAGATGCTTTGCCAGAAATTTCTCAGCCGCGGTGTAGAACTTCAGACGATTTTCCGGCTTTGCAAAACCCTGGCCTTCGTCTTCGAACAACATGTATTCGTGATCGATCCCCTTTTCTTTTAGCGCCTCCACTATTTGCACGGATTCGGCTTTTGGCACGCGCGGATCATTCGCGCCTTGGGCAATCAGCATGGGGATCTTTATCTGGTCCACCTTAAACAGCGGGGAACCAGACTTCAGGAACTCTGCCTCTGTCTCCGGGTTGCCAATCCTTTTGTTCATCAGTGACCTGAGAGTCTCATGATAAGGAGGAACGGACGTGATTCAGGTTAGAAGGTTGCTGGGACCGGCAAGATCGACCGCGCAACAGAAGAGATTGGGTGTAAACGTGGCACCGACCAGGGCAGCATAGCCACCATACGATCCACTTCCGCTTCTGAGGAAAAGCACCGACACAGCTTTCAAAGACATGAAAGGCATTCTGTTGGCTCCTTTATAGCTGATAGAATCCGTCTTCGCGCCACACCTTGATGTCAAGTCTGAAATTGCCAAATTCGACCTTTTGGAGCGCGCGGGGCCAGTGAAGCCGGTTTGAAGCAAAGAACCGCATGCAGCCCATTTTGGAGAACTGATTGAATAGCTTTAGGTAGGGATTACTTTACTATCTCGTTCAGCAGATCCAGATAATCAGAGACGAGCCTGGTTATTAGGAAATTTCTCCTGACCATTTCCCTGCCTTTTTCCCCCATCTCTCGGGCCAACTCAGGATTTTTGAGGAGCTGTGTGATTCTTTCCGCAAAGCCTTTCCTATCGCCGAATTCCACCATAAACCCGTTTTCACCGTCGGTTACCTGAAGGGGGATGCCTCCCTGGTTTGAAGCCACCACCGGGGTTCCCTTCCACAGAGCCTCAGTGACAGTAAGCCCGAAGCCTTCCCGGCTCGACTTCTGTACTATGACCGCGGAGGCTCTCTGCAATGCATTCACCAAGATACTGTTTTCGCTGGTGATAAGTATCACCTCTTTGTTTTCTACCAGGTCGTTGGCTTTTCGCCTGATTTTCTCGTAGATGGCCCAACCCTCTGGATCGTCCGCCGCCATGCTGCCGCATAACACCAATCTGCAGTCCACCTTCTTCTTGACAAGTTTGAATACCTGGATAACCCCTTCGGGATCCTTCCACCTGTCAAACCTTGATATCTGGGTTATCAGAGGCTTGTCTCTGGGGATTTGGAACTTCTTCAGGCAGTCGGAGATCATCCCATCGGAGATCTGCATATTCTTTGGCGAGAGCGGATCAATGGCGGGATGAATGACCCTTTGCTCTACCGGCAGGTCTTTTCTCCTATATTTCTCACTGGAGACAATCATCATGTCATATCTGAGAACGAATTTCTTGAGAAAATCCCAGAGCGCGCTGTTGGAACCCGACAAATCCACATGGCATCTCCAAATCCAGGGCTGTTTCTTGGTGTAGTATTTTATCAGCGGAAGAGGCTGGGGGTCGTGAATAACTACGCAGTCATGATCTATATGTGTAAACACGGAGAAATCCTCGTTGGCTCGGATGTACAAACGTTTCTTTATTTCGGTGAGGTTTATCGGTCCTCCCTGAAGCGCATTGTGGAATTTCTTGGTTATGGCGAAGAAATCGGGGGTGCCGAAGAGAATTCTCCACCCCACGTCAATGCCCAGGTCGTTCATCAATACCACCATGGAACCTAAGATTTCCGCAACACCACCCCCCTGATAGGTGGAGTTGATATGCAGTATGTGCTTGCCCGAAAGCGGCCTGGCCTTTCGGTAGATGGAGGAGAGAACTTCGTCCCCCACGATCTCACTGTAATCGTCCAAGCTTTTCATGCTATACTCTGGCCAGCTCTTTTATTAATGACCTTACTTCCCATACCGAATCGACGTTGAACTTGGCTTTGGAAGGGCTGTGACCCACTTTGATCGAATAGGCCGATTCGGGAAGAATCGCGAACAGGTCTTCGTCGGTCCAGTCGTCGCCGATCCCCAGAACAAACCCCCAATCTCCTTTGGACAGCCAGTGCAAAGCGGCCCGCCCCTTGTTTATTCCCACGCTTTTTATTTCGATTATCTTGCTCCCCTCCAGAACTCCAAGATTCAGATTGGCGGTAAGTTGCAGCAGCTCGTCCTTCAATTCTCTTGCCCTTACCGAAGCTAATTCCGGATCTGCCTTTCTGTAATGCCAGGCTAAGGAGAAATCCTTTTCCTCAATGAAGGAACCCGGGGTCCGGTCCTCATACCACTCCAGGACGGGTCGCATCTGCTCTTTCCAGTCGTCTCTTAACGGCTCTATGGTCTCCCACGGCTTGCCTTGATCCTTGATCCACACGCCGTGCTCGGCGATCAAACACAACTTTCGGTGTCCAAACCACTTGTCCAGGGTTTCCCTATCTCGCCCGCTTATTATTATGACCTCATTTTTGGTTTTCCCCCCGAGCGTGTTCAGTGTGCTGAGAAGGTCGTTGTCCGGCTTTGCCTTCTGGGGCTTTTCGGCAAAGGGAACCAAAGTCCCATCATAGTCCAGCAGTATAATATTATTATCGCTCAGTGAATAGGCCCTGATTAGCTTTTTTTGGGTCTCTTCGGTCAATTTCCTGACCTCCAGCCTCAGCTGGATTTTCTTCACGCCAGACAAAGCATCCAAAAAATCGGTTCCCCAGCGCACCACGTTGTATCGCTGAAGCCTCTTTTGCATCGTCTTGTTACGCTCTATCTGCTCCTCCTCAGCCATGGTCAGAGCTTCATTTATGGCGCGCGCAATCTCTTCCTGGTTATTTGGATTGACAATGATAGCTTCTCCCAACTCTTTTGATGCTCCCGCCATTTCGCTGAGAATCAAGACCCCTCTGCGGTCGGTCTTGGTTGCCAGAAACTCCTTGGCAATCAGATTCATGCCATCTCTCATGGGAGTCACCAGGGCAGCGTCTGCCAGGTTATACAGCGCCACCAGGCTTTGAAATGGCTGGAAACGATACAAGTACCATATGGGAACCCATCCGATAATTCCGTGCTTACCGTTGATTTTCCCGACGAGTTCATCTACCCTGTTTTTCAACTGAGCGTAGCGCTCCACTCCGGTGCGCGAGGGAACCACCACCAGGATAAGGGTCACCTCTTCTCTGTACTCAGGGTTGTTTTCCAGAAACAGGTCAAACGCTTCCAGGCGTTGAGGAATACCTTTGGTATAATCCAGACGATCAATGGATAATATTATCTTACGGTCCCCAAGTTTCTTACGAATTCTTTGAATTCCCTTTTGCACCTCTGGATCGGTCGCCGCTGCAGCAAATCGCTTGTAGTCAATCCCCATGGGGAACACGTCCGCTTTTGTTACCCGGCTTCCCGCGCTGACTTGACCGAACGCGTGCTCATGACCTAGCAGCCGGTGGACGCTGTCAAGAAAATGAAGCACGTAGTCGTTAGTGTGAAATCCGATCAAGTCTGCCCCCAAGAGCCCCTCAATGATCTGCTTGCGCCAGGGAAGCAGCCGAAATACTTCGAAGGATGGGAAGGGTATATGAAGGAAAAATCCTATACTGGCATCCGGCAGCTTCTCCCTTATAAGCCCCGGAACCAGCATTAGCTGAAAATCGTGGACCCAAATCACGTCCCCGGGCTCAGCTATTTCAACCACTGCATCGCAAAAGATCTGGTTGACCCGCTTGTACGTCTCCCAGAAGCTCCTGCTGTATGAGGTGTACAAAGGAAAATGGTGAAACAGCGGCCAGATGGTTTTGTTGCAGAACCCGTAATAGTAATTCTCGGCATCACGCTGAGAGAGAAATATGGGATGACAGTTTTCGTGGTGCAGCTTTTCGCCGATTTCCTCTATCTCCTCCATCCTTATCTTCTCCAGGGTAATTCCCGGCCACCCAATCCACAGACTCCGGTGGGATTTGTAGAATGAGCCCAATCCGGTAGCCAGGCCACCCGCGCTGGGCTGATAGCGCAAGCTGCCCTCTCTTTTTGTCAGGTTCATCGGCAGTCTATTTGAAACGACTAACAATCGGCTCACCAGTTATCCCTTCCTTCAGGAACATCTCCGACCTAATGCGTTAGGTTCCGCATGACGTATGATGCTGTGCGGCAGTCTCCGCCAATGTTTAATAAGATTCTTCGAACCTAGCTCACCCGGTCATCCCAGAACTTGTTCCTGATTCTCCCCTTTTGCTGATGCTTCACTCTTCAGGTGTCGCCTCGCATCTCCTTAGCATCAGTTTGTTGGGTTGCGTGTTCCTATCGCCTCGCACAACTATCCTATACGTGCTCAATCACAATGTGAGTTAAAGCCAGAATGAGCAAATCTTCCGGCCGAGATTCACACGTGCCTTTCCTGAACCAAGCGTGTCACCTAATGCGCTACGGGTAAATCAGTTAACCAACGTTGCTTCATAATTAACTTTAGCACGGTCTAACATCTTCTTCTGGTGGCGAAGGCAGGCGTAAGCTCACCTGTCGAGGCTCCCATGCTTGGCTGTCGATAATCGGATATCGAATTTCTCGACCAGATGATCAGGGAAATAGGACAGCTTGGTCTTGCGAAGTCCCGGCACGCCCAAGTCCTGTTCCCGGTTTATGTAGGTCAAACTCGCCCAGGAGTTCTCACAGAACTGCTGATTGATGACGCTATAGAGCTCTGGGATTTCCGGGTCGGCCTTTTCGATATGTACCACCGCAGTTTGATCGTTCAGTGGCTCTCCAAGCGCAAAAGCCTTCACCTCATCTCCCATCAGAATCACGCCACCTTGCAGGCCCAAAGCATTGAAATTATTGAGGGCCTCGCCAACGGCTTCCCATTCCTCCAGCAGGTTCATATCCTCTTCACAGCGGCGCCATTGGCACCATTGTTCCGCTAAATCCAGGCAGGGCTTGATGAGATCCTGGCTGAGGGAGGCATAGCTGAATGGGTGCGTACGTTTCAGCTTGTTCAGGTGATTTCGCTTGGAGTGATATTTCCTGCCTGCCAGTTGTATTAGGTCTTCGGTCTTGTACACGTAATCGAAGTGGTCCCGGATAGGCTCCACTGCAAATTCCTCTGGTCTCTGAATTTCCGATACCAAACGCTGGTCCGCCCGGATGACGCGCGGCTCTGCCTCGCCCTTTTCCTCCCTCAACCATTGCAGAATCATAAGCACAACTTCTGCCCTGCGAGGTGGTCCGACGGGCTGAAGAGCACAGAAGCCACCGCTGCCACTTTTGCAGAGTACCAGCAGCCAATCCTTGTGCAGACACCATTGGAATCCATGTTGAGATCGCCATATGAAGAGATTGGTGAAGGTCCATTCGGAGGTTTGAGGCTGATAATTGCCCAGCGTCTTTTGAATGAGCTCTCGGTCCTCCAGTTGAATTGGCTTGAAATCGGGAAATTCCGGTTGCGATACCATCAGTTATCTCATCTTGAAATGCGGCTTGCGCGCCGCCCCACGGCGCACTTTTCACACTCTGCAGAAGCTTACAGAGACGAATCCATCTCAGCAAGCGCTACACCTTCTGCAATATGCGCAGAGAAATTGTCACTTGCCGGCCAGTTTGGAGGCTATCGAGGCAACGTGCTTTCCCTGAAATCGCGCTCCCGCCAGTTCATTCTCGCTTGGCATCCGCTCTCCCCGGGGTCCGGCTATGGTGGACGCCCCGTAGGGCGAGCAACCGGTGATCTCGTCTATGCGGCTCTGACCTTCAAAGGTGTAAGGCAAGCCGACCACCACCATTCCTTGGTGCAAGAGAGTCAAATGCGCGCTGATTATGGTGGATTCCTGTCCCCCATGCTGCGTGTTGGAACTGGTAAACACGCTTCCCACCTTTCCCACGAGTGCTCCTTTGGCCCACAGCGGTCCCGTGCCGTCAAGAAAAGCGCGCATCTGAGCGCACATGTTACCGAAACGGGTTGGAGTACCGAATATGATGGCGTCTGCCGAAACCAGCTCATCCACGGTGCATACGGGGATATGCGAGAAGGCCTTCTGGGGCTCGATGGCGCCAATCTGTTTGAGTATGTCCTCGGGCAAGGTTTCGGGAACGCGGCGCATCTCCACCTTCGCGCCCTTGACCGCCTTGGCGCCCTCGGCCACCGCTTCAGCCATTCGGTAAATGTGGCCGTACACCGAGTAGAAGACGACTAAGACTTTCATGGTTCCTATTCCTCCCTCCTTTTAATGTTTCAACCTCGAACTTCCTTTATGCCCATATCCCGACTCTGCCTTCATCCCCTTAATCGCTTTCTAGTGACGAGTGTCGCTAGATGCTTTTGTCACCAAACCTCAGCTTTCAGGTCTTCCCCTGAGATAGTCAATCAAGGGTGCGGTGACGAGTGGAACTACATCCCCGATCATGTGCGGCATTAGGTTATCCATAACCTTGGGCATCAGCTCGGGCATCTGCTGCGCCATGTAATCTGGCATAGGTATTCTCTCCGCCACTCGTTTCAACATGACTGGCATTACCTTGGGCATCATTAACGGCAGCAGCCTCGGGAAAAGGACCGGAAACATCGGTTTCATCAGGGTGAGCGCTCCGGGAATCTTACCCATGATCCGCATCATCTTCCCCATGCCAAGTGGCATGGCGTCGACCAGCTTCGGCCACATGGTCCCCATGAGCTCAGCAAAACCCTGGGGAGTCATCAGAGCTATCATAGCCTCAAACACCGCCCATTGCTTTCTGACTTCCGGATTCGGATCAGGGAAATCGTAACCCAGTGCTGATGCGGCGAAGCGCGCCAGATCGACCGTCTCAACGGGCATACCCTTCTTCTCCGCGGTGACGCGGAACTGAAATTCGCAGCAAGGGCACAAGGCCAGAACCTTGTCAGCCCCTGCTTCCAGCGCCTCTTCTAACCGGATCCTGCCGATCTCCGCTGCCACTGGCGGTTCCTTGATCAAATTAAGCACAGAGCCACAGCAGTGTGCATTCTCGCGGTTATGACTCATCTCCACCAGCTTGACATTGGGAATCGCCTTAATCAGTTCACGCGGGGGCTCGTAGACACCGGACACCCGACCTATATGACATGGGTCGTGCCAGGTTACGGTTACAGGTTCAAGCCCCTTATCCGGGAATTTAAACTCCCCTGACTTTATCTTCTCGGTCACTACCTCGCTGTAGTGCCTGGTTGTTATACCATACTCGATTCCCAGTTTCTTAGCCCACCTGGGGTAGTATTGTCGCCACATCATGTCGCAGGCAGGACAGGAAGTGATGACCATGTCCGCGTTGGCCTTTTTGACCGACTGGATATTCTGCCTCATGGTCTCCTCAAACACGTCCCACAGCCCGGCCACCAACATGGGGGTTCCGCAGCAATTCTCTTCGACCCCGACGTGAGTGAATTCGATCCCGGCCTCATCCAGCAGCCGGACAGTGGCCATAGCGATGTCTTGTTCAACGTAACTGGCGGTGCAGCCAGCGAAGTAAACATTCTTAGATTTGGTGCCCGGACCGTGTTTGGCCTGCAGGTCTTTGGGAAACCAAGCCAAGCGATCCTTGCGAAGCCCTGCCCAGATGTCACCCTGAGATCTCACCGCCGCTGCCATCATCTCGAGCGGCGGGAAGGTCATCTTCTTGTCCTCACTTATCAACTTCCCTCGCAGCTTCATCCACGAAGGTTCAATAGGGAGGGCTGCTGAACACCGGAGATTGCAAAGTTCACACGTGGTGCAGACCAATATTGTGTCAACCATGAACTGATCCCACTCTTCCCGCCCTTCCATATACTCTCTCAGCCAATACCATTTTCCACGGGGACTCTGACTTTCCCAGCCCCGGCCATAGAACTGGTCACATTCGTCGATGCAGTAGCCGCACTGCGAGCAACCATAGGCATACCAGGCCACTTCCGCAGGAATTCTTCGCACCGCCTTGTCTGGCCGTTCGCCAATTCGGGTAGTCACGTAGTTGCCAAAAGGCCTAGCCAATGGTTCAAAGAACCTGGCAAGCCCAAGCGCAATCGCGGTGATCCCTCGGTGAATGACTTTGCCGGGGTTAGTTATGCCTTTGGGATCTATCTGTCTTTTGAATTCACGAAGCCGTCTGGCACGCTCCTCGCCGAGTATCTGGTCGGCTTTCCTGGTAAAGTACATGCCGGTTGCGTAAGGTCGACCACCGTGCTTTTCCGCAATCTTCATGATCGTCAAGACCAGACTGAACACAAAGTTGTAGCTGAATCGGCGCTGGTCGCTGGGGATAAAGCCGAGTATGACCACTTCCGGCTTTCCGCCTATGCTCTCTCGTAAGATCACACCTTCCTTTACCACTGGTTGATCCACTTTGGCTTCAATCTCGGTCATCACTTCACCTAAGGAAGACAGCGGAATCACCACTTCAGCCGGCACTAAAGAAGGCCCCAGTCGCTTAACCACCATAAGCCTGAAGCGATTGGCCCACTCGTGCTCAGCTATGCGTTCGCTTAGGACCTCCCCTTGACAAGGTTTGAGGAGATCAGACAGTCTACCCATCACCGCGTCATGATCTTTCTTGCGGAAAGCCAAGGTCGTGATATAGGCAACCGGCAGGAGCACGCGTTCTTCCACCGGATGCCCGTAATGCTCCATAAGCGGCGCTCGGTTCTTAAGCTCAGCCATGGTAGGGTTGATGAATACTACCGACCAGATAGGCAGATGGGCTGCAATGATCGACTCCATCATCTGCTGCAGACCGGAAGCCTCCGGACAACTT
>CAYGCR010000084.1:0-11195 GCA_964348415.1 uncultured Ignavibacteria bacterium | reverse complement strand
CTTGACATCTTTCCGAATCACCTCTAAATTGCCACTAGTTTCGAGAGTTCAGACTGAAAAGAATAGGAATCTCTCATGTTTGCCCAGGTGGCGTTGCCTTTACCATTATCCGAGCCATTCACGTACCGGATTCCTTCACATCTCGAGGGAAAGATTGATATAGGATTCAGGGCGCTGGTGCCTTTGCGCAGGAAGATGGTAACCGGCTTCGTGGTAGGAAAGGCCGCCACTTCCAGCCTGTCGGATGTCAAAGAGATCATAGACCTTCTGGACCCTTATCCCCTCTTCTCCGGCGAGATGCTCGAGCTCACCAAATGGGTCTCTGATTACTACCTCTGTTCGTGGGGGGAAGCTTTGCGGGCAGCTCTTCCGTCGGAGCTTATGCTGAAAAGTGAAATCTATGTCAAAGTAGGGGACAAGAGGCAAGAGGCAGGGCCTGATCTGGAGTCGACGAAAAGCATTTCTCCGCGGGAAAAGAGGATTCTGGAGATTCTGGCTGACGGCAAAGAAAGAAAGCTATCCTGGCTGTCTAGGTCCCTTAAAGCAAAAGGTCTTTATGCAGATTTATACGACCTCAGCAAAAAGGGCGAAATCCAAATCGATGAGCGTTTGGGCAAGCCGCGCGTGCGTATACAGCATGAAAAGATGGTGAGGTTAAAGAATTTTGATAGTTCTCCTGAGAATCTGGAGCTTCTGGGATCAGCAATTCTGGCTTTGAAGAAAAAGTCCCCTACACAGGCGAAATGCTTGAAGCTTCTTCTGGAAAACAAGGGAGAACTATGCTGGCCGAAACTCGTACGTGAGCACAAGATCAGCTCGTCTCCGCTTAGGAGCATGGAAAAGAAAGGCCTGGTCGAGTTCTTCGAAGCGGAAAAGATAAGAGAAAGTGACTGGGCGCTGGATGTGCAAGAAGCAAAACCTGTTTCTTTGACTGAAGGGCAAGAGGAAATACTCGGTAAAATAAAAACGGCCTTGAAGGAGAAGAAATACTCGCCTTTCCTGATACATGGCGTCACCGGAAGTGGCAAGACCCAGATTTACATTGAAGGTATTAAGGAAGTCCTCAAGGAAGGAAAGCAGGCCTTAGTTCTGGTGCCCGAGATTTCGTTGACTCCTCAGATCATATCCAGGTTTAAAGCTAACTTCGGTGACAAGGTGGGATGTCTCCACTCTCAGATGTCGGCGGGGGAAAGGTTCGATACCTGGAGAAGAGCAAGAAACGGCGATCTTCCGATCATGGTGGGTGCAAGGTCTGCGGTGTTCTCACCGTTTCCGGATTTAGGACTGATAGTGGTCGATGAAGAGCATGTAGGTTCATACAAGCAGGATGACCCCGCCCCCAGATACAATGCCCGAGATGTTGCTGTAATGAGAGCCAAGCTGAATGACGCGATCGTTATCTTGGGCTCAGCTACTCCCAGTCTGGAATCTTATTACAATGCGCAACAAGGCAAGTATACCCTTTGTCAGCTCAAAGAAAGGGTGGAGAAACAAAAACTTCCTTCAGTGAAAATCGTCGACCTTGCTCAGGAAAGAAAAACTGGCAATCGAGGTTCTATCTCGCTCAGCCTTTTGTCTCTGCTCAAGGACAGGGTGGACAAAGACGAGCAGGTACTCTTGTTTCTCAACCGGCGGGGGTTTTCCACGTTCGTTAAATGCCAGGATTGCGGGTACGTCGAAAAGTGTCCACGCTGTGACATAACCCTGACCTTTCACCGAACCGATTTCTCACTGCGGTGTCACTATTGCAACTATCTGAAAAAGGCGCCGAATCTTTGCCCCAACTGTCAGAGTCACGATTTCATGTATAAAGGAGCAGGAACTCAGAAGATCGAGGAGGAGCTCAAGCAGAGTTTCGTCGAGACTCTGATGCAGCGGATGGATCTGGATACGACGGCCAGAAAAGGTTCACACAGAAGATTGTTGAGCGACTTTGGCAAGAAGAAGTTTGGTATACTTGTGGGGACCCAGATGATAACCAAGGGGCTGGATTTTCCTGACGTGACCCTGGTAGGAGTGATCTCTGCCGACCAAGCGTTGGACCTTCCAGACTTTCGTTCTCGCGAGAGAACCTTTCAATTGCTCGCCCAGGTCGCCGGCAGGGCGGGACGGGGAAAAAGGGAAGGGGAGGTGATGGTTCAGACTTACTATCCCGAAGATTGGACCATCAAGCTTGCCGGCTCGCATGATTTTGAGCAATTCTATGGGAGCGAGTTGGACCAACGAAGGGAATTAGGCTATCCCCCCTTCAATCATCTAATTTTGATAATCTTCTCAGGCAGAAGCTTGAGGACGGTCACAGATAGTGCCAAGAGATTTTCCGCCAGTCTGAGAAGAAAAAGCAGGCCGGCCAGGCAAAGGGCTTTGGAAATTCTGGGTCCTGCTCCGGCACCGCTCCCCAAAATAAAGAATCGGCACCGCTGGCAATTGCTGATCAAGGCAAGGAGCATCATGAGCACAAACCATCTGATCCGAAAGGTCTTAGAAGAAGAGAACGGCGCAAAAAAGAAAAGGGCGGTGCGTATAATTGTTGATGTGGACCCCGTGGATATGCTTTGAGGTGATAAGCTCGAAGGATTTGACTCCGATAATTCTCAAAGGGGTGAGGATTCATGATAACGGTTGAGGACGTTAAGAAAAACGAGCAGGTAAAGCTTCTGATCAAGAAATCGGACGAGATCTTGGGACTGATTGGATACACCGAACACGGCGAAAGACACGCGAGTCTGGCGGCCAGCATTGCTTTCAACATACTAGATAGGTTGAAGTATCCGGAGAAGCGAGCACATTTATCCTCTATAGCCGCCTATCTGCACGACATCGGGAATGTAATCAATCGGGATTATCATGCCCAGACTGCAGCCATAATGGCCCACTCCATTCTCTCCGGAATGGGCATGCCGGTAGAAGACATCTTAGAGGTGATAGCTGCCATCGGAAATCATGACGAGAAAGACGGTCAACCGGTGTCCGACATCTGTGCCGCAGTGATCCTGGCAGATAAGTCGGATGTGCACAGTTCCCGGGTGCGTACATTAGAGATGATAAAACAGGACATCCATGATAGGGTTAACTATGCAGCCAAAAGCTCATTCTTGCGAGTGGAGGAAGACAAGAAGATCATCACGCTGGAAATCAAAATCGATACCAGCATCTCTCAGGTGATGGAATATTTCGAGATATTCCTGTCTCGAATGGTGGTATGTCGAAGGGCAGCGGAATTTCTGGGACTCAAATTCCAACTAGAGATAAACGGTCAGAGACTTCTGTAAGCTAATTACCCGCGAGGTTTGAGAATCGGACTCAACATTCGAAAGAATTGCCGTAACTCAACTCCCACCAGATAACCCAAGAAAGAGGATAGAGCAAGAATGAAGAAGCTCACTTATAAAGACTCGGGTGTCGATATCCAGTCTGCTGACCGGGCAAAGAAAAAGATAAAAGCTCTGGCCCGGTCGACTTTTAGTTCCCGGGTTTTGAAGGGGATAGGCGGCTTCGGGGGATTCTTCGCCTTCCCCAGCAGACAGTATAAAGATCCGGTTTTGATTTCCAGCGTCGATGGAGTGGGTACCAAGCTCAAGCTGGCGTTCATGATGAACAAACATGATACGGTGGGGGAGGACTTAGTGAACCACTGCGTCAACGACATCCTGGTGCACGGGGCGAGGCCGTTGTTCTTCTTGGACTACGTATCCACGGGAAAACTCTCTCCGAAAGTGGTGGAGGAAGTGGTAAAAGGCCTGGCACGGGCCTGTAAGAAAAGCGGTTGTGCCTTAGTCGGCGGCGAGACGGCTGAAATGCCTGAATTCTATAAAGAGGGAGAGTATGATCTGGCAGGGTGCATTGTAGGAGTTGTGGAGAAGAAGAGAATCATCGATGGTTCCTGCATCCGGCCAGGAGACCAAATAATCGGGCTGAAATCGAATGGTGTTCACACCAATGGGTACTCGCTCGCGCGTAAGGCATTCTTTGGAAGAGCACGACTGCGCGTGAATTCCTACGTGAAGGAATTGAAAACGACGGTGGGAAAAGAGCTTCTGAAAGTCCACAGGTGTTACGCATCGCCGGTCTTCCGGCTTTTGCAGAGATTCAGAATCAAAGGAATCGCTCATATCACGGGAGGGGGGATTGAAGGAAACCTTAGCCGCATCCTGCCGAGAGACTGCGACGCCACAATTATCACTGACTCGTGGAAAATCCCGCCGGTATTCAAAGTCATCCAGAGATTGGGAAGCATAGACAACCGGGAGATGTTCAAAGTCTTCAACATGGGAATAGGTTTGATTCTGGTGATATCACAGAAAGACACCGACAGAATCCTAAAACGCCTTTCGTCGCTCAAAGAGACTGCCTACCTGATCGGAGAAATAACCGCGGGAAAAGGTAAGGTGAAGTTACTCAGTCTTTGACGCTGCTGTAGACAGATAGCCGGAGTGTCTGCCTTCAGGCAGACCTCTGCCACTTCCGGTCGGGCTGAAACTTGAGTTTCAGAGTTTCTCTGTTGGTTTCCCCCACGGGCGGTTGGCTTTCTTGCACTTCCTCCCTCATTCGAATCAAACTTGACAGCGCTTCTATTCCGTCTATATTAATGACATCTGCACGATCCAAACAAAGGAGAGCGTTAATGGAGAGTAAAGACCAACTGCTGGAGATAGTCAAAAACGCCATACGAGTGGAGAATGACGGGTATCAGTTCTATCGTCTGGCCGAAGACAAAACCCGGGATCCCAAGGGAAAAGAGGTGTTCGCATCACTGGCCAAAGATGAGACCAACCACGTGCAAATACTAAAGAGCCTGTACCAAAAGGTCAAAAAGCAGGAGGATTTCAGGTTCGACGACGTTAAGGACATGAAGCACATTCTTGAGACCACTTCGGAAAGTCCCATTTTCTCCAAAGAGTTCAAGGGGAGGCTGGATCAGGCACAGTTCGAAATGACCGCCCTTTCCATTGGAATTCTCTTGGAGAAAAATTCAATCGATTTCTACAAAAGATCGGCTCAGCAAGCCGAAGAGGAAGACATCAAGATGCTTTTCAACTACCTGGCCGATTGGGAGGGGGAACACCTGCGGGCTCTGGTGAACCAGCAGAAGTACTTGCAGGAGGACTACTGGACCGAAGCTAGGTTTTACCCATTTTAGTCTGTCGGAGTTTGCGCAACCAAAGGCTAAGGTTAAGAATGTTTGAGTCAAAGGGGAAAGACACGATGCAAAAAACAGCAGAGTTGCTTAACGTACTGAAAAAGGCAATCAAAGTGGAAATGGACGGATACCATTTTTACCAGGCAGCGGCGGCAAGGACCAGGGATCCCAAGGGTAAGGCGGCGTTTCGGTCGCTGGCTCAAGACGAGCTTGATCACAAGAACGTACTGGAGGGGCTGCACCAAGCGATCAAGAACAAGCTGGATTTCAAATTCCGTCAAAAGAGGGATAAACGGAGGCCGACAACTCGCTCCAGGAGTCCCATTTTCTCCCCTGAATTCAAGAAGAAGATAAAGGATGACCATTTTGAGCTCTCGGTTTTGAGGATCGGACAGCTGCTCGAGAGAAACTCCATGGAGTTCTACAGCCAGCACGCCAAAAGCAGCAGGCAGCGTGACCTTAAATCGCTTTTCAATTTCCTAGCCAAATGGGAGAAAGATCACCTCAAAGCTTTGAATCAACAGGAGCGCTTTCTTAAGGGCAAGTTTTAGGTCAAATACACTCCATTGTTGAGATTTTCTGGCAGAGCTCCCTTTTCTGCCAACTGGGGAGACTGATTCAGATGCCAGCCAATCTACCGCCTCAATATTACGAGACTGAGAAGAAATACCGGGCTGCAAGAGATCCGCAGGAAAAGTTGAGAATCCTTCACCAGCTGTGGGCCATCATGCCCAAGCACAAGGGTACAGATAAACTTCAGGCGGATTTGAAAGCCAGAATCTCCAAACTGAAAAAGGAGATTCAGCAGAAGAAGAAATCGGCCAGAAGAGGCGATCAGTACTTTGTGGAGAAAGAGGGAGCCGCTCAGGTGGTGCTGACAGGTCCCGCCAACGCTGGTAAGTCTCAGATTCTGGCTTCCCTGACTAACGCAAGTCCGGAAGTTGCTGCCTATCCGTACAGCACGGTGAAGCCTCTGTGCGGTATGATGCCCTTCGAGAACATTCAGATTCAGCTGGTCGATACCCCTCCTATTGCAGCTGAATATATGGAACCCTGGCTGGCAGGAATAATTCGTAATGCTGATCTGGTATCGCTAGTCCTAGATTTGGGTTCGCAGAAGATGATAGATGACGTCAAGGCAGTGTTGAGCAAGCTGGAAGGATACAAGATACTTCTGGAATCAGAAGAAGGCGACATCAACCCTCTGGATGGTATAGCTCACAAGAAGACCGTCATTCTGGGTAACAAGAGCGACCTGCCACTTTTTGAGACGAACTTGAGCCTTTTGAGAGAAGCTCACGGAGAAAGATTGCCCATCTTTCACCTGTCCGCAAAGGAAAAGACTGACTTAGATGAGCTAAGGCGTTTCATTTTTGACTCCCTGCAGATCGTGAGAGTATACACCAAGACGCCGGGCAAAAAAGCGGATTTCGAGGACCCGGTGATCTTGAAGGTGGGCAGCACTCTGTTACAAGCCGCCAAAGAGATCCACAAGGATTTTGCCAGAAACCTGAAGTTCGCCCGGGTTTGGGGCGAAGGGGTCTACGACGGACAGATGGTGCAGAAGGATTTTGTTTTAAAAGACGGGCATGTCGTTGAGTTTCATATATAAGCAGGAATCCCTCTAATCTCACCAATTCTCTGATCGCTTCTTTCATTCTCCATTTTTCCTCAAAAAAACAGGCGCAATCGCCTTCAGAAATCTGTTGACTTTTGGCATAGTGGGGATATTTTTGTTTTGTTACTGCGAAACGCTACTAACTTTCTTAAAGAGGAGTAAGATGCCAAAAGTAGTTCTGTCTCTTCTGCTCATCTGCATTTTTCTTTTCTCTTATCATTGCAGCAAAGGCCCCAGTCCCAGGGTAGTAGTCATGGACTTCATGGAGGCGGTGAACAAAGCCGATACTGCCACCATTGAGAAATATCTGGACCTGGACAAGTTCACCGAGGAGAAGTTAAAGGAGCTTCCCGATTCGCAGAGAGCGGCAGTATTCCCCAAAATGAGAGAACAGTTGTTGAGCAACTTTTTGGGTAGCGGAGGCACTCGCCTTAGGTGGCAGAATAAGATGATCGTGGTCAACAAGGAGGAGATCGAAGGAGACGAGGCTTTGGTGGAAGTGACCTTTGTGGATCAGAAAACTGGCAGAACGGAGTACACCAAGGCGAGGCTTTACAAGAAAGAACAAGGGTGGCGGATATACTATATTAAAGAGTAAGAGCCAACGGAATTAGTTCCGGCCTCACTCCTTAATCGCCCTCTCCACAAGATAGGGAGGAGGACAGAAGGGGAGAGGTTTTTTGTATAACCCCTTTAACGGAGGAGCGGAGCAATGATTAGACCAAAAGCTCTCGTTGTTGGTTTGCTCGTGCTCGGATGGACGGCGATCGGTTTGGTGCCGTCCATTTTTGCTGTTACCGGTGACGTGGAGACGTCGTTTCCGTCACCCGGTTCTTGCCCCACCGGTTTGACATTCGATGGCGAATACCTGTGGAACTGTGACCGCAAGACGGATATGATCTATAAGATCGATCCGGAAGATGGTAAGGTGGTGGACTCGCTTCCAACACCCGGATACCGGCCGTTGGGTTTGACCTGGGATGGGAAGTACCTGTGGAATCTGGATGCGGCGGAGGAGGAGTACTTCATTTATCAAATTGATCCCAAAGCCGGTCTTGCTCTCAAAACGCTACGGGCTCCTTGCGAGCGCCCGGAAGGACTGGCCTGGGACGGGGAATTTCTGTGGATCGTGGACGACGGGGAGGACAAGATCCGGCAGATAAGCACCGAGGACGGCACCACGATCAATACGATTCCCTCCCCCTCCAAATACCCTTGCGGTTTGGCGTATGATGGAAAGTATCTGTGGGTCACGGATCGGATAAAAGACATGATATACATGATCACTCCAGATAGGGGAGACGTGATTGTGTTCTTCGATGCACCGGGAAAGTACGCCCGGGGTCTTGCCTGGGACGGGAATAACCTGTGGAACGTGGATTATCAGACGGATCAGATTTATAAGATAAAGATAGACGATAAAGAAGCCTACTCCCGCACTGAGGAAAAGGAAGAGCTGTTGGAGTACACCAACCAGGTGAGGAACTACGGTCCCGGCGTGGTGAAGGATTTGGACATATATCTGGCCATACCGGAGAACCTTCCAAATCAGGAGCTGCTCTCGGAGATCGAATACCATCCCCAGCCTGCTGATTTTCTGACCGACAAGTGGGGACAGAAGGTGGCGCACTATAGATTCCAAAATGTAGAGGCCGGGGGATTCGTGACGGTGGGCGCGAAGGCCAGGGCAAAGCTATATAACGTCAGATACTTCGTGTTCCCAGAGAAGGTGGGCGACCTGAAGGATATTCCCAAAGAAATCAAAGAGAAATTTCTGGCGGACGATACCAAGTTCTCCACAAGCGATCCGTTCATTCAGAAGAGTACGAAAGAGGCGGTGGGTGACGAGACCAACCCGTACTGGGTCGCCAGGAAAATATTCAATTACGTCATCGAGCACATAGAGTACGAGTTAGTAGGCGGATGGAACATTGCGCCAACTGTTCTGAAGAGAGGAACCGGCTCGTGCTCGGAATATAGCTTCGTGTACATCGCCATGTGCCGGGCAGCAGGTCTGCCTGCCAGATACGTTGGCTCCGTCGTGATAAGAGGCGACGATGCCTCAGCGGATGAGGTGTTCCATCGCTGGGTGGAGGTTTATCTTCCCAACTACGGGTGGATACCGGTTGACCCATCAGGCGGAGACTACCCTGAGCCAAGCCAGCAGGCCGGCGCGATTGGAAACTTGCGTAACCGGTATTTGATTACCACTACCGGTGGTGGCGGCTCTGAATATCTGGAATGGGGGTACAATTCTAACGAGAAATGGACATCCCAGGGCAAGTGCAAGGTATACGCAGAGCATATTGGGGAGTGGTCGCCGTTGAAGTCGACGGAGGACTCAACCGAGGAAACGGATTGAACCGATGGGGCAACGGATTGAACAGATTTGTCAACGGATGAAACGGATCAAATGGATGGCACTTGTGGGGGTGGGATTTATGCGACCTTCGGATTCTTAAAAAGGGGCGAAGAAATGCCTTTAGCAGAGGGTGTTTTGGCGAGCACCATTGGCGCGGTGCTTTATAGTGGTCTAAAAGCTTGGGGAGCTTGGTTCCTTGGGCCACATTGGTCTACATTTCGGAAAGCTCACAAAAATGCCATAAAAAAGATCAAGAAAGACTTCAAAGACAAGGAACTGCTCGGGCTTTTCGGAAACTATGTGAATATGGAGTTGAGCCTGGAATTTGATAGAAGTAAGAAGAAGGACGTAATCGAGAACCTTAAGAAGGGAGTGAAGGGTTTTGACAAAGAGGTGTTCATAGACAAGATAGCCCAGGAATTACACGAAAGCAGCAAGACTTACAAAAAGGAACTGTTAAGGCAAGTTGTAACAAGTTACATACAAGAGGTTGAGGTTCAACTGCGAGATAATCATGAGATTCTTAACTACCTGATGGATGCTAAGCTTAGTATCCTGTTGGAAAGGATTCCGGAAAGAAATGAGCGGGTGGGTGATTTCCTTGAAAACGTGTGGCTTGAACCGATACCAGACGTTCCCCCCCATTTCGTACTACCAAAAGATTCCTACCGAGAAATGATGGAAACACTAGACAAGTCCAGTTCCTTTCTGGTTAAAGGAGGTGCCGGTATTGGGAAGACTAAGTTCTGTGCCTACCTCGCACGCGAATTCGAGCACGAGGATAAACCCGTATTCTGGTATCAGATCACTGGCCCTGTCGACAGCTATATTCCAGTGCTCAATCGAATCGCATACTTCCTTGCCTCTCACGGGCAACAGGATCTTTTCGAGTATCTTGTCAGCAGACGCACAGATGACAGGATGAAGATGGATTTGTTGCTCAAGGAATTAGGGGAACAGGAGTGTTGTCTTTTCTTCGACGATTTGCACAAGGTAGACGACAAGAAACTGGCAAACTTCATGGACATGTTGTGTCGCAGATTGGGTCCAGGGGTGGAAACCAAGGTTTTCCTTCTGAGCCGTCACTTGCCCTCATTCATAGACGAAAGCTGCCTGCAGCCCATCTCGATCGAAGGATTGTCGCCAACGGAGACGAAATCAGTTCTGTCCAAACTCGACGTAGGGCTGGAGGAAGGTCAAGCCGACGCGCTGGCAAAAAAAACGAGAGGAAACCCCAAGTACGTGGAGTTCTTCAAAGCCTGGTATACGAAGAAGAAATCGAAGGAAGAGATCGATGAGTACATAACTGGGATGCCGGCGGAAGACAATGAACTGCAAACATATCTCGTTAACAACGTTTATAGCGATAGGCTCACCCCGAATCAGAAAATGCTGCTGCAGTCTGTGGCCATTTTCCGCATTCCCGAAACTAAGGATTTCCTCGAGGAGGTCTACGCGTTCAAGAAAGGAAAGGACTTCAATGGTGTCCTGGATCAACTACAGAGAAGACTGCTGTTGATCGATTTGCACAGAGAAACGCAAAGGTACTACGAGCACGACATCCTGACTGCCTTTCTTCAGAATCGAATAGACAACAAGAAGGAAACTCATCTAAAGGCGGCAAGCCTTTATCAAAAGCGGGAGGTAAAGGAAAAAGCGGCGAGAGACTGCCTGGAGTGCTCGTACCACTTTCTGCACGGAGGGGACTTTGCGGCTTCTGCTTCCATGATTCTTGAAATTGCCCACCAGGCTATCGTAATGGGCTGGTTTTGGCACGAGACGCTAGACATCTTGACAATCTTCACCAAGGAGAATCTTCAAGACAAGGCTCTCCTTTCGGCGGTCCTATATGACAAGGGCAATTTGCTGCTTCAGACGGCTCACTGGGACGAGGCCGAGTTGGCCTTGAACCAATATCTGGAGTATGAGACCGATGAAGAACGGTCTCACATCGCTTATAACTCGCTGGGTTTGGTTTATCAGGCTAAAGGAGAATGGACCAAGGCGATTGAGTTTTATGAGAAGAGTTTAGAGATCAAGGGAAAGATTGGTGATGAGCATGGGATGGCCCAGAC
>CAYGCR010000083.1:0-11304 GCA_964348415.1 uncultured Ignavibacteria bacterium | reverse complement strand
GTCACCGAGGCCTCCGCTTCGGTGGCGGTCACATTAATGTTTGGTCCCAGAGAGACTGGCTCATCCCAGCCACTTCCATTCCAGTGGGAGACCCAGAGACCGTTACTGCTGAAGTAGAGTTCTGATCCGTCCGGCGATAGAAATGGAGACCATTGAGAGTAGAATGTGTTGATTGGTGGTCCCAAGTTTTCAATGGGACCCCACTCCTGATTCAAGCTGTCCCATGTAGAGACCCAAATATCCCATCCCTCGTATCCTCCTGGTCTGCCATACAACAGACAGTAAAGCCTGTCTCCATCGGGGGAAAGTGAAGGATACAAGTCCCTGATCACGCTGTTTATGTTGGGCCCGCAATTCTGCGGGTCGGACCACATACCTGAAATGCTGTCCCAGAGAGAGTACCAGATGTCCCCATTGCCTTGAGTGCCCTCTCTGTTTGAGACCCACACTGCCATGGTTCCGTCAGGCGTCATCCGAAACGATTCGTCGGCCTCGGGACTGTTTATTGGGGGACCCAAATTGACCGGTTCACTCCATCCGCATTCCACTATCTGTGGGTCAGGTCCATTCCGAAAAAGGTAGGTGATTAGATAGACGATGTCTGCTGCGTTCACCTCGCAGTCCGCGGTGGGGTCTCCGCATTCCCAGAAAACCGGCGGCGGCCCATCTCTAAATAGGTACTGGATCAAATAAACTACGTCACCGGCCGCCACTGAGCCGTCCCCGTTGGCGTCACCGGCCATCTGGGCGGCGGATGGGTTCCAGGTGAGGCATAAAACCACAAAAAGCAGGCAGAATGATATCCGCGGAATATCGGTCACTTGCTTTCCCGTCTTTTAGGTGTTCTCATATTGATGATAACACTATCCCTGGTTTTGTCAAGATGTTATTGATCGTTCGTACGGGCTTTCCGTGTCCCTGAATCCGTAAATGGGCAAAAAAATTGGTCGGGCAGGGATGCCCGACCAACATCTTAAGTCGGTAGCTCAGTCAAGAAGCTCTTAACACTTGGAGAATCCGCACTGGGAGCATACCACGCATCCGGATTCGTGATCCAGTTTGGATCCACAGTCCGGGCAGAATTCGTAGGTTAGATCTCTGTCATGATTCGCATTTCGGCCTGTACCGAAATGCTTTTTCAAAACCTTGGCGATGGCATCCGGGATGGACATGATCAGCCCGCCCTCCTGGAAAATCTGCGAGGCTCCGCCGATTCCGTAAAGCTGTTCGATTATCTTGTCCACGGAAATGCCGCTTCGGAGTGCCAGGCTGGCCAACCTGCATATGGCCTCGGTATCTGCCATGGTGGAATAGCCGGATTTCCCTATCTGGGCAAATACCTCGAACGGCTTGCCATCTAAGGTGTTGATGGTCACGTACAGGTTGCCATATCCCGTTTTTATTTTGTCTGTGATGCCAGCAAGCGTGGCGGGTCGGTCCTTGGGGACGATCTTCCCTTCCTCTTTCTTTTCTTTCTTTGTGGCCAGAACCTGTGCTTCCCTGGAGCCATCCCGGTAAATGGTTACTCCTTTGCAGCCCAACTCGTAAGCCAACTTGTAGGCGTTCTCCACGTCCTCAACCGTAGCCTGGTTGGGAAGATTTATGGTTTTAGACACGGCGTTATCGGTGTACTTCTGAAAAGCCGCCTGGTGGCGCACATGCCATTCACCGGCGATGTCGTGAGAGGTGACAAAAATCTTCTTGCTGTCCGGAGGAATCTCGTCAAATTCCTGAACAGACCCTATTTCGGCAGTCTTCTCCATCAATAGCTCACTGTAAAAGCCTTTTTCCTTGGCTTCTTTCTCGAAGAAAGGATTTATTTCAATCATCCTGGTGTTATCCATCACCGTTCGGATGTAGGAGATGGCAAACAAGGGCTCGATTCCGGAAGAGCAGCCAGCGATAATGCTTATGGTTCCTGCCGGAGCGATGGTGGTTACCGTGGAATTGCGCATGGGAGTCTGCTTTTCGTGATAGATACTTTTCACCCAGTTGGGGAAGCTGCCCCTCTTGCGCGCCAGCTCAGACGAGGTCCGATGGGATTTCTCTTGAATGAACCCCATTACCCGTTCGGCCAGGTTAACCGCTTCATGAGAGCCGTACGGTATCTTGAGCTGCACGAGCATGTCCGCCCAGCCCATCACTCCCAGTCCGATCTTTCGATTGTCTTTAGTGTTCTTTTCAATCTCCGGAAGCGGATATTTGTTCGCGTCTATTACGTTGTCAAGGAAATGGACCGCCTTCTGCACTGTTTTTTGCATTTTGTCCCAGTCGATCTCGCATCGATACATGGTGGTGGGATCGCTTGAATCGACCACCGCCCGGACCATCCTGGAGAGATTTATGGAGCCCAGATTGCACGATTCATAGGGCAGGAGGGGCTGCTCACCGCAGGGATTGGTGGACTCGATAAGGCCCACTTTGGTGATGGGATTGCGCTGATTCATCCTGTCCAGAAACATCACCCCCGGCTCTCCGGTTCTCCAGGCGTGTTCCACGATGAGATCAAATATCTCCTTAGCCTTGTAGCGGACGGGTTGTCCGTCTTTGACGTATGTTTTTCCGGTGCGGGGATCGAGCAGGTCATAGTAGCCGTCGTTCTCCGCCGCCTGCATGAAGCTGTCGGTCATTGCCGCGGATATATTGAAATTGGTCAGCTCCCTTAAGTCATCTTTGCACGTGATGAACTCCAGAATATCGGGATGGTCCACCCGCAGCACCCCCATGTTTGCACCTCTCCGGGTTCCTCCCTGCTTCACCGCCTCGGTAGCCGCATTGATTACCTTCATGAAGGATACTGGACCGGAGGCCACCCCACTGGTGGAAGCCACCGGCGAGTTTCTCGGTCGTAATCTGGAAAAAGAGAATCCGGTACCGCCGCCGCTTTTGTGAATCAGTGCGGTGTTTTTGACCGCATCGAAGATGGATTCCATGGAATCCTCAATGGGGATGACAAAGCAAGCAGAAAGCTGACCCAGGGGACGTCCGGCATTCATAAGGGTAGGGGAATTGGGCATGAACTCCAGTCTTGCCATCATCAGGTAGAACTCTTCAACGGTCTTGTCCACCTCCGGGTCAGTTGCGCCGTAGTTCTTATCTGACTGAGCCACCACCTTTGCCACCCTGAACAAGAGCTCTTCGGGCGATTCCACGACCTTCCCGGCGTCGTCCTTCTTGAGATACCTTCGCTCCAAGACCTTCATAGAATTAGGGGTAAGCTCGATTTTGACCCTATCTGTGATTTTAGCTTCAGACACTTCTCCCTCCTCATTGGCTAGACCGGGCTGCGGATCACAAGATCATCCACCCGATGTTCTTAATTGTAATATCGGACAAGTTCTCTTCCCTATCTTATTATTCGTGCAAACAGCGATAATTGATAATGATTTCTGCACTGGTTTCGTGAGCAAAGCGGGCCTAAAGTTATGCAACCGCTCACACATCCGAAGACCATCACACCTTTTCCTTTCGTTTCTGAGCCACCACGACCAGTCTCTTAGCTTTGTGATCATAGGGCGCGCCGGCCAGATTACCGTAGACTTCGGTTTCGGCAAAGCCGCATTCGGTCAACAGCTTGGTCAGCTCGGCCGCCGAATAAGGTCGTAGGGAGAATCGAAACTCCTGAGTCTTTCCTCCTTTAAGCAGAATCCAGCGGTTCTCCATCCAGCTCCAATCTTTGGTAACCTTTCGCTCTTCCAGCATTATGGCACCATTTATCTCTTGCCAGTCGCGCTCTCGGAAAATTCGAGCGAGTATTTCTTTGCCCATAGTATCAATCAGAAAGATGCCGCCGCCTTTCAACGAGCGATTCACGTTCTGTATGACCGTTTCGTCTTCTTTCTTGTCTTCAAAAAATCCAAAAGAGGTGAAGAGATTGATCGCCGCGTCGAAAGAGTCGGGCTTGCAATAACTTCTCATGTCCTCCCGAATAAACTCGACGTCAAGCCCTTCGGTTTCTGCTTGCTTTCGAGCTTTCTCCAGGTACGTCTCGGTTCTGTCGACCCCGACCACGGAAAAGCCGCGACGGGCCAGCTCCAAGGAGTGCCTGCCCGGGCCACAGCAAAGGTCAAGAACGGACGCTCCCGGATCAATCTTCAGCAAGGAAATCAGATTAGCCACCTCCTCCGCGGCATTCTCCCAGCGTTCCTTTGAGAACATGAAGGGGGCCCAGGTCTCCCAGAAAGCTTCGTCTTCGTACCAGGTCTTCATTATCTCTGACTCTTCTTGGACATTCCTTTGTTCGCTATGACATTGCCTTGCTTTCGGTAAACCTTCCAGCCTTCTTGAGTACGTAGAGAGCATCTGCTGTTACGAATTCATTCATCCGCTTTTTACTAACGCCTCCCCAATCGACCAGCGAACGACCGGTGCGTGCACTTTTTGAAACCCGATAGTATTTTCCTTCAGTGGGATATCCCCCGTTAGACAGCCCCTTCGATTCCAAAAGATCCAGAGCGTCCTTGCACCGCTCGTCTTTGACAAATCCGGCTTCCGCCATAACCTTTAGCCCTCCCAGAATGTCATAACGCCAGTAGCAAGGATAGTGCAGCTTCACAAAGTCGTCGTTCATGGGCTTACCATCCTTCAGCCTTTTGTATAGTCTGCGCTTCAGGAAAACCTCGGAGGCGCTCTCTGCTGCCTGCTTGGATTGAAAGCTTCCAGTTAATCGGGCGTGCAGTGCCAGCGCTCTGAGCGGGATGTGGCTTTCCCAGAATGATGATTTCGTGGCTTCCGGGTTTTTATCGCAGTTCCACCCGCCATCCGCCCACTGCCACTTGATCAGTCGCCTGACCAATTCTTCGGTTCGATCATCCGCCAAGCCAAGTGTGAGAAGATAGGAGACTGCGTTTCCCTCCTGAGAAGCACATCTTCTCGTCCGGCCATTTATGGTCTTAATGCTCTTCTCGTGTTTTTCGGAGAGGAGCCATTCGTAAACCTGCTCCCTGAGCGGAATGAGCGATTTGTCCCCGGGCGGATATCCGATATCCGCAAGGACTGCCAGAACCCAATGGGCTCCATGCCATTTCCTATAGGCATGAAACGGGATTCTCCCGTCCCTGCTCCTTTCTGAGAGGAGCATTCTCACACGCGCCCATTCCCCGACTTCCTTCTGCGCCTTGCGGATTTCTGGCGATTCTGGCTCTTTGCCCAGAACGTTTACCAGAACCTTGAATCGCACGGATGGTTCATCTGAGAGGAGCAGTCTGTCAATTATGTTATCCGTCATTTCAAGTTCCTGCAACTTGTGGCAAGACGACCTAATCATGAGAACCGTGGCTCATCTTTTTGCTCATCCGAGATTATGACACATCTTCTGGTCTGCTGGCACATCTGGCGTCAAGCCGCCGAGCTACAAATCCTCTTGAGACTTGGCGGCTTGTTTCCATTCGCGCAGAATAGCTAGAGATTTCTCTGCATTCTCGGCGTTATAGACGAATTTGCCTTCAGGCATCATTTCAGCCAGTTGCTCGGGTTTGTGTTCCGAGGCCCACTTCAGCAGGGGAGTAAGCACTTCCTCAAAAGCCTTCTCCGTTTCAGGTGTGGGCGTCCCTCTAATGTGCTTGATCAAACCACGCTCAACTACGAATTGCGCGGAATAGAAGGCCTCGTCGATCTTTGAAACTTCGAGCCAGTCATTCATCTCGATCAGCTCGCAGAATACTGTATCGCCCTTTTGAACGACCTGGTCGATGGTCATGTGAATATGCAAGGCAAAGTCGTATTCTGCGACATTCCGGATATCTTCTTTGCCTTTAAGGACAAACTGTCCCATTAAGTCGAAGGTGGCATCTTCCGCAAACAGAGGCAGAAGCTCAGCTAAGTCGTGGCTGTTGTAAGCGTGCCCATAAGCCTTCACCAGATCTACCGGCTTGGGCGAGCAGGACGTAATAAACAGTGCCACAGATAGCACAAGAAGCAATAGCACTAGTCGGCTCAATGTCATCTCGAAAACTCCTTTCTAAGGAGCTGGACAGGTCAATCTCCGGTTCCTTCACAGCTTGGTTGACTAAAGAAATCAAAGCCAGCGTTCTTAAACGCCTTCACCAAAGGGCCATTCAACTGGATCATTTGCTCGGATGGATATCTGAACTTGAACAGAAACTGCGCGTTATTCCTGATGTTAAGCCTCTTCATCTCGTTTTTAACCCGTTCGGGATCTGCCCACTCTGGTTTTTGCTGTTTTTCCGCCTCCAGGGCCTCGACATAGGCCTTTCGGAAAAACCTCTCCAGGTTGTCATCGAAGCTTCCGTACTTTTCCTCAAAAGCCTTCTTGATCTCATCATCGCTTAATTGGTTGTACTTCTCTCTGTGTTCTATCACGTCCCGCCTTAATTTGGGGATGCCTTTGGGAACAGACCTGGGATACCCGATGGAGAGAACCATCATGGGAAGGACATACTTGGGTATAGAGAAATACTTTCTGGCGTCATCGATAACGTCCAATATCGTGCCTATATAGACCGATCCCAGCCCGTGGCTTTCGGCCAAGATCACAACGTTCTGGGCAGAACACATGAGATCAGCGTACCCGATCAGGAAGGGCATGAGTGCCTTTTCTCCATTGTATTCAACGTCGGAAACAGACGCCCATCGTTTGGCCCGGTAGAAATCGATGCAGAAGATCATGGACAGGGGAGCATTTCTCACCCAGGGCTGATCTCCAACCATTTTGGCTAGTTCCTGTCTGGCTTGGGCATCCTGCACCAGGATGACGGAAATAGGCTGGATGTTCCCACCGGAAGGAGCATTATTGGCAGCGTCCAGAAGCTGTTCAATGGTGCCCTCCGGAATTTGTTTGTCCTCGAAATTCCTCACTGATCTTCGCTTCATGATCAAATCATACAAGTTCATTAAATTCTCTCCATGATAATCTCGTCAACGGTTTTCTCCTGTGCCAATTTCGACCGGCAGATCTTCGATATTCGACCACTCATTGAAGCTTCCGTCATAGTTTTTCACATTTGGATAGCCAAGAACGTACTTGAGTGAGAAATAAGTATGACTTGACATCAGCCCCTGTCCGCAGGAAACGATAACTGTCCTGTCCGGAGTTGCTCCCAGTTTTTCGTATGCTTGCTTCAATTCTTCCCTGCTTTTCCAGCTACCATCTTCGTTCAGGTCATCGCCCCAGAAATGGTTTATGGCTCCTTTAATATGTCCCTTCCTCTTCCAGAATCCTTTTTCTCCGGTGTATAATTGCGCGGGTCTGACGTCTATCAGGAGCGCGCCTCCTTGACTTACAACTTCTTTAACCTCCTGAAGTGTGGCTCGAACTTCCTGGTTGAGTTCAGCCGGCAAGCCGTACTCAACCGGCTTGATCTCAGGATAATCCTGGGTAACGGGACGTTCTTCTTTTCCCCATTTGTCAAATCCGCCCCCCAGCATCACCGCGGAAGCATGTCCCAGATAATCCAGAGCCCAGAGCAGGTAGGTTGCCTTGAAGTCGTTCTGCTCACTGCAGATGACGACGGTCGTCTTTTTGCTGACACCCATCTTTCCCAGCATGACCACCAGTGCTTCAGGCGGCATGAGCTTTCCCGGCACCCCGCGGTCAGCCAATCTCAAAGCTTCAGGGTTTAAGTAGACTGCTCCGGGGATGTGACTTTGCCAATAGTCCTTTATGCTTTGCCGAACGTCTATTATTCTCAGATTCTCGTTTGGCAGGTTCTGCTCCAACCATTCCGTGCTGACCAGCTTGCCCGGGGGCATCTGAGATGAAACTGGAAGAGCAAACACTGTTGCCAGAACACCGAGTAGTCCCAGAGAGAAAAGCCATCCGGGGAATTTGATTCTTTTCATGGACTTCTCCTTTTCACTTCGTCAGTTGGTCCTTCTTAGAGCTTACGATTCTTGTCATCGAACCCCAACTTCCTCACCGTAGCGTTGCCAACGCTCTTTGATGTCAGGATATGCTTGTTCCAGCCGTTCACCCTTTCCTTTGCGTGACACCTCATTGTTGTCGCTTGCCCACTCCCTGAAATGATCATCCGAACAGAAAAAGTTTATAATGGGGCAACAGGTTTCCGCCGCCGTTCCCTCGCGTGCCTCCAAGTTCCATATCATGATTTGAGGATGGGACTTTGCCGCAATTTCTTGATTCTTGACTTCTACGGTTACTTTTTGCCCGCACCGCGCGCATTCGGAGATTACCTTAACGTCCTTTTTGAACATGTTGGGCACTCCCAGGGCATCGACCGCACACATGGCAAAAAGCCGTTTCCCGTCTTCCAGAATGACCTTATGCTTTGTTGGTCGCAGTGAGAATGGATAGATGCTTACGATGTTCTGGGTTCCTTTTCGCCTCAGGAGGAGATCCTTTTTTTCCAGGTCGTCCAGGATGCCTTTCACGTTCTTTTCGGATTTATCCATGTAAACGCGTAGCTCATCCACCGTGGCGGCGTTTCCAGACTGGATTATGCTTCGGAATATGTGGCCCAACGCCGCCTTTTCTAAAGGAGCCAGTTCAAGGCAGCATGGCTTCCCAGGTTCAGACTTGTTTTTTGTCATTTGATCACCTCCTGTCGTTTTTCACCGCGCCTCTGCATCACTGACTCTCAGCCAAATCCGGTACCACTTGTGCCAAACCGGATACGCTGCTCAACTCTGCGTCGGGAACCTCGAACGGAATCCTGGGTTGTTGGTTCTTGTGAAGCCCGACGCGAACCAGAATCGTTTTCATGCCAATGAGTTTGGCCGGAATCACGTCTTTGTCGATTCTGTCCCCCACCATGATGCACTGTCGAGGGTTAACGCCGTATCTTTCAACAATCCGCTCGTAGAAACGCAGGTCGGGCTTGGTCGTTTCGAAGTCATCTTGGGTCAACCGATGCGTAAAGCAGTCCAGAATAGCTTGTTCTTCCAGGAAATCAAGTAGTTCCATGCCGTATTGGCCGGCAATTCCTACTTCAAAATCGCCACAGAGTGCCTTGAGTTCGGTCTGAAATCCTTGGGTCAGTCTCAGCGGCGGTTTTCGGTTTTTCCACTCGGTCAAGTATGTGGCGTACAGTCTATCGAAAAGCAACATATCCTTGTTTACAGCCTTCCAGAAAACGTACTGATACACGCTCGGGCAAAAACACTTGACCGCTTCCTCCACGTCTGAATAGTAGTCGTCAATAGAATATCCGGGCACCGCCGTGCTCAACATTTCCTCAGCCAGCTCAGCCCTGACCCGCTCGTGTTCTGATTCATCCAAGATCACGCCGCCGGCATCTAATAAGACAGTTGTTGTTTTCATATCATTCTTTACTGAAGGTTAACAAAGTCATAGACCCAGCCTGCATGTGGCCACTAAAATGATCCTTTTTGCCCATAGATAATGGACGAACCCCCAACTCTCGCCACGTTCGCCTCTGCCTTACGAACGATCTTCTTTGCCACGCCGGACGCAATGTCGTGCAGCAACTTCTCACAGCCGGACTCGATATCCTCTTTCTTCAGAAACGCAAACGTCGAGATGCTTTCCCGATAATTCCTGTCCAGATAGCGCTCTGGCGTCTCATATGCGACACCAACATCAGTGTAACATATTTCAATGCCGATATTTGAAAATCCCGCTCTTTCAAGAAGTGAGGCGATCTCTCCCGAATCGGGAATTCGTGCCAGGTCCACTTCGAGGCCTTTGGGGAAGTAATGATAATACCAGGACGACCGCATCTGCTTGTGAGAACAAGAGTGTATGGCGATGTATGCCCCTTTCCGAAGCACACGATGAGCCTCACTCAAGAAGACCTCCTTCTTTTTGACATGGTGGAGTGCTTGAATTGCGAATGCTCCATCAAACGTCTGTGAATCAAAAGGGAGATTCGTTACGTCGCCACAAAGGAATCGCAGCACAGGAAACTTGGCTCGTGCTTGCTCAATCATGCCTTTGGATATGTCTAGCCCGATGACGCTTTTCACTGTTTTCGACAGAGCAGCGGTGTAATTGCCGGTGCCACAACCCAAATCGAGCAGCATGCGCTCAGAGTTCACATTTAGCAATCTGACCAACTTGTCCACGGTCTCAGCATTGGCTGCTCTACTCACGTCATAGATTCGACTTATTCTATCGTAACCAACTGACCTATTATCCTTCATCATGTAACTCACCCTAAGAATGCGCCGAAGCCCAGCTATCTTGTCAGCCTATTTACCGGACCACAGAGCTCCAAGAATCATAGTGACAGTCTTTGGTATCAAGCATACGGTTGATCCCTCGTGGCTGTGGTTGCGCAGGGATAGCCTTCGAAGGGAATGCGCACCCTGAAGGGTGCGGCTATCTTAGGTTTTCTGCGAAAACCAGCCTTCTTTTCTCATTACCTCCAGTGCTACCCTGCTGCTGGGGCCGTCTCCTCTGGCCACAGAAACACCAACGTTTGGCCCGACCGCCTCTGCTATCCCCGCAATGTCGCTGTGCGTAAACCCCGGACAGAGGAGGATAGAGTGAATTCCCTCCTCTTTGACATATTTCTTGCTCAACTCCACTGCCTGGGTTTGATCTCTGACTATCAAGACATAGAGTTTGTATTTGGACGTCTCGATCTCACACCTGTGTTTTTCCGGCTCCGCATCCGGGGCATGAGCCAGGAACAGCGCTTTGAATGCCATATTGGTTCACTCCTTGTAAGACTCTCCGGGTTGGGTTGCTAACTTATCGTTTGCCTTAGCGGGTCAAGAATCGGACAAGGATCCCGCCAAGGCAGGATGTTCGACCCAGCCCTCTTCCCTGGGGAGAGGTGATAGATTTTCCCTTCCTCGATGGGAGGGTAATAAGAAGAGCTACGTCCCTCTCAGTTTTTTTGCCACGTTCAAAACATTTTCTCCTAATATCTCCGCTTGCTTCAGCCGATTCGGCTGCTTCAGAATATCGCCCGGCTCGCTTGCCACTGCAGTGACTCCATTCATTTCGCCGGGAACGCAAATGATGCCGCGCGAGAGCATCCAGTTGTAGATGGCCATTATGGTAATGGTCTGCCCTCCGCAGGTGCCGGCTCCTACGGCAATGGCTCCGCCGGGTTTTCCCTCCAGCGGCCTCTCCTGGTTAACAGCGTAATGTCTTTCGAGAAGCGCCATGAGCCGAGCCGCAACGTTGCGCGAATAAACCGGGCTGGAGACGAGTATGGCATCGCACCACCTGAAGGCGTCGTAAACCTGATGCATGTCGTCATCAATGGCGCAGGTGCCTGTTTCTCTGCACGAATCGCAGCCGCGGCAGTGGTCTATGTTCATCTCGCGCACGCGCAGAAGCTTCACCTGCCAGCCTTGCTTCTCAAACGGACGCAAAGCATGCTGCAACAAAATCTCACTGTTCCCATTCTCTCT
>CAYGCR010000082.1:0-11660 GCA_964348415.1 uncultured Ignavibacteria bacterium | reverse complement strand
GCTACCTGGCTGACTGAATCGAAGTCCACGTCTCCGACCAACCTGTATCCGGACTTAGTTGAAGTATCCTCAATTCGGTTGGTTCCCACATCAATGACCACGACTCCGGGCTTGACCATATCAGCAGTGACGAATCGCGCCTTGCCCATTGCCGCCACCAATATGTCTGCCTGTTTTGTGATGCTGGGAAGATCTTTCGTACCAGTGTGGCAGACGGTGACGGTTGCGTTGGCACCTTTCATTTTCTGATACAGCATCGGTGCAAGCGGTCTACCCACCAGACTTCCTCGCCCCAGTATGACCACATGCTTTCCAGAAGGATCGTTGCCTGATCTCACCAGAAGCTCCTGAATGCCCAGAGGAGTGCAGGGCATAAAAGTCGGCTTACCGGCCAGCATCATCCCCACGTTGAAAGGATGAAATCCATCCACATCCTTTTGGGGATCAATGGACAAAATCAACTTCTCTTCGCTTATCTGCTCAGGCGTGGGAAACTGTACTAAAATCCCGTGTACATCCTGCCTTTTATTCAGTTCATGGATTTTGGCCATCAGTGCTGCCTCGGGCAAATCCTTGGGATACCTCTGCACCTCGGAGTGGATGCCCACCTTTTCGCAAGCTTTCGCCTTCATGTTCACATAGACTTCAGAGGCCGGATTATCCCCCACCAGAATCGCCGCCAAACCCGGAACCTTGCCCATCCTTTTGAGGTTTTCTATCTTTCTCTTCAGATCCTCTTTGATTTGTGAAGAAATCTCTTTCCCATCAATTATCTCTGCCGGCATAACTACTCCTGTTTTGAGATACTTTTCTGAGATGGTCACAAAAGTCTCTTGTTCTCCTCTGGCTCTTTCTCTTCCTCATCCGGTGTGGGCACGTCGATTTTGATCCTCTCGATCTCCAGTGCTTTACCAGTCTCCCCATCTACCCTGACCAGCACGCCGCAAAACTTGATGTCTTTTTTCGCCGGTGTGAACCGCCGAGGAATCTGCATGAGAAACCTGGCCAGAGCGTCCTCTTTATTTATCCCTATGACTGAATCGTGAGCACCGGTCATTCCTGCATCCGTGATGTAGGCAGTCCCCTCTGGCAGGATGGTCTCGTCCGCGGTCTGCACGTGAGTGTGACTTCCCAAAACAGCAGAAGCCTCGCCGTCCAAAAACCATCCCAGGGCTACCTTTTCCGACGTGGCCTCGGCATGCAAGTCAACCATGACGATTTGCGTTTGCTCTTTTAGTTTTTTGATCTCTTCTTTTGCCACTCTGAAAGGACAATCAATCTCTTTGACGTAAACTCTCCCCTGGATGTTCAGGACGCCGATTTCGTGTCCCCCAGCCGTTTCGAATATCCCCGTTCCCCTCCCTGGAGCGTCTGGCGGATAATTGGCGGGTCTCAAGATGCGTTTGTCCTCTTCCAGGTAAGGATATATGTCCTTTCGATCCCAGATGTGATTTCCACTGGTAAGACAGTCCACCCCGTAGGAGTGAATCTTTTTTGCTATCTCTTTGGTTAAGCCGAATCCGCCGGCCGCGTTCTCCACGTTGGCTATGGTGAAGTCTATCTGGTGTGATTTCTTAAGATCGGGAAGAAGCTGAGAGACCGCCCACCTCCCCGGTCTGGCTACGATATCCGCAATAAACAGTATATTCAAGTCAGATTTCCTGTTTTCTATCCAGATAATTACATAAGGTCAGATCATCTCACCGACTGCAACACTCCTCCCGCGGTATGGGGAGCGGTTCCGCGTCCGTTTTCACACTGAATTACGCTGTATGCGTCGGTAGGCATCCCATCCCCTTCTACTTGGCGTACTCAACGGCTCTTGTTTCCCGAATGACCGTAACTTTTATCTGACCCGGGTATTCCAGCTCGGCCTCGATCTTTTTGGCCATCTCATTTGCCAGCTCTGTGGCTCCCAGATCGTCGATGCGTTCATGCTCCACGATAACCCTGATTTCTCTTCCAGCCTGAATGGCGTAGGACTTGGCCACGCCCTTGAACGAATCAGCCAGCTCCTCCAGCTTCTCCAGTCTTTTGATATATCCTTCCAGAGTTTCACGTCGGGCCCCGGGTCTGGCTCCGGATATGGCATCTGCAGCTTGAACCAAAACGGAATAGGGGGATTCCGAGATCACGTCCTCATGATGAGAGGCGATGGCGTTCAAAACGATAGGATTTTCCCCGTACTTTTGTGCCACGTTGTAGCCTATCTGAGTGTGCGTACCCTCGGTCTCCCGGTCAACTGCTTTTCCTACGTCATGTAGGAGGCCAGCTCTTTTGGCTATATTGGGGTCCATACCCAGTTCGGCGGCCATCAATCCGGCCAGGAACGCCACTTCCTCGCTGTGCTGGAGGACATTCTGACCATAGCTGGTTCGATACTGAAGTTTGCCCAGAAGCTTGACCAGTTCTGGGTGAATTCCGTGAATGCCCACATCGAAACAGGCCTGCTCTCCGGTCTCCCGGATAATCACCTCCATCTCCTTTCCCGCCTTTGCCACCACCTCTTCTATTCGAGCTGGATGAATTCTGCCGTCCATTATCAGTTTCTCCAAAGCCATCCGGGCCACCTCCCTTCTAATGGGATCGTAGCCCGAAAGTATCACCGCTTCCGGGGTATCATCCACGATCACGTCGATTCCGGTGGCGGTTTCAAAGGAACGGATATTTCTGCCCTCTCTTCCGATTATGCGCCCCTTCATCTCCTCGTTGGGAAGATTCACCACCGACACGGTCGATTCCACGGTGTGATCAGCCGCGCATCTTTGAACGGCGGAGATTATTATGTTTTTCGCCTCCTTCTCTGCGGTTTGCTCTGCCTGCTCCCTGATCTCCTTTATCAGCTGAACGGCTTCGTGCCGGGCTTGGCTTTCCAGATTCTCCATCAGGAGCTTCTTGGCTTCCTCCGAGGTCATCTGAGCTATTTTCTCCAGCTGCTTGTTCTGATCTGCTATCAGTCTATCCAGCTGTTCACTCTTGGTGCGAACGGCCTTCTCCCTGGCGAACAAGACCTTATCCCGGTTTTGTATCTCTCTTTCTTTTTTCGACAGAATATCTACCTTTCGGTCCAGGTTGGCTTCCCTTTCTGAAAACCTTTTCTCCAGCCTTCCCAACTCAGACTTCTTGATTTGAAGCTCTTTTTCGAAATTCACCTTGGCCTTATACCACTCGTCCTTGGCCTCTAAGACGGCCTCCTTTTTCTTGATTTCTGCTTCCTTCTCCGCCTCCCTGACGATCTTCTTTGCCAGCTCGTCAGCCTTACCTAACTTCATTTCTGCTATTCTGCGGCTGATAAACCATCCTAGAAGGAACGTCAGAATTGCTGCACCTGCCGTTAAGCCGATAATCATCACATTGCTCATGACGTTTTCTCCTTCCTCAGGGATCATTCAGATCCTATATGAAAAAACCCCACTTGTGTTTTTGACTTTGCCTGCGTCAGGGAGCAAAAGGCTCATCCTAATCCGACGTCGGCAAAATCAACTACCAGAAGTGGGGAAAAGAAAACAAAGAAGAGCTTTAGATATCTTCCCGACTGATCCTGCTGTCTAACTGCTCAAGAAGGGATAACGATCTTTCCTCAACGTTGAGAAGTGTTTTTTCCTTATCTCCTCTTTCTCTGAACAACTCATCGGTTATGCTCATGGCTGCCAAGACTGCCACCCTTAAAGGTAGCTTATTGGATAATCTCTCTGATACTTCTTTCATCTTTTGATCCACGTATCTGGCAACCTCTTGGATATAATCAGCGTCTGCGTCTCCCTTAATAGGATAATCTTCTCCAAAAATATTGACTTTAACCGATTGCTTCTTCTGGTCCATGATGTCAGGTTAACTCGAAAACAGTTCCAAAGCTTGGTTTGTCTTCTTTCCCCACAGGTTAGTCCATCAAAACGCTCAACATCAATATTACGAAAACGCCACTGGCTTTGTCAAGAGAATTTAACGAAAGTCGGAAATTGAAGCCTCATGGAGCACAGGTGACTCTTTTTTGCACACCTGAGTGTGAAGGCCAGGCGACGGATTGGCATAACTTTGCCTCCTTCTACCGGTCTTTCGGTCTCATGCCTCAAGCGGAACCAACTTCTCCAGGAGCTTTTCCAGTCGTCTTTTGATCTCCCCCTTCTTCTCAGCGAAATCCCTTTCCCTCCGGGCAAGTTCATCCCTCAGTTTCTCTGCCTCCAGATTCAGGTTCTCCTTGCCTTTTTCGACGTAGTGTACTTGGTCAGCCAGCCTTCTGTAAGATGAGGAGATCTCTTGGTTTTCCTGTCTGAGACGGTCGATCAGCTCCACCAACTGCATTATCTTCTCTTCCAGCCTTTCGAAATTCTCTAATTGCATGATAAACTTTCTTTTTTGAGATTGCTACGAAAGAATGCGTTAAAACCTCCACATTCCTTTAAGATAGAAAGGGAACGGGTCCCCAACAAGTTTGTTCTTATTTTCTCAAAGTGGCACCGAAGGCCTTTTCCAACTCCGAAATCACCTTTCGGTGAACTGCATCCACCTCCTCGTCTGTTAGTGTTTTCTCCTGCGAGCGGTAGCAAATTGAATATGCCAGACTCTTCTTGCCAGCAGGCACTTGTTTTCCCCTGTACACATCAAATAAAGTGATATTCTCGACCAAGCCGCCCCCCACCTGCTTTATCTTGTCACCGACCGTCTCGGAAAGTAAAGATTCATCCACCACCACTGCCAGGTCGCGATCTACAGGAGGAAACTTGGGCAGTGAAGAAAGCTGCTTTCCTGGTGGCGCTGAGGCGACGATTCTATCAAAATCCAGCTCCGCCCAGAAGACTCTATCTCTGATTCCGAAAACATCCAGGATTTCTCCAGACACCTCGCCCAAGAGACCGACCTTTTCATCTGCTGTCCGAACTTGGAAGGACCTGCCTTGCTTAAAAAGAGCGATTTCTTTGGGCTCTAACTGGAAAGTAAGCCAAAGCTGGTCAAATAGCCCTTCCACCACGCCCTTCAGGTCAAGTAAATCGACTTCCGCCTCTTTGACCTGCCAGTGTCTGGGTTCTCTGTTCCCTGTCATGGCCATGCCCAGATTAACTTTCTCCTCAGGCACTCGGCTTCCTGCAGCGAGAAATACCTTACCCAGCTCGAACATCCTTACGTTTTCCTCCAGCCGACTTTTGTTTCGACTCACCACCGAGAGAAGATTGCAGGCTAAGGTGGTTGAAAGAACCGAGAGCTCCTGGCTCAAGGGATTTTTGATCTCGACCCAGGAGACATTTGGATTCACCTTGACCAGCATCCCCGGGTCCACTAAATTATTGGTGATCGCCTCGAAGAACCCCTTACCCACCATGTACTCTTTGACCCTCCGCGAAAGCTGATCCTCTTTATGCATCTCCGTTACCAGGCTGCCGCCAGCTCGCAGGGAGGTCTTTATGTTGCCATAACCGTAAATGCGAGCCACCTCCTCGATCAGATCCATCTCCCGGGTCAGATCCGGTCTGAAAGTCGGCACCTCCACCTGCAGATCATGATTCTGCTTGACTGAAAGTTCCAGCGAGACGAGTATGCTTTTGATTTTTTGAAGCTCCAAATCAGTGCTCAAAATCTGGTTGACCCTTTGCGGCCTGAGAGCTATCTGAACCGGATGGATGGGGTTGGGGTAGCTATCCACCACCCCGCGCAATATTTTTCCGTCGGCAAGCTTTTCCAGAAGCTCGGCCGCCCGATCTATAGCTTTCACCACCCCGTTTGGATCGGCTCCTCTTTCGAATCTCTGGGACGATTCGGTGGATATGCCCAGGAACATTCGCCCCCGCCGGATAACCCTGGGATCAAAATAGGCACTCTCCAGAAGCACAGTCCGAGTGCTCGGACTAACCTCGCTCTCCAGCCCCCCCATTATTCCCCCGATGGCCACCGGTTTTGCCCCGTCGGTGATGAGCAGAACCTCACGGTTTAAAGTGCGTTCGACTTGATCCAAAGTAACGAACTTCTCACCGTCTTGCGCTCTTCTCACCAGAACCTTTTTCCGCTTGAAGAGCTCATAGTCGAAGGCATGCAGGGGATGCCCCAACTCCAGCATGACCAGGTTGCTGACATCCACCACATTATTTATGGCACGCATGCCGGCCGAGTACAGCTTTCTTTTCAACCAGAAAGGGGATTTCCTTATCTTGATCCCCTCTATCACCCGGGCTGCATATCGAGGACATCCTTGGGGATCTTCAATCTGCACCTGGACTTTGTCTTTCGCCGTGCGGGAGATTTCGTGTAGTTTTGTTTCTGGTCGTCTCAATTGGCTTCCGCACAGGGCTGCCACTTCTCTGGCCACTCCCAGTATGCACAGGCAATCAGGTCGGTTAGGAGTCAGATCCAAATCCAGGATGTAATCTTCCAACTCCAGGGCCGCAGTGAGGGGCTGACCCACTTTAAGATCTGGCTCCAGAATCATAATCCCCTCCTCATCCTCCCCCAGATTCAGTTCCTTCTCCGAGCAGATCATGCCGAAGGAGTCCACACCCCTTAGGGTGCTTTTGGCTATCTCAATGCCTCCCGGTAGTCGGGCACCCATCAGGGCTACCGGGACTTTCTCCTTCTCGGCGACGTTGGAAGCCCCGCATACTATCTGAAGAGTCTCGGACCCGATCGACACCTCACACACAGATAACTTGTCTGCCTGTGGGTGCCTGGACACCTTCTCGATCTCTCCTACCACCACCTTGTCCAAATCCCAGCGCTCCGGTGTGACGGTTGCAACCTCCACACCGGCATCGGTAAGCCGTGTAGCCAACTCCTCGGCGGGCAGGTTGAAATCCACAAATTCCTTGAGCCATCTGACGCTGACTCTCATCTTAAAACTGCCTCAAGAATTTCAGGTCGTTTTCATAGAACAGCCGGATGTCGTCAATCCGATATTTAAGCATAGCGATGCGCTCTATCCCCATCCCGAAGGCGTAGCCTGAGTAGACTTCTGGATCATAACCCACCGCCTTAAATACCTCCGGGTCGATCATGCCCGCCCCCAGAATCTCAAGCCATCCAGTATGCTTACATACGCGGCACCCCTGGCCTCGGCAGATCACGCAGGAAATGTCCACCTCGGCGGAAGGCTCGGTGAAAGGAAAAAAACTGGCTCTGAATCTTAAGGACACGTCCTTGCCAAAAAGCTCCCACACGAAGGCAGAGAGAACCCCCTTAAGGTCAGCAAAGGTGACATCCGTGTCCACATAGAATCCTTCTATCTGATAGAAGGTGCAGAAACTCCGAGCATTGATGGCTTCGTTTCGATAACATCTTCCCGGAGCTATGATTCTCACCGGGGGCTTCCGCCTTTCAAACACTCTTACTTGAACCGGGGAGGTGTGGGTGCGGAGAAGGAGGTCGCCTTCTATATAGAAGGTGTCCTGCATGTCTCTGGCCGGATGGTCGGGAGGGAAATTAAGAGCGGAGAAGTTATAATAGTCGGTCTCCACATCCGGACCTTTGGCCACCTCAAAGCCCATACCGTAAAAAATCCGTATGATTTTTTCGCCCACCAGAGTAACCGGATGCAGCCTCCCCTGCCACTGCCTCCTTCCTGGCAGAGTGTGGTCGAAGAATTCTCTCTTTTCTCTGCGAACAGCCCCCAGCTCCTCTGTTTTCTTGGTGAAAATCTGCTCTATTTCATCCTTGAGTTGATTGGATGTCTTTCCCAGAGCCGGGCGATCCTCTGGGGGCAGATCCTTCAAGCTTCTCAAAAGCGAGGTGATGACACCCTTCCTTCCCAGGTATTTGATCCTGAGCTGGTTTAGAGCCTCCAGTTGGTCTGCTTGCTCTATCTCCCGGCGCGCTTCCTTCTGGGTTTGCTCAAGCGATTGTTGGAATTCGGTTACACTTGACATGGTACAAAAATTCCCGTTTGGCTGGAGCCCGAGGCAACTTTAGCCAAGATGCTCTATACCGATTCAGTCTGCTACAGAAAGGGTTCCAGAGACGAGAGCAGCATGGGCCAGAGTCTATATCGTATAAGAACTCTCGGAGATTTCCAGAACCGGTAAAGCTTTAACCAGTTCTATCCCTCGAAGCCAGTTCCGCCAATCTGGCGAAGCCCTCTTTATCGTGAATCGCCATATCCGCCAGAATTTTCCTATCTAAAAGCACCCCTGCCTTCTTCAAGCCGTCGATGAAAACGCTGTATGATAGCCCGTACAATCTGGACGCGGCATTTATCCGCGTTATCCAGAGTCGTCGGAAATCCCTTTTCCTTCTCCTACGATGCGCATAGGCATAAGACAATCCGCGCCGCACTGATTCCTTGGCAGTGCGGTAGAGCCTGCTTCTCCCCCCATAATATCCTTTGGCGGCCTTCAGGACTTTCTTCCTTCTTGCTCGCGAGGCAACTGCATTTCTTGCTCTGGGCATAAGAGTCCTCCTCAGGTGACCAGCAGTCTTCTTACCTTATTCTTGTCAGTCTTGTCCACCAATGCGGATTTCCTCAGGCTTCTTTTCCTTTTGGCGCTTTTCTTACTCAAAAGGTGCCCCCGGTAAGCTTTGCTTCTTTTGAACTTTCCTCCACCTGTCTTTTTGAATCTTTTGGCAGCCCCTCTGTTGGTCTTAATCTTGGGCAATTAACCATCCCTCCACTCTGCTTATGTTCTTAATAAAATACATCAAGTCGTTGCCTTAATTCGTTGCCGAAAAAATACTTACATGAGAGCACCGGCACCTTTAAGACTGGGCCGGTGTCTTGTCCTTTGTTCTTGGCGTAAAGGTCAAAGTCAGGCTGCGACCTTCCATCCTGGGTGTTGTTCCGGGATCCCCCACGTCGGAAAGATCAGCTTTCAACTTATCAAGAATCTTTTGGCCAAACTCCATATGAGCTCGTTCCCGCCCCTTGAACACCACCAGAATCTTCACCTTGTTGCCTTGATTCAAGAACTCCCGAATATGTCTCATTTTGAACTTGTAGTCGTGTTCCTCGGTCTTGGGTCTGAAGCGCATCTCTTTCAGTTGGAAGAACCGCTGCTTTTTCTTGGCGTCCTTGGCTTTTTTGGTCAGTTCGTACTTGTATTTTCCATAGTCCATTATCCTGCACACCGGTGGTCTGGCTTGCGGAGAAACTTCGACCAGGTCGTAACCTCTCTCCGCCGCCAGCTTGATAGCCTGCTTGGTGGGCATGATGCCTATCTGTTCGCCGTCTTCTCCGATGACTCTCACCTGGGGAAAGCGAATTCTTCGATTTACCCTGATCTCCCTTTCTCTTATTTCAGCTCACCTCCTTCCTTGTGTGACCTGCATCTGAATGGAGTCCGTGCGACCAGCTCCTGAAGGACTTTGAGGTTTCAGAATCCTCGTCTTCCTGCCGCGCTCTGTAGATTCTCAGACTTCTACTTAAAAGCTACGGGTTGGGCGGCTTTGTTTTCTACCTCTTCCTTTAGCCTCTGGATGACCAGGTTTAAGTCAAACCGCCCCAGATCTCCTTCCCTGTGTCTTCGCACCGATACGTTTTTATCCTGGACCTCCTTTTTGCCTACGATGAACATATACGGTATCTTTTCCATCTCCGCTTCTCTGATTTTGTAGTTTATCTTCTCGTTCCTGTCGTCCAACTCCACCCGGAAACCCTCCCTTCTTAGGTTATCCCATATCTCGACAGAATAGGGCCTTTGTCCATCAGTTATGGGCATGACCCGTATCTGTACCGGACAAAGCCACAGGGGAAAGTCTCCTCCATAGTGCTCAATCAGAACTCCAAAGAATCGCTCCAGCGACCCCAGCAAAGCCCGATGGATCATTATGGGCCGATGATAGCTTCCATCCGAATCCACAAAGGTCAGGTCAAATCTCTCCGGTATGTTGAAATCAAACTGGATGGTGGTACATTGATGAGGCCTTCCCATGACGTCTCTGATTTTCAAATCGATCTTGGGACCATAGAAGGCGCCGCCTCCTTTATCTACCTCGAACTCCAGATTCTGCTTCTCCAAAGCATGCTTCAGAGCCTCCTGTGCTTTTTCCCAGTTTTCCTCCTCTCCGATGAACTTATCCGGCCGGGTGGACAGAAAGATCTGGTATTTCTCGAAGCCCAAGATCCTCAGCATGGAAATAGAGAAATCCAGAAGTTTACGAACCTCCTCCTCCAGTTGCTCCCGCTTGCAGAATATGTGCGCGTCGTCCATGGTAAAGCCCCTGACTCGAAACAGGCCCTGAAGCACGCCGGAACGCTCATACCGGTAACAGGCGCCCAGTTCAGCCAGTCGGAGAGGTAGATCTCTGTAGCTTCTGAGCTTGGATCTGTAGATCAGAATGTGAAAAGGGCAATTCATCGGTTTGAGTTGATATTCCTCATCCTCCACCCGCATGGTTGAATACATGTTCTCCTGATAGAATCCGGTATGCCCGCTCTTCTCCCACAGATGCAATCGCGCGATGTGCGGAGTATAGATCAACTGGTACCCGTGCTTTTGATGCTCCTCTACCCAATAGTCCTCAATTATCTTTCGAATCTGTGCTCCCTTGGGATGCCACAGCACCAAGCCGGGACCGATTTCTTCGGAAATTGAAAAAAGCTCCAGCTCCTTCCCCAACACCCGATGATCTCTTCTTTTCAACTCCTCAATTCTTTTCAGGTATTGATCCAGCTCCTCCTTCTCGGGAAACGAGATACCGTAGATGCGCTGAAGCATGGGATTTATCTCCAAGCCCTTCCAGTAAGCCCCGCCCGTGCTCAGAAGCTTAAAGCTTCTGAGCACTCCGGTGGAGGGAACATGAGGTCCTCGGCAAAGATCCACAAAATCGTCGTGCTGATACAGCGTCACCTTATCCTCCTCCATCTCGGAGAGTCTTGCAACCTTGAACTTCTCCCCTTTTTGCCGGAAGAGCTCTTGCGCTTCCTTCCTCGAAACCTCCTTGCGAATAAAAGCATGATCTTGTTTCACTATCTCCTTCATTTTGTCTTCGATTCTCTCCAAGTCCTCAGGCCCGAACGACGTCTCAACGTCAAAATCGTAGTAGAATCCTTCCTTGATTGACGGCCCGATGTCCAACCTCGCCTGCGGAAAGAGATCCTGCACTGCCTGAGCCATTACGTGTGAGGTGCTGTGCCAGAAAACCCGTTTGCCTTCGTCCGAGTCAAATGTGATTACCTTGATTTCCGAATCCTTCTCTACTTTTTCGGACAGATCCACCATTCTGCCGTTGAGAGAGGCGGCCAGGGCGTTCGTGGCCAGAGCTGGATTGAAGTCTCGCAGGATCTGAGAAATAGTCATCCCGCGTGAACATTCCTTCTTCGATCCGTCGGGAAGAAACACCTTCACCTTATCAGCCATCAGCTTCCTCCTCCCATACGCCCATAAAAAACCACCCCGGACCCTCTGGGGTGCAATCGCTACTCCGGTCTGGACATAACCGAATAGATTTTTGTCAAGAAGTAAACATCGACCTTATTTGCTTAAGTGGTGGGCGATACTGGAATCGAACCAGTGACCTCTTGCATGTCAAGCAAGCACTCTAACCAACTGAGCTAATCGCCCGAAAAAGCCAAATCCAATTCTCTGGCGAACCCGGCTTGTGTTCCTTAACCTAAAACTTTGCTCCTTGACACCAACCCAAATGAATATATTCCTTTACGAAACCCTTGTCAAGATTTTATTGCCCGGGAACCGAAAAAGTCAGGACAGACTCTTCAGTTTGCTGCTCTTTGAAAAAGCACAAAA
>CAYGCR010000081.1:0-11815 GCA_964348415.1 uncultured Ignavibacteria bacterium | reverse complement strand
GCAAAGAGGCTTACGATTTTTCCGTCTTCCTCCCTGAATCTGGATGCTTCCTGACTGAATGCTGTGAGTACACCCCACGGCTTTTCGGCGGCAAAGATCGGCACGGCGATCATCGAGCTCAGCCCCTCGTTTTTCCCCAGAAAATATAAGGTTTTTTCCGTCTCGGAAATGTCATTTACAATCTGCGGAATTCGGGTGTCCAGCAGACGCCTGAGAACCCCTTGCTCCGGCATCAATCGTTCCAGTCGGTGAACGGATTCTTCTTTGAAGCCTGAGGAATAGGCCAGGCTCAGCTCGACGTCCGATGGCACGATCTTAAAGATGGCAACGTGCTTTATTCCGAAAAAACGGGTCAGCTGCTGGACCACAATTTCAAATAGCTTTTGCATAACTCCTTCTTTTCTTATGCGGTCTTCACTTTTTCAGGCTTACGTGTTTGCGACCCGAAAAGAGTGAAGCTGTCTGCCTCATCTATTTTCACGGTAACAATCTCGCCCAGAAGATTGTTATTTCCTTCAACGATAACAGTCTTGTTGGTTCTGGTTTTCCCCTTCCATTTATTCTCGTCCCTTTTGCTTCTTTCGTCCACAAGTATCTGGAACGTTTTTCCCACGAGCTCCCGGTTCTTTGTGCCAGAGATATCTTTCTGAAGCTTGATGACAGTATAAAGTCGTCTGAGTTTCTCCTTCTCCGGTACGTCGTCAACAAACGAGGCTGCTTTGGTTCCCTCTCTGATTGAGTAGCGGAACATGAAGGCGGAATCGAATTCCACCTTCCTCATCACTTCAAGTGTCTTCTCAAAATCCGCTTCCGTTTCAGAGGGAAAGCCGACGATTATATCCGTAGAAAGGCTAACGCAGTCGATCGTTTTCTTGATTCGCTCCACCAATCCAAGATAATCCCCGGAGGTGTAGCCGCGATTCATTTTCTCCAGGACTAGATCCGATCCAGACTGTAATGGCAGATGGATATGCTCACAGACTTTCGGGAGCGCGGCAATTTTGTCAATTAGCTTATCTGACAAATCCTTTGGGTGGGAGGTCATGAAGCGAATCCACTGAATGTCGGTTTGATCGTTCACCATCTGCAGCAGATCGGCGAAATCTTTGCTTTCAAATCTATATGAGTTAACGTTCTGCCCGATCAAGGTCACCTCTTTGCAGCCGGATTGGGCCAGCAGCTGAACCTCGCTTATTATCTGATCTATCGGCCTGTGCCTCTCCGGTCCTCTGACGTAGGGAACCACACAATAGGAACAGAAGTTGTCGCATCCGCGAGAGATGGCGACAAACGAGGTAAAGGGGGTTTTTCGTTCCGGAACTATCCGTTGCTCCCAAATCCTTTCACAATCGAAATCCTCTCGAGAAGCGCAGACAGCGACCAGGCAGTGATCCCGATGATTTTGGATATACGCAGGAAGCTGAAAAATCTGATCCGGGCCGAGGACCAAATCAAGATAGGGCATCTTCTCGACCAAGTCTGTTCCCATCCTCTGAGCCATGCAACCGGCCACCACCAGCATGACTTCCGGGTTTTTCTGTTTATATTTGTGAAATTCTGAGAGCCTCCCCAAAGCCCGTCTTTCTGCCTTTTCTCGCACCGAGCAGGTGTTAAGCACAATCACGTCTGCATCTGCCGGATTTGCGGTTATACTGAGGTTTTCGGACGCAAGGACGCCTTTCAGTCTCTCCGAGTCGTATACGTTCATCTGGCATCCGAATGTCTGCAGGTAGACCTTTTTGCCCATGAGAATCTCTTGGGGTGAATCGGTTTGACTGATCAACTGCTCTCACTGGAATTATAAGTCGAGAGCCCGATTTGTCAAGCTCTAAAAGCTGGCAGCGACAGCGTAAAAAGGCGGGCGGGCGGGCAGAGTGCCCGCCCGATGAGGGCGTATTGGATGGTGCAATATCAGATTGTCTATTGAATCAAGTTGCCATCTTTATCTCGACATAACTTGAAATCATAAAAGTAAGCTGATCTGGATCCCCGCGAGGTACAATATTCTTCCCAGTCTCTATAAGCTCCACCAGTAACTTAGCTTAATCAGGAACGTGTTGCCGGGTATTGTGTCGAACATGTCGCTCCAGTCACGTCTGAATCTGAAATCGCCCACTCCCTGATCCCAGGTGTTGCGGTTCTGAGTCCAGACCAGGAAAAGGGTGCTGCCTGGCCGATACTCCCAGCGCAAGACCACGTTGGAGTTGAAAGACCTCCACTTGAAATCCGGCTCCTTTTCCGCTTCATCGTATACTGTTTCGTCCACGTACTCGAAGTCATCCGGTGGAACAAGCTTTTTGAAATTCTTGTAATCCACGGCAGCCAGGAAGGGCTGAGCATAGACCTGAAGAGTCAAATTCTTGGTGAAGGTGTATGTCGCCCGGATAGTCATGTCGAACCTTTCCATGTCCTGCTCGCCGAAGATATCATCGGTTCTGTTCCCCTCTCCATCTTCCAGGTAGGTCAACCATCGGGACACGCCCTCGCTCTTATAGTAGCCGGGGCCACCGCTGAACTCGATGTTGGATCTGGGATGTAGATTGAGCCACAGGCTATATTGGATGAAATGCCCGTCCCAGGTGTTTCCGGTCTCGAAGTAGGGATTGATCTGATACCATTTCCGGGCGTCGGTTGCCAGCCAAATCCACCAGTTCCGTCCTATGGGGATAGGGGCCGGAGGTCCTCCCCGGGTCTCCCGATCGGAGTACATGTTGTCATAATCCTGCCAGATTCCTCCCCCCAAACTCCAGAAATTCGTCAGCTCAATGGAGTTGTTGAAGTTCCCTCCCCGGGTTAGCTTGACCCCAGACAAGTTTTCAGCGACACCGATGTTGAGGTTATTCCAGGTTTTTCTTATAATCCACCACGGCTTGGTGGTTCTGTATTGCACCCATGCCCAGGCTTCTTTGTAATCGTTGCGCCACAAGAATCCCATGTGGTTCAAATCCAATACTCTGTCCAGGTATTCCGCGCTGATCGATCCACGGATATGCTCTCCTCCCTGTTTTTCAAAGCCTATCACCGCACCCCAACCATCTTGGTCCGGTCCCGTTTTGGAGCCTATTACCTGTCCCGCCCATTCATAATCCCCGTTGTGAAAGCGCAGAGTCCAGTCTACGTCCCCGGCATAAGCAGGGTGGGAGCCTTTCTGGTTGACCGCAGTGGCCATAGCTCCTACGGTCGAGTTTTTCAGAACATCCTGCATCACTCGAGCGGCAAAATAGTTGGTCTGTGGCTCGATCACTTCCTTGGTACGGTAACCGTCGTCGTGCATGAATTCGGCCTTCTCCTTCTGGGTCACGGCCTCCAGAATCCCGATGGAAGTACCTCCCTTTGTTTTTCCGCTCACTTTCCCGGCAAAGAGGATGGTCGTAGCTGCTGGTCTATCGATGTAATAGTCCACGTTGCCGGGCCAGCCAGAAGGCGCTTTACCGATCCGGCGGGAATAGAAAAGATCAAACCGGGTCTCGAAGATCTTGAATCCTTCCAAGAAGAAGGGACGCTTCTCCGGATACCAGGTCTCAAAAGTCGACAGGTTTAAGATCGTTTCATCCTGCTCCACCTGGCCGAAGTCGGGATTTACCGTAGCGTCCAGGGTGATGTTAGAGGTGATGCCGTACTTGAGATCGAAGCCGAAGTTCCCGAAGAAATCCCTGCCATCTGGATTGCCCAGGCTCTTTGCCTCGGTCTCCTCATAAGAGACGACGTAAGGTAAAACCTCCAATCGCTGGGGAGGGGTGAGATTCTTCAAGCCTTTCACGTGACCGAAATGAGAGACAAAACCGCTGACCTCCTCTGGAATGTATATCCAGCGATCCAATTCGTTCTTTCGCGCGATGCGGCGGCTGCAGTAGAATCCCCAAACCGGATTCTCCTCGCAAGCAAAGCGGAGGCAGTGAAAAGGTATTTTGGCCTCCGCCACCCAACCCCAGGGAGTTATCTTGGCAGCTGATTCCCACACCGCATCCCAGCTGTCGTCGTTCCAGTCATCGTTGTAGTAATAGCTATCCCGCTGGGTCCCCGATACGTTGACCACGAAAGCGTAGGCTGTCTGATGGTCGTGGTGACTGTCGATGATTATGTTGACCAGGTCGTTCTCGACGTATCTGTCTCTTCGGGTCAGCCGGCTGATGATTTTGTCCGGCTCCGAATCGTACATCTCCATGCCCACATACAGAGCTTCGTCATCGTAAGCCACCCTCACGAAAGTGGACTCAGAAGCTGGTTCGCCTTCGTCCGGCTGATACTGGGTGAAATTTCCGGATCGGGGAGCGTTTTCCCAGAAATCCTCGTTCAGTATTCCATCTATTTTCGCGCCTGGGTTCGCTCTGACGGCAATGATGGTCTTTACAGAATCCTCATCCGTTTCCTGAGTCAGCGCGTCGGAGTAACTCAAGAGCAGAAAAAAGAGGAAAACTACAAACAAGAACAGGAGCCATTTCCAGCTTGGCATTTTTCCGTTGCCTTTACTTAATACTCACTTTGTCTATTGCTTTGCCGTCAAGATGCCAGTAAGTGTCTTTCTGCCCACCTGAGCTTATTATACATGCGCAGGCGTGGCAAGGTTTCATAATTTTTGAAGAAACTGCACGAATCCGCAGAAGAGGCGTCCGGGATAGCGAGAAAGGATTCTACCAACAAACGGATCGGATTTATCCGAGTCCTGCGTGCAAAAAGCCAGGTCTACGGACGGGACATGTCGCCAGGTGAGTTGGGCAACAAAAAGCCCCGCCTGAAGGCAGGGCTTTTGAAAGAACGGCTCTTCTGATTTGTCTACCCCGCGCAAGGAAGGGGTCCGCCCTGGTACAAGTAATTGATAAGATAAACCACGTCGCCCCCGTTGACTTCTCCGTCGCAGTTGGCGTCTCCAATTTCAAGGGGATCAGGAGCTGGACCGCTCTTGAAAAGATAATTGAGCAAAAAGATCACATCGGAAGCATTGACCAGGCCATCGCCGGTGACGTCGCCTATCTTGGCTCCGACATCTATCACGCCCATAAAAGGCCGGAAGTTGTGGCGGGTGACGGTGAGGTACATTTGGCCTGAGGTGGCAGGTGCAGGATACAAGGTGACTCCGCCAGCCACGTCTGTATATCCCGTCTCGAGAACCTCTCCGTTTTTGTACAGAGATACTAAGGCTCCGTAAACAGGCAAACCACCCAGCGTCTGCACTGTGATATCCACCGTATTCGGACCAGCACTGATGGAGGTTGGGAACTCCACATCCAGCGATTCGGCCGGTTGGGTCCACAAATCAGCGGAGGGATCGCCCAGCAGGTTGTAAAGGTCTAAGTAATAGCGGCTGAGTCCTCCTCCGCCGTAATGCTGATAAAGCTGATATAGGGCCCTGTCGGTCATGTTGCCCATGGAGTAGCAGGTTTCGGTGAATGCCGCCTGAAACATCCGCTTCTCCAGGATGTCATCTTCGTTCCAATAGGAAAGGTTGGAGGCGCCCCAGAAAGCTATCCCTGCTTTATTGTCTTCTACAACCCAGGTTTCTCCAAAGCACTCGTAAATGTTGAACTTTGCGGTCAAGCAGGCGTGGGACAAGACCAAGGGATACTCATCCTGGTTCATCAGAGCCTGCACGTCAGACTGATAGAAGGGCACGCACCCCCAGCCGTTAGTGTTTCCATGTCCGGAATAGCAGACTATGGAGGCTCCTCCGTTGACGCAGTCGGCTATGTCGTTTGTGCTTCCCCCTAGTCTATCCCAGATGGTGTCTACCTCCATCCCGTTGGGCAGAAGGTAGTTCTGAATCACGTATCGATGAGTGCGTTCTGCGATTAGACCGGCATCGTCGGAAGCAATGAAACAGCCGTGGCCCATCCACTCCAGATCCGTTGAGGTGGGATTCTCATAGTATAGAAGCTTGTCCATCATGTCCTCGGCTTCCACAAGGGTTTTCGCCGGTAATCTTCCCCGGAAAATGTCACCGAAGTAGTCGGGGTCCATCTTAACGTAGTAAAGATCTGTAGCACTTGAGCTGTAGGACCCGATCCAGGTGGGAATATAGTCCGTATCACCAACAAACACGACGTAAGTGGGAGGAATGTCCCAGGTATCGTAAGCGTTCTGGATGTAGCTTTTGATGGCCTCTTTGGTGGAGCCGATGGCCGGTACCTGGGCTACCGTAACATGAAAGCCCTTTCTGGTTTTCCAGTCCACCAGATCCGCCAGGCTGGAGTAGAAATTCTGGTGGGTAATGATCAGATAGCCAATAGGCACGTCAGGAGCGCCCTTGACTACGGACTCATAAGCCGGGTAGTTCACAAACAACCCCCTGCATAGCTCTTCAAAAGGAGCAGAAGCGTATCGACGAAGCTGGTTTTGCGTGGTGGCCATATCGGAACCGGAGAACGTGAGTGTTATCTTAATGTTTGAATAGATTCTTACCTTTCCCGCTTTGGGATTGTAGCTCACCGGATAGATTATCACATTCACAAAGCGATGCCCCCGGATTACTCCGATTTCTCCGAGCTTGACTCGCTCCTCCGGCAGAAATGCATCTTGCTGATAATAATTCTCATCGATTACGAATTCTGCCCCTTGCCAGGCACCTTCTACCTTGGGCACCGGAGGTTGAACCGGCGCTATTTTGTCGCTGATCCCTACTTCCGCAAGATTTTTCTCGACGACCTGGAAGCTCTCCAGGCTTACGGATACTTCAGCACCGAAAGGAATCTGCACCATTTTGGTTATCACGGGCAAGTTCGGCTGGCCTATCACGCTGCTTGCTCCCGCTTCTGAAATGGAGAGCAAGGAAAACTCTCCGGCTGGGGTGGCAACCGCCTGGGACCACAATCCCGGAATGTGAATCTCGAATGCGATCTGATCGAAGTCTGATTGCAGCAGGTGTGTCTGAGGGGTTTTGTCCAAGGCAGGCGTCAACGCAATCCAGACGGGATCTGCCTGTGCCCAAGCACGAAGCGGAAGACCAAAGAGAAGAATACCTATCACAAGGTAAAAAGCCAGTCCTCTTAGGGTTTTGAAAGCTTTGGCTGCGGTCACGATAAACCTCCTTTAGGGTTAATCGGTCAGTTTACGAATTTCTTTGCCCCTGGAATCGGGACAAGACTTGTCGTCATTCAAATTGAATACGTTAATGCCTTCAGGATTCTTAGGCCGAACGTTCGCGCAAGCCATTCAACGGTCAAACACCAAGCAAGAAGCTCGATTCAGCACAGCTGGTGCGGTCTACCGGGAATAGCCCATTTCTCCTAGTCTGTATAGATAATAACAAATCTTGTTTTCATGTCAATCCCTTTTTTTGAGAGCGGAGGTAGAAGTTCGCTCCGAGGTTGGGAGTGGCCAGGCTCAACACAAGGTTCCCTGATTTTTCTTTTGTCAAGTCTCAAATTTCTTGAAAAGTAAAGTCAGTTTGACCGGTAGCCGCAGGCGGTCAAAAAAAGAAGGTCAGGCAAATCAGATTACCTGACCTTCTCAAGCATTTAGGAATTGCAAGTGCTCAGATTTCCAGTCTATAGGCCTCTGTAAGCCGGCGGTGGGAAGTGGCGTGAATGGAATTTCAGAATCTCCTCCAGTCGGTCGTAGATGTAGTCATCCTGACCGGCCGGCAGACCTGGATATCCGCTGTATTCTACGTACTCATGTTCCTTTCCATACAGGGAGAGAAGTTGGTCGAAGGCTCTGCACCCCTCCAGCAGTCCGAACTCGTTTTGGTCTCCGCACTCCAGGTGGATCTCTAGATCTTTGAAACCATCAGGATCATTGGCCAACTTGTTCTTTAGATCAAAAAGGAGCCACGTATTCCAGATCGGAGATCCTGGAACGATAGTCCGGGTAGAATCAAAAGGCAAATCCACCCCGTATCGTTGGCCTCCTGCGGCCTTGAGTTCAAAGAACTGAAGGGTGTCAGGGTCGTCGGGATCGTGAGGGGAAAAGGAAGCCGCCATGGCGAAAACAAGTTGGCTGAAAGTCTTGTCCGGATGCTGGTCGTCGGTATAGGGACTGAGCGACTTATAGCTGGCGTAAGAGTAATCACCGGCAGCAATGCCGTTTTCCTCATATATCTTTTCTATGGTTTCTTCACTAAGAAAGGACTCCAAAGAAGCATATGGATTCATGGCGCTAACTGAGGTGAACAGGGTGTCACGGTCCAGAGCGAACTTAAGGGCGCCATATCCCCCCATTCCCAAGCCACTTACGGCTCTATAGTCCGGGTCGGGCAGAGTCACCTCTCCCGGCTTGACTACGTAGGTGTGAAAGGTTGTGTCCACGATGTGCATCAGTTCATCGGTAATGTAGTCCTCATAATTCCCCAGCAAAGTTGAGTTGGTATAGAAGCTCCCACCCAGGTGAAGAGAGGAGGCATCAGGCATAACGATGATCATGGGCTGAATTTGCCCTTCGTCTATTAATCGGTCGGCCAATTGGCCGATCTTGTACACCCCCACGAAGGTACTATAGTCTCCACCGAAATCGTGAAGCAGATACAGAACTGAGAAGCCTGAATTCGGAAGCCCGGGAGCGTGCGCCTCGCCATTATACATCGGGGGTAGATAGACGTAGACATCTTTCAAATGCGAATCCTCAATGATATTCCCCCTCAAGGACTCAAATTCCCAGCCGGCCAGCCTCCAGGGCTCTTCATATGGGTAAAGGGTCCTTAAAGGATTGTCCCTCCTACCACAGCCGACGAAAAGCATCAAGACGAAACCTGTCACAATCAATACAGTCAGTACTCTTTTCATGCTGACTCCTTTTCTTCCGGGTTTTGGGCACTTATGTTAGCTAGAAGCGATAGCTGAAGGAGAAGCCGGAGCTGTGGAAGCGCATCTTGTATTGCCCGGGCATGTTGTCGAATCGACCATCTCCGTTTACGTCTTCCAGCCCCTCCACGTCTCTTTTCTGGTGAGTTATCATTTGATAATCATAGCCAAACTCAAGGGAATTTATTTGATAGGACAGACCCAAGCTGAAGCTATTTTTGTCCCCCACATCGGGGATCAGCAGAGTAAAAGTCTCATCGGGAATGGGTGACTGTTCGAAGAAGTAGCCTGTCCGAACAAACAAGCCCTCTCTTACGCTATACTCTGCTCCCAGGCTGAACTTGGTTATGTTATCCCAGTTAAACGGGAGCTCGGTTTCTCTGACCCCCAGGATCATTACTCCCGGATTCTGTTCATCCGGAGTAAGAATCATATCCTTGTTATCGATTTGATCCAGCCTGGACCAGTTGACCGAACTGACGTCAAAGGCGAAGGTTAGCTTTTCCCCGGGTCTGAACATCAACCCCACGCCGACCTCTCCGGGAAGCGGCAAGGTGGTTTCGAAATCACCGTCTTTAAAATAGCCGGTGCCACCCAGAATCCCGGATCCGGTGGTGGGGATGAAGGGGAGATACATCTCCAGTTCAATACTTCCGGAAAGATCCATTTCAATTGGGGCCTGATAGGAGAACCCAAACTGCAGCTTGTCGCTGGCCTTGTACAGAATTCCGGCGTTGAATCCCACTCCCCAACCATCCGTTTTCATATATGCGTCCACCGGAAAAAAATCATACGGCCGGGGATATATGGTGGGAACCAGCACGGTTCTTCGGAGCTCAAAATCAGATCTCTGGATGCTCAGGCCAAATCCTAAAGAGAGCCTGTCCTCCATGAAGCTCTTTGCCACGGTGGGATGCAAATCCCAGACCAGGATATCCGTTCTGTGGTCAAACCTGGGATAGTCAACGGTATTGTCAAAGCCGGAGGGGGGTTCGTATAGATCCCATTGGGATTCCAGTTTGTAAGGGACATAGAAGGCTACCCCTCCCGTAAAGCTCTCCACCTGAGCGAATTTATAAAAGCCCGAAAAACTGGGCAAAAAGAACGCTCGATCGTCCGGGAAATAGGCTTCATCCGGATAGCCAAAAGAATAGCTGCTGCTTGATCCCCCCAGCGTCATATTGGGGGTGTACTCCGGGCGGAAGTTGAGGCTATAGAAGTTCATGGTGAATTCGGAGCTGGGGAGATAGGCCAGTCCTGCAGGGTTCCAGAAGGCGGCACTCCAATCGTCAGCTAATGCCCTAAAAGCCCCTCCCATGTCAAGCGCCTTAGATCCGACCCCGGGAAGGGCAAAACCCCCTCCAGCGAAGCAGGGAATTGACCAAGCAAACACAAAAATCACAGCCCCAAGCAGGATAAACCGACACTTCATCTCTCTCACCTCTTGCTTTTAGGTTTTACATAACGAAATCAGCGATTTCTGCCTCTTGCGGAAAAGGTGCCAAGAGACCCGCAAAGTTCTCCAATATTAAAACATTATCCCCGCCTTGTCAACGATTTTTTTATAAAATTGAAAATTCTTTTCCTGCTAAAGCCACCCGCCTGTCCGGTCAACTTTTGCCGACAAATGCGGGTCTGTCAGCCACTTTTGTTCCGATTACGACCAATAACTTCACTCTTCGACCCGCCTGTCATTCCCGCCGCGAAGTGCATCTTTCCGTTTTTCACGGATTACGCCCTGAGGGTGAGTGACCACAGGAGGCGCAGGTCTCAAGGATAGTGTTTTCTCAGTTCGGAAAGCCTAAAAACAATTTGGCTTGGGCGGCAGAATGCATATATTGGCTGGGAAGGACACTGTTGTCGAAAATTGGGTTGGTGAAAGATGAAGAAGAAAGAGGATAGCTTCCCCCATCTGGTCAGACTGATGTCCCGACTCAGATCCGAGAAAGGGTGCCCCTGGGATAGGGAGCAGACGCACAAATCGCTGCTGCCCTACCTCATCGAGGAGGCATATGAGGTTCTGGATACCATTGATACCGGTGACGACGATAGGTTTAAGGAGGAGTTGGGTGATCTGCTTTTGCAGATAGTGTTTCATGCTCAGATAGCAAAGGAGAGAGGGAAATTTGACATATATGAGGTAGTTGAACGCCTCCGGGAGAAGCTCAAAGCAAGACATCCCCACGTATTCGGACCGAAGAAGGCCGTCTCCTCCGAGGAGGTACTGAAGAACTGGGAGCACATAAAACTGAGCACCGGCACGCAGACGCCCAGTTCCGCAAGCGGCAAGGGTAAATCGGTCCTTTCCGGTATCCCCCGTCATCTGCCCGCCCTGCTTAAAGCCTATCGAGTTCAGGAAAAGGTGGCGAGATTCGATTTCGATTGGAAAGGTGCCCAGGAGGTCTTCTCAAAGATTGAAGAAGAAATAAGTGAGCTAAAAAAAGCCACCAAAAAGAAGAAGGCAAAACAGGCAGAAATCGAAGAGGAGATGGGAGACATTCTTTTCTCCTGGGTCAATCTGTGTCGGCATTTGGATATTAATCCCGAGTTTGCACTGAGGAAGACCGTGGATAAGTTTGTGAACCGATTCAATTACGTGGAAAAGCAGCTTAGGCGCAAAAATATCCCCCTCAGCGAGGCTGGTCTTCCCCTTCTGGATTCCCTGTGGGAGAAAGCAAAACGGTCAGGAGCCGGCTGATTAGCTAAGACCAACCTGATTCAGCCGTGAACATCCGCTCAACCGGTTACTTCCCCTGGCTATGCACATCCCTGCAGGGGCGCCGGCCCTCCCTGGAAGAGAAAGTTTATCAGATAGATGACGTCAGCCGCATCCACCACACAGTCGTTGCTGGGATCCCCCAAAAGCAGGGGATCCGGCGGATCGCCGTTTCGAAAGAGATAGTTGATCAAGTAAACTATATCTCCGGGATCGACTGTCTCGTCGCCGTTTGCATCCCCGAAGACGTACGTTGCCACCTTGAACCACCAGAATCCTTGATCTGCCCAGGTAACGCCATCCGAAGCACCATCGTCAGCCTTGACCCTCCAGTAGTAGACGGAGTCAGGCATTAAGCCTGACAGAG
>CAYGCR010000080.1:0-12044 GCA_964348415.1 uncultured Ignavibacteria bacterium | reverse complement strand
TCTCTCTGGGACCAAACATTAATGTGACCGCCACCGAAGCGGAGGCCTCGGTGACTCTGGATCAGCAGATACTGTATTTCACAAGATATAACTACCGACGTTACGTTTGTGTTTCGTACTGGACAGGGACAGAATGGGGCCCGGTACTGCGATTGGCACCTCCCATTAATGATTCTGTGGGATCTATGCAGCCCTACATAACTCCGGATGGATCAAAACTCTATTTCGCCTCAGGAAGAGCAGGCGGTTTCGGCAGTAGTGATGTCTGGGTATCTGAACGGATTGCAATGCAAGGGGAACGACGATTCATAAACAGAGAGAGCGATGTCTCACACGTGCGTGGCACTGAGTAATAACATTTGCTCTCTTTTGACCGATCAGCTACTTCTCGAAAATTGCCGAAATCCGAGACATCGAAGCTATTGGCATAATAGAGCGGGTTAGACTCCTGGAGGGGCTCCCTTCCTGAAGCAGGCGTGGACTACTTTGATCCCCAGACTCAGCTTTCGACCAACCGTCTTCTACCACGAAATCTTCATTCCCGAGCCACGACTGGCCACTGGCCCCTTTCGTAAACCTTCCTGACAAAGCCCAGGCTGACAATAAAGAAGAATGTGAAAATCAACGTGACGTACGGCGGGGACGCGTACCCGAAGTCCGCGCCCACATCCGGTGAGAAAAATCCGATGGAGAATGCGACGCTGTTGGAGAAGAAATGTATGAAGATGGCCAACCATAGATTGCCGGTGAGGTAAACGATATAGCCCAGGAATAATCCTAACAGGAAAACACCCGCAAAATTCCAGGGATCAAGATGCATAAACGCAAACAAGAAAGCGGTCAGGATAAAAGCTTTAATTCCTCCCAGCCTTTTGGAGAATATCGACTGTAGAAATCCCCGGAAAGCAAACTCTTCGCAAAACCCAGCCAGCGCTGCGGCGCCAAACAGTCGGAACAGGTACTCCGGCCATGTCTTAGCCACGAAAAGCTTCAGCAAAGCTTCCTGCTGCACCTTCGGTCTGGGCACCAGCTGATTCACGTAGCCGGTGATGTCGGAGACCACGACGTACAGAGAAATCGTCGCGACTATCAGCCAGAGATAAAAAAGCGGACCGGGCTTGTGGCGGTAGGAGAGCAAATCGCGAAAGGAGTATCCTCCGGCATAAAGAAAGGAAGCGGGCACCAGAAGGATGACCGCTTCGCTCACCAGCACCGTCACGTGCAGACCGAAAAACATCGAGCTGAGCCCGGCGATAATCAAATTTGCCACCAGAAGGAGTGCAAATATACCCAGACCCTGCCTTAGGGTGAATCCCCTCTGGTAGTCTTGGTCGTTGGCCATCACGGCAGGCTAAAGCTCATTTGAAGATGCTTTTGATGCTCACGCCGACACGGTAAGTGGCCGCAGCGTTTTTGCCCGTCAGTGGAAAGTCCAAACCAAAGTCAAGCTTTGCATGCTTGGTCGGCTTGGGCTCGCCCACGGAGAAACGAAGGGAAAAATCGAAAAGATCCGCATCCTCGAGCATGACCTCGTCGTTCCATTTGTTGGCTCCCCAGAAGGTGTATCTCAAGGTACCGGATAGTCCGAAGTTCTTGAAGTTACGAACGAAACCTGCATCTGTCTGGAAAACGTTGCCCAGCTTCTCCTCGATTAGCTCCCCCACGTCGTTCCGGTACTCTCTTCTAAGCTGCAATGTGAGCCGGGTCCCCAGTTTGACGAAGGCCTCCTCGTTCAGCAGAATATCTCCCTTCAGGGCAAAATCGAGGTCGGTCTGGCCGTCTCCGGTGCCGGACTGGTTGGCAGAAACCTCGTTATAAGGCTGACCTGTGGGCAGGGTGATCCCGAGTTCCGGGGCTAAAGACCAGAAATATCTGTCCGCCATGCGATATTTAAAGAAAAACTGAATATCTCCTACATTGGAGACGCCGGATTTCCCCTTTTTCCCCTCCAGGTAAATCCCACCGGTATCCACCTTCTGATCCAGCACGACGGGAATATGAAGTCCCACAGTTAACTTATCGGAAACCCCATAAAGCAGCCCGCCTGTTAACATGTAGCTGGTAGAGTCCCGCCCTCTCACATAATCCACTTCTCTACCCGCGCCGTCAAAATGGGTTCCGTTGAACACATAGATGAATCCAAAGGTGGGATACCAATATCCCTTGGGCAAGGTGGCACTGTTCCACTCAATCATTCCCCAGGCTGGCTTTTCCAGAAGATATTCCCAGTACGTAGTCGACCTGGGCTTTACGGCATAAGAAGAGGTCGCCAACAAACAAGCCCCTAAGAGCACAAGAATCAAAAAGAGTATATCTTTTTTCATGTCACATTACCTCTATATCTAAGATTGTCTCGCTGGACGCGGCACTTCGAAAAACAGGTCTTAGCATTATGGCACATCGTCATTCAGTGATACGTTGCGCTGGGTAGATAGTTACTGAGATTTAGCTCGCATACACCCCCGCGCCCGACGCGGCAAAAACGAATCTAACAGATTCAACAAAGTGAGTCAATAAAAAAGAAAGGAATGATGAAAAGGAAGAGATGTGAGGGACAGGCTTCATTTTGAGTCTGAGCCTGTTGGCTAAAGGCGTGCGCCCGCGAGCACGTCATGCTGAGCGAAGCTAAGGGTGCGGGAGTTATTAGATTCGGAGTGAAGCGCGGCAATGCTTTATATCCTCCCCTCGGCGGAGTAGGGTAGGAAATGGATGACGATAAGTCGGTTCTACCGAATGGGTGATGACCTTCAAGCGCGTCAGAGCGACAGATTTCAAGACGAAATATTTATGAAAAAATGCTCCGGAGACTGTTGCTCCCGGAGCATCAGATAATTTTTGATCCACAGCTGAACCATTGCTCTCGAGTCAGGCCCCGCAGCACTTCTTGTATTTCTTCCCACTGCCGCAGGGGCAGGGGTCATTTCGGCCGACTTTCTTCCCCGTCCTCCTCACCGGCTTGGGTTTGCCCGGAGCCACCTGTTCTGCTGGTTGAGTATCGGCATAGCCCATTCCCACCGTGGATTGATGTACTGCCCTCATGGCTCTCTCCGGCTCTCTTCTTCTTGGCCTTTCTCTCTCTTCCACCTGCAGTTTGAAGATAAGCTCCAGGGTCTCCTCGTCTATCGCCTGAAGCATCTGCGTAAACAGGGCAAATGCTTCCTTTTTGTATTCGATCAAAGGATCTCTTTGTCCATACGCTCTCAGCCCAATCCCGGTTTTGAGTTGATCTAAGTCGTATAGATGCTCCTTCCACTTTTCGTCTATGGTCCGGAGCATGGCATATCTTTCCAGCTGCCGCATCAGCTCCTCGCCCAACATCTTCTCCTTGTGATCATAAATCTGCAGAGCCATCTTGTAGAGATTCTCTTTCAGATGCTCCTGCTTCAGCTCGGTCAAATCCTTCTGGTCGAACTTTACGTCCACCAGAAAGGTCTTCAAAAGGTCCTGCTTAAGCCCGGCCAGGTCCCATGCCTCAGGATAGGTGGCAGCGTCGGTGTGTGCCTCTACCTTAGATTCGACTACATATTTGATCAGATCCAGCACCTCTGCTCTCAGATCGGCACCCTCCAGCACCGCTGACCTGCGGTCGTAGATAACCTCTCTTTGCTGATTCATCACGTTGTCGTATTCGAGCAGGTGCTTTCTTATGGAGAAATTCTGTGCCTCTACCCTCTTCTGAGCTCTTTCTATCGCCTTGGTGACCATGGAGTGCCTGATTACCTCTCCCTCCTGCACGCCCAGCCTGTCCATTATGGATGCGATTCTATCCGATCCGAAGAGCCGCATCAGATCGTCTTCTAAGGAGAGGAAAAACCGTGAGGAACCCGGATCGCCCTGTCTTCCGGTCCTTCCCCTGAGCTGTCTGTCGATCCTTCTGGCCTCATGTCTTTCCGTACCTATGATTCGTAGCCCGCAGGGAACATCCCCGGAGCAGTTCAGCTCCTCCATATAGGGACAACCGTCTTCTCTATCCGGGGTCACCAACCTGCAGCGCCTGTTTTTTACCACGCCCGAGCCCAACTTTATGTCTGTTCCCCTTCCAGCCATGTTGGTGGCGATGGTCACCGTCCCAGCCAGACCGGCGCGGGATACAATCTCCGCCTCTTGCTGATGATACTTGGCGTTCAGAACCGAATGTGCGATTCCCTTCCTCTTCAGCATGCGGGAGAGAGTTTCCGATACCTCCACAGATACGGTACCTACCAGAACCGGTCTGCCTGCTTCATGATATTGAACTATCTCATCAATTATGGCGTTGTACTTTTCCCGTCTGGTGCGGTAAACCATGTCATCGTAGTCGATTCTTCTCACCGCCTCGTTGGTAGGTATGGCCACCACGTCCAGCTTGTATATCTGATAGAATTCCGATGCCTCAGTCACTGCGGTGCCGGTCATCCCGGCCAGCTTGTCGTAGAGCCGGAAGAAATTCTGCAGGGTGATGGTGGCGAAGGTCTGGGTCTCTCCCTCCACCTTCACACCCTCTTTAGCCTCTATGGCCTGATGCAGCCCGTCGCTGTACCTTCTGCCCGGCATGAGTCTTCCGGTGAATTCATCCACTATCATCACCTTGCCGTCCTGCACCACATACTCCACGTCCTTTTCAAACAATGAGTATGCCTTCAGAAGCTGGCTAATGGCATGATTCTTCTCGCTGCGTTCGGCGTGAAGCTTATAAAGCTGTTCCTTTCTTTTGATCTTCTCTTCAGTGGGGAGGGATTCGTCCGAATCGATCTCATGAATTCCCTCGGTGATATCCGGAAGAACAAAAAGCGCCTGGTCTTCAGGCGAGAGAACCGACCGTCCCATCTCGTTTAGATTGATGGTATTTTCTCTTTCGTCGATGGAGAAATAAAGAAGATCATCCAGCTCATGCAGTCTCTTATCCCGCATGAAATCCAGCTCGGCTCGTTGAATCAGCTTCTTGGTGTTCCCCTCTTTACACAGCTTCATCAACCTTCTGTTCTTGGGAGCGCCTCTCTGGGCGGTCAGGAGTTTTATGCCCGCCTCGTATTCGTCTCCCTCCTTTAGCAGTTGCTCTCCTCCGGCTACCAGCTTGCTTACCAGGGAAGTCTGTTTGCGAAACAATTGTTCCACCAACGGTCTCATTTGCGCATAGCTCTGTGTGACGTTGGAGCTCACCGGACCGGAGATGATTAGGGGAGTTCGAGCTTCGTCAATTAAAACCGAGTCCACCTCGTCCACTATGGCATAGTTGTATCCACGCTGAACCCTGTCCTCGGCCCGGATGGCCATGTTGTCTCTTAGATAGTCGAAGCCAAACTCGTTGTTGGTGCCGTACGTGATGTCGCAGTTATACTGAACTTTCCTCTGCTCGTTGTCCATCTCGTTTTGGATGCAGCCCACTGTGAGTCCAAGGAACTTGTATATCTCTCCCATCCACTCGCTGTCTCTTCGGGCCAGATAATCGTTCACCGTCACCAGATGCACACCTTTACCGGTGAGTGCGTTCAAATAGATGGGCATGGTGGCGACCAGCGTCTTTCCTTCCCCGGTTGCCATCTCGGCGATCTTGCCCTGGTGCAGAACCACCGCACCGATGAGCTGAACATCATAGGGAACCATATCCCACTCTACCTCAATGCCACATACGTCCCATCTCTTCCCGAGAAGTCTCCGGCAGGTCTCTTTGACCACGGCGAATGCCTCGGGAAGGATCTCGTCCAGAACCTCCTGTTCAACTTTCTTTATGTCGTCCTGGATTTCCTTCATCTGCTGAACCAGCGCCTCCCTCTGAGACCTGACCTCTGCCCTCTCTTCCTCGGACAGCCCGCGAGTCTTTATCCCGGCGAATTCCTCCTTAAGCACATTGAGCTGTTCTTCTAGCTCACCGGTCCGCTCCTTGATCCTTTTCCTGAATTCTTCGGTCTTGCCCTTTAGCTCCTCGTCCGAGAGACTCTGGTACCCCTCGCAGAGCTCGTTGATCTGCTCCACTACCGGTTGGATTCTCTTCACGTCCCGTTCGTGCTTGGAACCGAATATCTTGGTGAGAATATTGTCAGCCATTCATATCACTCCATGAAGACGATATCCATGCTTTCAGAATTTCTACGTGCCAGACCGAGATTTTGTAAAAGATATACAACTTCCCCCTCTCTGGCAACTATTAACTGAGGGACAGCAATCACTGTCGGTCGAGGATCAGGTGTTTCAGAGAAACACTGACGACTGTGCCCGAGAACTAGGGGCCCCCTGTTGGTAACGGACACCCTGTCCGTTACCATAATCAGCCGTCACGGACGAGGCGTCCGTGACGAACGGAGACAACTCCCAAGGACGCCCGCACCTTGGCCTCCTCTTTTCCGACGTCAAAGCCATTCACTCTTGCCGTGCCGGAAGTGGGGATTATCAGTGTGGAGAGAATGCGCACCATGGTGGTCTTGCCCGCGCCGTTCGGACCCAAAAGCCCGAATATCCGCCCCGGTTCGACCTCAAATGAAACTTCACTCAAGGCGGGCTGAGGCTTCCTCGGATACACATGGCCGTTAGAGTTGACGGAAATCATTGTCTTTCTGAAACTCGAATTGAGGATGGCACGGTTCTGTTCTTGCGCTTGACCAAAGCTCGTTTGCCTAGCACCAGAGCGAAATAAACAACTGTGAAGATTAGTCCTCCAAGTATACCGCCTTGCTGAACAGTATTGAGGGTTACATGAGCCACGACGGGAAAGAAATTGCATCTGGTTAGGTAGAACGTAAGACCCAAGACCAATCCTACGGAGAGTCCGTTCGCCAGGGCAAAACCCGCGCTCCATTCTGGGATGAACAGGTGGGGAATGGTAAAGATAACGCTGCTTCCAAGCACAGCCCACCAACCTTTGTGTTTGCTCTGCCCGAATGCTTTCAGCAAGACGGTGATGAGTAATACTCGGAAATACAACTCCTCCGCCGAAGCCCCCAACACACCAAGCACGAAATCTAACCTGGATTCAATGGGTATGACTATACCATGAATTGCACCCACCATTACCAGAAGCAGGGCTCCAGGCACTATCGAATAAGACGATTTCTCGTCAGAGGTGAACCCCCATTGTTCAATGGTTCTTCCCAAGCCAATAATCGAAAAGACGATTCCTCCATATAGGAATGTCTGCAGAATAGGAACAAGAACATACACGAATTTCGGTGTAGGTTCAACATAAGGAGATCCGTACATATTGCCTATGCTGCCCACCACAAAATAGATCCCGATGACTGCTATTGCAGCCTCAAGCTTGTGAAGAAGGACGAACTTTCTGAATCGATCAAGCAAATATACTCCTTCTTCTTAAGGCTATAATCAAAGTCCTTTCTATCTTTCAGCACAGGGAAGCCGTAGAGCCACCAACCAGCCCTTCATGTCCGAACCTGTATCGGCAATTCTCCTTCTGAACGATAGCTGTATTTTTGCAGAGTCCAATGTCCAAAGTCTCGCTGCCCGCTTGGCGTCGCGGACGCGGTATCCACTGCATACTCCATCACCCCGTTTCTGAGATGAGCAAGCCATTCCCTTCTCCGTTTTGGGAGCGCACAGTCAGGTCAGACAAGCGACAGATTAAAACCGTAGGCAGTGTGGTTATTTCTCCATTCCCAACAAGGGCTGTCCTGGAGTTCGGGAAAACGCCTCCGTGATGTGCTTCTTCTCGTGGCATGGTCGGGTCGGTCCAATACGCCGGTCCTAATTCGAGTTCGTATTTCGACCCTCGATCTTGTTTGTTCATCCCCTATCTATTTACTTGTTCGGTCTACACAAGAAACGTACACTCATCAAAATGATTGTCAAGGGGTCTATCTTGCCAGTTCGCAGATGTGTCGGCATTGGGAGATTCCAAGCAGGTCACTCCTTGGGTCTGCCTTCACTTTGTACTTAGGATCATACCCCCCATAACCCAACGACGTGAAGATGAGAAAAAGCACTGAACACAGCGCCAGGAAGATGATTCTCTTTTTCATTTCGTTTTCGCCTCCTCTTAGAGTGATCAAGGAACGAATCCACCTCCCCGGCTGACAAAGGGCAGAGAGGTTTGTCATCGTGCTATCGATCGAATCCGATATAATCCCTTCCCCTATAAAGATACCCGCACCCACACGACTGTCAAGCATAAGAATGATGCAGCTGGGGGATGATTGGGACTAATACTTATAGCCAAAAATATGAGGGGAAACGTGCTCTGGTCATGGACGCGGCTGAAGCGTGACAGACACTCCCAGAAACGAGGAAAAAGGATTCTTACGAAAAGAGAGTTTTCTGTCAAGCCATTCAAGCAAGCCCACCTTGCAATACGGTAGAAAGTGCACTCCTTGCCACTTCGTCGACTCAACTGCCAAGTTTTTCTTCAACAGCCTCTTAAGCTTCCAGATGCTCAAGAGATCCGCCTGGTTGTAAATGGACGGTTTCAAACAGCCTTCGATCTTTCGGACCAACGCCAGAAAAGACCATTTGTCGAGTATACCTACCGATATTTTTTCCCGCGTCACTCGGGCCGCCTCGTGCAGCATTTTTCCCGGTTCTTGGCAGAACTCCAGGGTCGTAATCACGATGGTACCGTCGAATGCGCGGTCCCTGAGCGGCAGCTGCTCTCCCTTCGCCAGAATGAGTTTGATTTCCCCTTTCTCCTTGGCCTTCCGCAATATGAAGACGGAAGGCTCTACTCCCACCGTATCCGATCCCAGAGACTTAAGGAGCTTAAGATGTCTCCCTGTCCCGTACCCCATTTCCAGGATATGGAGGCCCTTTGTCTCCCAGAGCAGCTGTTTTATCAACCCCTCCTCCAGCGAGGAGATGTATCTACCGGCGTCGGTCTCATACCAGCTATCGTAATGCCGCGCAACTTCCTGGTCTAGTGCGATCTTCATTGCTCAGGTCGGTCCCTCTTTGTCGGGTGAGTGCGCTCACATCGTAAGGCGAAAAAACGGGCTTTTCCGACAGGAAGAAAAGCCCGATCTGTTATTCAGGTCTGCAAAACCTGTTCAGCCGTTTGAGTTCTTCTATCAGCGAGCCAACTGCTCGAAAGGGTCAGGAGGCTCAGCTGAAGCCCTTGCTGGTTGAGCAGGATGAAGACGATTTGCCCGAGGAGTCGCTGCTGGAGAACACCGAGAGTATCTTCGTCGGATTATCTGTGCCACACTTAGGGCACTTCAGTCCTGTGCCATCCTCGCCCACCTTCTGCAGAGCATCGAACTTGTGACTGCATTTCCCACATCGATATTCGTAAATGGGCACTTCTGTCAACCTCCCTTTGAAGATGGGATACCTGGTTTCATGGCCAGGGTAAACTTAGATACGCAGATCCAAAACCGTTATTTGCCCATCTCCTGCGCAAGCTTCTTCAGCTGCTCCTCTAAGATCGGCGTCCCGTACGCCGAATGCCGAACGACCGGGGGCAAAGCATTCTTGACCGGCAGCCATCCTCCGTCTTTCCGCTCCGTGAAGACCAAGCCCAGTTTTCCGTGCACAACCGAAATTACTCCTTCTGACGATCGTTGCTGGCACTTTTCAAACCAAGTAAGCTTGAGCTTACCTTTCTTGAGCTTCTTGACGGTTTTTGTTGCATGACATTCGCCACACATTCTCCTCTTTTTCGCCCGGATTAGTACAGCTCGTAACAGGCTTTTGAGTATCCCTAAAGACATTTTTCGATTCCAGTAAAACAATAAGCCGCTTTTCTGAAGAATCGACCTCAGACCCATCTCGTTCGAATGCCGTCAGGCCGGGTTACTTTTCCGCAGAATGGTAATATTCCTCTGAGTCCTTCTGAAGTTTCAATCTTTTTATCCTCTTTTTGTCCTCCAGAGCCTGAAGGTATTTCACAATCTCGTTGGGATGAACGCCCAAAGCCGCCGCCATCTCATCTCTCCTTGCGGGTCTCCTCTTCAAAAGCTCGACTATTGCATTATCGAGATCTTTATGGTATGCCTTCCTGGTCATTCTTTCAAAATCCGCCACGATTTCCACGCTCAGCTTGGGATCAAACAGAGCTTTAACCTCAGATAGCGTTTGTCTATCCACGGCTCTGGCCGCGGAATCGGCCGGTGGCCTGAGCACGGTGTTGAGTTGAATCTTGTGTGCCTTCAAATCGCGAACAAATCGGTTGATCTTCTTTATCTCCTCCTCGCCATCATTGACGTCTCTCACCAACATGATCTCGATCCAGATTTTTCCTTCGAATTCGCTGCAGAATTGTTTTATCCCATGCAGGACTTTCTTTACGTTCAGACCCCCAACCGGGCGGTTGATCTTTTGAAAGACCTCCTCGGAGACAGCGTCTACGGAAGGAATTACCAGATCCGCCCGCGACAGATCCTCCCTGACTTCCTTTTGCCACAACAGAGATCCGTTGGTCAGAACGGCCACTGGGATATTTGTGAATTCTTTTATCCTGCGTATCATCTCACCAATGTCCATATTTAGTGTAGGCTCACCCGACCCGGACAAAGTTATATAGTCGATGTCACTGTTTTGCTCAATCACATCCTTTATCTGTTTTAGGGCCAGATCGACGGATACGAAGGATTTTCTCTGAATGGTGTGAATCGTGGTCCTTCCCAGCTGGCAGTAGATGCAATCATAGCTGCAGGCCTTGTAAGGGACCACATCCACTCCCAGAGAAATTCCCAACCGTCTGGAGGGAACCGGACCGTAAACTATCCTTTCCATATTTCACTCCTGAGAGGGCGTCAAATGAATAGGATGCGGTGAGAAAGCCCCCGCCGGACCCCATAAGCCAGATACCGGGACAAACTCCGGCCCCCCTCTCTATAAAGAAGCAGAATCTCGCAGGGCAGTACATTCAGTCATACCAAAAGAACTCAAGGGAGGTCTCTATACAGCTACAGAATTTCTTCTCAAAACTCCACGCGCCCTTCCAAGGCATTTGCCAGAGTGGTCCGGTCGGCGTATTCTAAGTCGCCGCCCGCAGGAAGTCCGCGGGCTATACGGGTGACTTTTATGCCTAACGGTTTTATCAACTTGGAGAGGTAGATGGCGGTTGCCTCCCCTTCCGTGCTGGGATTGGTGGCTATGATCACCTCTTTGACTTGTCTGTTCTTCAGCCTGGAAAGCAGTTCTTTTACCTTGAGATCTTCCGGACCGACGCCATCCAGGGGAGAAAGCACGCCCCCCAGAACGTGGTACAATCCTTTGTACTGATTGGTCTTTTCTAGAGCCGCCACATCGTTTGCTTCCTCAACCACACACACAATGGATCTGTCTCTCTTTTCTCCTTTGCATATGGAACAGGGATCGTCTTCGGTGATGTTAAAACAGACGGAACAATAGCTGACCTTGCTTTTGACATCCAGTATGGATTGAGCCAAAGCTTCCGCCTCTTCCTTTCTTTGCTTCAAGACAAAGAACGCCATCCTTTGGGCGGTTTTCTTTCCGATTCCGGGAAACTTGGAGAACTCTTCAATCAGTTTTTCGATTGAGTCAACCATGGTATTTCCTAAAGGAAGTTCTCACACGCGCGTACTTTTCGAAAACTGCTTGAGAGCGTGAATCTTAGTAAGAGTCATTTGTATCTTCACAGAGAGCCTGAAAAAGCCAAATTGAGAAAGGCATTCCTGGAGTGTCAAGCTTCAGCTTGACCTGCAGTACGAACCGTTCCAAAAGCCTCCTCGAAGACTGCTGCATTCGTTTGTGGTTCACCTAAAGGTGAACATTCCAAAATCGTTTTCTCCGCGTGACTGTTCAGAGAAGCTAACCACATTCGTTCGCTCAATTGGTTCTCAAAACGGGAGTCCCGGTATCTTCAGGCCTCCAGTCAGCCTCGCCATATCTTCCGCCTGAAGCTCCGCCGCTTTTTCCTTTGCCTGGTTCACTGCAGCAACGATGAGATCCTCCAGCATCTCCACATCATCCTTATTGACTACCTCGGGATCGATCTTTACCTCCAGAATCTCCTGTTTTCCGTTAGCCACGACCTTTACCATGCCTCCGCCGGCGCTCCCTTCCACGGTCTTGTTTGCCAGCTCCTCCTGGATTCTCTGCATCTCCTGCTGGATTTTCTGCATCTGCTTCATGATGTTGCCGAAACCTTTTGCCATTTT
>CAYGCR010000079.1:0-12678 GCA_964348415.1 uncultured Ignavibacteria bacterium | reverse complement strand
GAAGCTTCAGTAGGAATATCAGAAACACAGTGAAAGCCTCGGCATGGGCTGGCAGGGCGATGGGATCAGGCTTCTGGCTCGCCCGCGAGTTTTGAATGCCGAGAGAATCGGGGGAAATATGAAACCGAAAACAGCTTTAAAAGACTTGGATGTTGGTTTGGGCAAGAGGGTCAGACTCAACAGATTGCTATACGAGCATGGCCCTGCTAACGGCACCTTGCTTCTTTTGCCCATTGATCAGGGTCTGGAGCACGGACCGGCGGATTTCTTCGCCAACCCGGATTCGGGTGATCCTGCCTTTCAGTTAAGGCTGGCCAACGAAGGAGGCTACTCAGGCATAGTATTTCACGTCGGTCTGGCGGAAAAGTATATGAGAGATTTTGTGGGTCAGGTGCCCCTGATCTTGAAGCTTAACGGCAAGACCAATATTCCCAAAGATGATTACGCCTTCTCTCCCCAGACCGCCTCGGTGGAAGATGCAGTGAGGTTGGGGGCAGATGCTGTGGGGTATACCCTCTACGTAGGCTCACCAGCTCAGGGGGACGATATCCGGCAGTTCTACGGGATCAGGGAGGACTGCGAAAAATTTGGAATGCCTCTGATCATGTGGGCCTATCCCCGGGGTGAGGCGATTGAGGCCAAGGGGGGAAGAGACAGCCTGTATGCGGTCGATTATGCCGCGAGAGTCGCTTGCGAATTGGGGGCAGACCTGGTCAAATTGAACCTTCCCGAATATGACGAGGTAAGGGCCAAGAATCTGCCCAAACCATACGACCAGATGAAACTGAGCCCTCAGGAGGCGCTGGAAAAGGTGGTGAGATCAGCTGGCAGAACTATGGTTTTGGTCTCGGGTGGAAGCAAGATCTCAGACGAGGATCTGTTGGAGAAGGTGAAGATCTCCATGGAGGCAGGTGTGACCGGCTTGATCTTTGGCCGGAACATGTGGCAGAGGAAATTTGATGACGCCTTGAAACTCACGGAGAAGATTAAAAGGATCATGTCGGAATACGGCATTTGAAGTTTAAAATTCAAAATTTAAAAAGCAAAATTGCAGTTCAAAATTAAAATCGAGTTTGTCAGCCGGCAGGTCGGAGAGATGCCAAGGCTGGCCGTTTGTGATTTTTGAATTTTGCCCTGTGATTTTGGATGTTGAATTTTCAATTCCCGGATCTTATGCCCATCAAGTCAGACAAGTGGATCAGGAGGATGGCAAAAGAACGCCAGATGATCGTGCCATTCTCAGAGGAACGGGTAAAGCAGGGGGTTATCTCATTCGGATTATCCTCTTATGGTTACGATATCAGGGTGGCCGACGAATTCAAGGTCTTCAACGCGGCAAATGCTACCGTGATTGATCCCAAAAACCTTGATTCCGGTGCTTTCGTGGATGTGAAGGGCAAAGAGTGCATCATTCCGCCCAACTCCTTCGCTCTGGCAAGGACGGTAGAATATTTCAAAATCCCCAGAAACGTATTGACCGTCTGCCTGGGGAAATCCACCTATGCCAGGTGCGGGGTAATCGTAAACGTCACTCCATTTGAGCCGGAATGGGAGGGACACGCTACCCTCGAGATTTCCAACACCACCCCTCTGCCTGCAAAGATATATGCCGACGAGGGAATCGCGCAGATAATCTTTCTGGAAGCTGACGAGGTATGCCAGACCTCGTACAAAGACAAGCAGGGAAAGTATCAAGCCCAGAAGAGAATCACTCTGCCCAAGCTTTAGGACCTCGGAAGAGATTTCACCCTGGTGAACCAGCATAGGTCCAAAAGCAGCCGGTTTAACGAATTATTTCAAAACTAAAGAGGAAATGCTGCGTAGTGTTTTTAAGTTGTGAATTTTTTCACTAACTTGCCCAAGCTTACCGTAGGCGGTAGCGGTTTTTTGGATTCTTAGCAGAGGAGGATTATGTTGAAGGAGATAAGGATACATGGTCGGGGAGGACAGGGGGTGGTTACGGCAGCTGAGCTTCTGGCCGTGGCTGCGTTTGAAGACGGGAAATATGCGCAGGCGTTCCCCTCGTTTGGCAGCGAGCGCATGGGTGCTCCAGTGCAGTCCTTTGTCAGAATAGCTGACCATAAGGTGCACAGCCGAAGTCAGATCTACGAGCCGGACTATTTGATAGTCCAAGATAACACGCTGATTGGAGCCATCGACGTGCTGAGCGGTTTAAAACCTGACGGAATGGTCCTGGTCGATACGGAGAGATCACCGCAAGAACTGGGTCTGGACACCACGGCTGAAGTCAGAACCATTCCTGCGACTAAGATTGCCCTTGAGATAATAGGAAGAGCAGTCCAGAATACCACCCTGATGGGCGCCTTCTCCGGCATCACTGGACTGATCTCGGTGGAGGCGATCGTCAAAAGCGTCAAAGAGAGATTTCCCGGCGAGGTGGGAGAGAAAAACGCCCGGGCCATTCAGAAAGCGTATGACATGATGTCCCGCCTTGAGGCGGGATCCGCCTGTGGCGGAAAAGGAGGAAAACGTGCCTAAGCCCGAAGGAGTAACGGTGAAGCCGGGATCAAGCAAGGAATACAAGACCGGGAGCTGGAGAGTAAAAAAGCCGGTCTTCAAGCATGACAAGTGCACAGATTGCCGCATATGCGTGATGGTCTGCCCGGATGGAGTGATATTTGGCGAGGATAAAAAATATCGGGCGGATATGGAGTTCTGCAAGGGCTGCGGAATCTGTGCAGAGGAATGTCCGGTCAAGGACATCGAGATGGTACTGGAGGTGAGATAATGAAGAAGGTCATAGAAGGATCCATGGCTGTAGCCCAGGCGGTGAAAGTCTGCCGTCCTCACGTGATCTCTGCCTATCCCATAACTCCCCAGACTCACATAGTGGAGAACCTATCTCAGATGGTGGCAGATGGTGAATTGAAGGCGGAGTCGATCAACGTGGAAAGCGAGTTCGGCGCTGCGTCCGTGATCCTGGGAGCTTCCGCGGCCGGCGCTCGAGCTTATTCCGCCACCACCTCCCAGGGTTTGTTGTTGATGGCAGAGGTTCTCTTCAACATTGCTGGTCTGAGGCTTCCCGTATCCATCACCGTGGCTAACCGCTCCGTGTCGGCGCCGATCAACATCTGGAACGATCACCAGGATGCCATGACGGTTAGGGATTCGGGATGGATACAACTCTATGCCGAGGACTGCCAGGAGTCACACGACATGCAGCTTCAGGCATTCAAAATCGGAGAGAACCCCGAGGTCGCCCTTCCGGTGATGGTGAACATGGATGGCTTCATCCTGACCCATGCCTTCGAGCCGGTTGACTTGATCGATCAGAAGGCGGCGGATGAGTTTCTCCCTCCGTATAAGCCGACCAGATACTTAAACGTTAAAGACCCGGTGACCTTTGGGGTGTTGGCGGAACCCCAGTACTACATGGAGACCAGATACCGACTGCAGCAGGCCATTCAGGCTTCAATACCGGTGATCGACGAAGTGGCCGAGCAGTTCAAAAAGAAATTTGGGCGCTACGCCGGCGGTCTCGTGGACAAGTACAGACTGGAGGGTGCAAAGACGGTCATGGTAGGAATGGGTTCCGTGGTGGGCACCATGCGCGAGGCGGTGGACGTGATGAGAGACAAAGGTCAGAATGTGGGACTGCTTAAAGTACGAGCCTTCCGTCCTTTCCCCAAAGAAGCCATATATGACGCGCTGAAGGACTTTGATACCATTGTGGTCGTGGAAAAGTCCATCTCCCTGGGACTGGGCGGCATCCTGTTGAATGAGATGAAGTCGGTTTTCTATGGAAGCAAGAAACAGCCCAGAATCTGTGGAGTGATCGTGGGGCTGGGAGGGAGGGACGTTCCCACCAAGTCGATCATCGATGCTGTCGGTAAGGCCGAGTCCGAAAAGGTTGAGGACTATTTCGTGGATCTCCGGGAGGAGCTTATCGGAATCGGAGAATGATCTGAGTTTGAGGAAACAAGAAAGGAAGAATGCTCTATGAGTGAAAAATCCTCTGCAACACGGAAGAAGAAGGAGCCGATCAAAGAGAGTTTGGTCGCTCCCGGCCATCGCGCCTGCGCAGGGTGTGGGGAGCTTCTGGCCGCCAGACTGGTGATGGATGCCGCCGGTGAGAATACCATGGCCACCTGCGCTACCGGATGTCTGGAGGTCGTATCGTCCGCGTATCCTCAGTCGGCATGGAGGGTGCCCTGGATACACTCTCTGTTCGAAAATCCGGCTGCCGTAGCGTCCGGAATCGAAGCGGCCTTGAGAGCTTTGGGTCGGGAGGACGAGGCCAACGTGATCGCCCAAGGAGGTGACGGTTCGACCGCCGATATCGGCATCGGCTGCCTCTCCGGGATGCTGGAGCGCGGACACAACGTCTTGTATGTCTGCTACGACAACGAAGCCTACATGAACACCGGAGTTCAAAGGAGCGGATTGACCCCCTTCGAGGCCTCCACCACCACCGCTCCGTCCGGCAAGGTCTCCTGGGGAAAGAACACGGACAAAAAACCCATGCCGGAGATAGCGGCCGCCCACGGTATCCCGTACGTTGCCACGGCTTCGGTGGGCTATTATGCGGATCTGCAGAAGAAGGTCAAGAAGGCGCTGTCCATAAAAGGGCCCAAGTATGTTCAGATTCATTGTCCCTGCCCGTTGGGCTGGATTCACGATCCGGCTCTGACCATCAAGGTGGCTCAGACAGCAGTGCAGACCGGTCTTATACCCTTGTTCGAGATGGAATACGGCAAGGTTGTCTCGGTAAGAAAGATAGCTAAGAAAAAGCCGGTGGAGGAGTATCTGAAGCTTCAGGGCAGATTCAAACACCTTTTCAAAAAGCCCGGAGGAGACGAGGAGCTGAAGAGAATCCAGGCAATTGCAGATGCAAACATAGAGAAATACCATTTGATGTAGGCAAGCCAAAAGGAGACAGCGGGCGAAGATGCTTTCTCGTCCGCTTTTTTTCTTTCAAAATAGGTTCAGGCGGAAGTTCTAAGCTTTAATCTGGTCTGCAGCTGCAATGCGGTGTTGCCGTTTGATAATGTGTGTCAAAAGTGAAAATATTCACAAATTTAGCTTGATTTTGAGGCGGTGGTTGTGTAACTTGGGAATTAGAGATTACTGAATACAAAACCGGCTGCCCAAGTCATCTGATGGCCAAATCTGCGCGAGGATTCGAAAATAATATCAAAAAGGAATAAGCCAACTGTTTTTTGGTTCGATGGTCTTTTCTCCAGGTTGCCTGGGGGAGACTTAAGATACCAAAGGATAAAGACCTAACTCAGGGAGATCGCTTTTCTAGTTTGGGAGGATGTGGAGGTATGGATGCGAAGCTGAGCAAAGAGGAGCTTATCGCCAAAGCGAAGAAGCCGGGAGAGGATGCAATGAGATTGCATCCGTTCTACCGAGGCAAGATTGAGACGGTTCCCAGGTGTATCATCAGAGATTTCAATGACTTTGCCATCTGGTATACTCCCGGGGTGGCTCAACCGTGCAAGGATATCGACAAGCATCATGAGAAGGTGTGGGAGCACACCAACAAGGCCAACACTGTGGCGGTGATCTCTGATGGAACCCGTGTCTTGGGCCTGGGAGATATCGGTCCGGAGGCGGGACTCCCCGTGATGGAGGGCAAGGCGCTTTTGTTTAAATATCTGGGAGGGGTGGATGTATATCCCTTATGCCTCGACACCAAGGATCCGGATGAGTTGATTCGCGTGGTGAAGATTCTGCAGCCCTCGTTTGGGGGGATAAATCTCGAGGATATAGCCCAACCAAAGTGCTTTCACATTCTGGATACGCTCAGGCATGAAGCCAGGATTCCGGTGTGGCATGATGATCAGCAGGGGACTGCTTGTGTGACTGTGGCCGCATTGATCAATGCTCTAAAGATATTGCGCAAGAAGCTTAACGAAGTTAAGGTTTCCATGATCGGAGCGGGTGCCGCCAGCGTGGCTACCCTGCGGGTGATGATCGCAGCTGGAGTCGACCCCGCCAACGTCATAATGTGTGACATCAACGGAATACTGCATCCCGACAGACAGGAGTACAAGAGGGGAGATCCCCGATATACGTTTTGTCGGATCACCAACCAGGAGGGCAGAAGAGGTGGAATTCCCGAGACCATGAAAGACACCGACGTGTGCATAGGGTACTCAGCTTCGGGACCGGACGTGATAAAAAAGGAATGGGTGGCTTCCATGAGGAAAGACGCCATAGTTTTTGCCTGCGCCAATCCTATCCCTGAGATTTGGCCCTGGGATGCCAAGGAGGCAGGCGCCAGAATCGTGGCCACGGGAAGATCGGATTTCCCCAACCAAGTGAATAATTCTTTGGGCTTCCCTGGTATTTTCCGTGGTGTTCTGGACGTTAGGGCTTCAACCATCACGGATGAGATGTGCATCGCCGCTGCAGATGAGCTAGCCAAGACAGCCGAGGACAAAGGGCTGGAAGAAGACCATCTGATTCCGACCATGGACGAATGGGAGGTATATCCCAGAGAGGCTGTAGCGGTGGGGCTTAAGGCGATTGAGCAAGGGTTAGCTAAGATCCGCGCTTCAAGAAGAGAACTCTTTGATAGAGCTTCGGCGATCATAAAGCGCGCCAGAGATCAGGCTCGGGTCTTGATGGAAGCAGGAATAATTGTGCAGCCACCGCCGGAAGAAAAAGTAGAAAAATAAGTCTATCCAGAATATGTGTGATCTGGTTCAAGCTTGTCATAATATCAAACAACAATAAAAGGAGTCAGGTATGTCCACGAAGGAAACAGTCAGTCTTTCCCCGAAGCCCTATAATGTTAAATACATAACGGATCCTACTCAGGCGGAACTGCGGGAGCTGGCACTGAAGCATACTCCTGCGATAATGAGGACGGCTTACGGAAATATTAACAAGCTCACTCGACTCAAAGCCAGGATGGCCAAGTTGACTTACTGCATCGCACTAGAATCTGAGAAAGACAACTTCTCCGGAAACATAATCGATCCGGCCAAGGCTCGCGAGCTCATAGAAAGGCAGAAAGCATACATCGAGAAGAAGGGTACCCTCATCCAGATCAACGGATACTATGGATACGGCAAGGGCGCGGTTCCCGTGCAGTGGCTTTATACGGTGGAGGCTGCCAATGTGGCTGGCATGCAGCAGGTTCTTGCCTTCTCCCGTTCCGCCGTCGAGACTGCGGAGCAACGCAAGCAGCCCTTTAAGCCTATGTTTCGCTTGGTCTATACTGCGGGGATGAGTCTTGAAGATATGCCGGGTAAACTGGGCATTGTCGTGGACCTGAACAACTGGACCACGCACGTGATGGGATCGGATTACTTCGGTGAGACCAAGAAAGGCGCTTTGCGAATGCTGAATGAGTATGTTTACAGGCGAGGGGGCCTGGTCCTTCATGCCGGAGCCAAGAAAGTCACCATAGATGGGAAGGACATGACCATGGGGATCATGGGTCTTTCCGGCACGGGTAAGACCACGACCACGTTCAGCAAACAGGGCGAGCTGGCCCAGCCCCTTCAGGACGACATGATAGTAATCTGGCCGGACGGCGAGGTCACCATAACCGAGAATGGCTGTTTCGCCAAGACGTTCGGGCTGACTCCCCAAACGGAGCCGGTGCTTTACGCAGGCTCCATCCATCCGGAAGCCTGGGTGGAGAATGTTTTCCCGAATCCGGATGGAACCTACGATTTCAGCAAAGTCTGCCTGACTCCCGAGGAGGTGGCGCGGCTTAGAGACCTTCTTATCATGACCGGCGCACCGCCCGACAACGTGGAGGCTTTCATCAGCGGAAAGGTAAAGATCGACGACGTGGTGGATGAATACGACATTCCCCAAGACGGATGGGATTTCACCGTGTGGACGCAGAACGGCAGATCCATTATTCCTATGAGAGCGATAAAGGACGCTGGCAGCTTCGACGACATCCCGCGGCTGAGGTCGTTGGGAATCCTCAACCGGGATGAGGGACCAGATGCGGCTGTCCCGGGAATCGTTCGTCTCTCCACTCCGGAGCTGGCGGCCGGCTATTTCATGCTGGGCGAAACCTCAAAAACCTCGGCTGCAGGTAAGGAGAGAGGCAAGACCCGCTCTCCCTTCACCCAGCCGTTCTTCACCAGCCCCTTCGGACTGCAGGCCAAGAGATTCAGCGAGCTGGCAGCAAGACTGCCGGGCTTGCAGACCTGGCTGATGAATACCGGATATGTGGGCGGAGACCAGAAGGATGAAGAAAAGGGAGAAGCGCTCAAGGTGAAAATTCGTCACTCGTCCGCAATGCTTGAGGCTATGCTGTCCGGAAATATAAAGTGGAAGAAGGACCCGGACTTCGGATATGAGATCGTAGATGTGGATGCCCCGGAGAATGCTGAACTCTTGAGTAAAGTCCCCAAGGAGATTGTGAATCCGAAGATCTTCTTCGATAGCAAGGGTCGAGTTGACCTTTACAAGACCTGGGTGGAGAAAATGAAAACCGAGCGAGAGGCTTTCCTGAAGAAGTTCAGCGTCGACCCGAATATCGTCAAAGCAGTGGTTAATAGATAGAATGCTGGATGTTTGAGTATGACTCACTCCTCAAGTTCCTCCCTCACATGGAGGGTGTTTCAGAATTTAGGTTCTTGTAGCCGCAGACTTTCCCCCGCCAGAGGCGGGGGAAAGTCTGCGAAATCGAGACATTGAAGACCAACAACTTACGCAATCTAAAGATTGCGGCTACAACTTCAAAAAATCATTATGCCACAGCCTCTTGGTGGAGAGGGGACAGGGGTGAGGCTATTATTTGGGATTCATTCCTTAACAATAATGACAAAGAAGAAAACCAAAGGACTGGTCATCGTCTTCACGGGCGACGGAAAGGGAAAAACCACCGCTGCTCTGGGCATGGGTCTGCGGGCAGCCGGTCACGGGATGAAGACCCTGATCATCCAATTCGTCAAAAGCTACAAAAGGTACGGCGAACTGAAATTCGTCAGGAAGTATAATTGCGGCATCCAAATCAAGACCATGGGCAAGGGATATGTGAAGATGAAGGGGGACGTTCATCCCTTTCAAGAGCACGTGAAGGCCGCAAAGAGGACGTTGGAATTTGCCAGGGAACAGATTCAGTCAAGGAAATTTCAGCTTGTCGTTCTGGACGAAATCAACGTCGCTCTTGACAAGAGGCTTCTCACCACAAAAGAGGTGACCGACCTGATCAAACAAAAACCTCCCTCTCTCCATCTGGTCCTAACCGGTAGAAACGCCCCCAGAAAGCTGATTCAGCTTGCTGACTTGGTCTCCGAAGTGAAAGAGATAAAACACCCCTTCAGGAAGGGTATCTTGGCGCAGAAGGGGATAGAGAACTAACTGTCCATCGCTGATATCGGAGCCGCCCGATACTCTAAAGCCTAACGTCACGGGCAGGGAGTCCGTGACGAACGGGGATTCCAAGAAATGCCAAACACGGGAACACTAAATCCTGTCAAACGAGAAAGAATCTCTTTATAGTTCATATTACCCGCTTTGTGCGTCTAACGGCTGGGAGCTGAGCCGCCCCGCAAACTTACTCCACCCCATTTTCGCGCCTCGCGCGGAGTCCGCTCCAGCGAGACTCTAGGCCGACAAAGTTCCTGCGAGTACGGTATGCTTGAGGCGCTCAAGATCGATTAGTACAGCACGTTCTTGCATATCAGCAGCGACATTGAAGTGTATCCCTTGACGACCAAAGTGGTAATGGATATGTCCATGAATATGAGCTCGAGGTTTCTTTGAAGTGATCAATTCGAGAATTGATACGCTTCCTGCATGTCTATTTAGTATTCCCATATCCAAAATGCCATGCGCAGGACAATGCGTGACAAGGACTGTGTTGGGACTCACATAGTGCTCAATCGCAGCAATATCCTCCTTTATTTCATCCTCAGATTTCTCATATACCCCACCCATGAAAGGAAGGCTGTACTGGTAGCCAACAAAGTTATACGGACCGAAGGGGATACTTCTCCCATGCAAGGAGATAATGTTCTCTGACTTGGGCTGAAGTGGTACGAGATCATCATTTCCCATTAGATAAAGAACGGGAACAGTAATCTGCTCGAGAGTAGCGGATGTCCTCTCCGCATCTGCGACTTGTGCTTGTTCGACAGATTTGTACTCAGCAGGACAACCGAGTAGATCACCTGCAAGCACAACTACGTCCGGTTGTGAGGACTGAGACATCTCAACCACCCATTGAAGGGATCGATGATCTCCGTGGATGTCTGCAGATGCCAGTATCTTCACATTGTTCTTTCCCAATTAAGGATGATTCCTCGGCCTAACGGCTGGGAGCTGAGCCGCCCACGGGTGAAACAGGGCGCCCGACAATCACCGAGATGACACAAAGGCAAAGTGGGCGGCAAAGCGACGGTCGATTAGTAAGTCCGCTCCAGCGACTTGTTAGACGCAGTAACCCGAATTCTGGAAAGTCCTTCCAATTCCACCACAAGCTGGGCTAGCTGCCTATTTGATTGGTCCCTGGAGCACTATCAAGTTACTTGCTCCTTGATCTATTGAACATATCAATAACTGCAAGAATCACTCCAATTCCCAACAAACCATAGCTAATCAACCTATCGTCCCCCAAAACGATTCCTGCCAACACAAATCCAAAAGCAAGACCAGCGAGTGGCGTGAGTCTGTTTTCTTTTCTTCTCCTAGCTATGAAAAAAACAAGCAGGGCGACAACTGCCAGAACTGCGATAGACACGGCGATGAAGATTTGTGACGTATTCATGTGACCTCCTTTAGTTTAGTCCATTCTTTTGCGATTTCTATGAATCTCGGATTCAGGGCAAATAGATCACCCCACTCGATGGGTTTCATACGAGTCTGTCTAACGATTGGAATGTGAAAATTGTGCGCCTAACCACGGAGATCAGCCGCCGTGGAGCGGTGGACTGGAGCGAGTTGTTAGGAAGTTCAAGACTTCATCAAAGATTTCTCATAATTCTCTATGATGTATCTCTTTCCTTTTTGAACAATTTTATGGCCCTCTGATTCCAAACATTTCTTTTGAGCATCGATACCGCCAGGATATTTCGGATTCAATTCTCCTCCTGCTTTTAATGTCCTCCAATAAGGTGTGATGTTTTTCTTTCCTTGTTGTCTTTGTTCTTCTGCGGCATTTGCTGCAATCCACCCAAAGATGCCAGAAGTTATAGGACATGCACTTGTAGTCTTGTGTTTTTTAGCAAGAATCCTGCGAATCTCATTAATAGTAATAAGCCTCCCTTTTTTGACCCTCTTCATAATCTCATCCACTTCTTTTGGTGCCGGAATAACAAGCGTATCTCCAGGTTTCACTCCCCATCTTGGCCCATACTTCCCTTTCTCCTCACATCTTATAACTTTTGGCAGGTCTTTGCTATCAGCCAACTTTTCACGCCATGATTTCTTTTTTGCCATATTGATGTCCAAACTTTCTAACGTTCCGCGCATCAGCGGTCCTCCGCTGCATGCGCTGGTTGGGCCTATTCTTTCCCCAGATACTCCGGGACGATCTTATCTTCTATCGCTTGATTTACATGTTCTTGTACTCGATACGCTGCAGCATCAGGACGTGAGCTCACAACATGTGCGAGTTTCTGTCCGACGAAGTGGAGGGCCACCCCGTCATCCGCAGCGAATCCCCGCTTCATCTTGCCTCGCCTGATAAGCCGCTGATAGGCCGGGCGTCTCTTCACTTCGCCATCATAGTGTGGGCAGTTGCTCCCCTTGAGAAAGCCAAGGCAGGTAAGTACGGTCAGCTTGCCGGGAACAGAATCGGTCAGTCCCTGTTCAAACCAGCAGATCGATCCCGCACTGACTCCACCAAGGACTACTCCCTGCCGCCACGCCTTGCGGAGAAGCTTATCCAGTTTCCACTCCCTCCACAGTGCTAGCAGATTCTTCGTGTTGCCGCCACCGACGTAGATAGCGTCCTGTGCCAGAACGAAGGCTTCGAGATTCTCAGGCGGACAAAACAGCGAGAGATGTGCAGGCTTGCAGTTCAGTCGGTTGAAGGCAGAATAGAATTTGACGATGTATCCCTCAGCGTCACTTGTGCCCGTAGGCAGAGAGCAAACCGAAGGGTTTCTTTTGTCCGTTTGCTTGATGAAATACTCATCAAGAAGCGCATTGTCAGGTTCCATTGAAAAGCCGCCACCGCCCATTGCAATGATCTGTCGCTTCTTCAAGCTCCGACTCTCCTGTAGCCCAACATCCAAATTCAGCGGCGCGTCAGCGTCCGCTGGAATGCGTTGTTATAACTGTCTTTATTTTAGCGAACTTTGTCATTTAACAGAAACTATATTTTTTTTCCAATATAAAATACGTACCCATAATATTCTTTATATTTATTGTAAAGTTCAGCTCCACGCTTTTCATATTTTACGAATTCTTCGGCAGATTTATTACCTTTGTATTTATTCAAAAATATTTTCTGTGCTGTTATTTCCGGAACAAAAAAGTTGTCAATCCAGCAAGTTTCAGGCAGTATGAATGATGCTATAACAACATAGCCTGCTTTTTGCATTTGAGCAATTTTATTTGGAATGGTGTCTATTTCAGGATATGCTTCATTCCAAAAATCAAATATTTCTTTTGGCCGTTCTTCTGTAAACCATGATGCCTCAGTAACAGCAACATAGCCGCCTTTTTTCAAAAACTTATTCCAATAATTCATGCCTTTTTCAAAACCAATATTATATATTGCTCCTTCAC
>CAYGCR010000078.1:0-13053 GCA_964348415.1 uncultured Ignavibacteria bacterium | reverse complement strand
CCTTTCTACTTATCTAGCCAAACATAATTTTACACAAAACAATTTACATAACTTGGGCGACTGCAGGATATTGGATTCCAAGCGCGGAGCAACCAAGGGCCCCGACTTGGAAAATCACCTATATCTTGACTTGGCGTCCCGGCCTTCTTGAGATGGGGAAAACCAGGCCGCCTTCAGACCCGTTGGAAGCAGATAATCAAACCTGCTCGCAGGCGCCAATCCTCACCTCCCTGCTGAGATATCAAGAAAAAAGGGTGGATGATCACATCCACCCTTAATTGCTCTGATTGCTTTGGATCGGTCTGCTCAAAATGCTTCAGAAAGGATCTCTGGCTTAAGGATTTCCGTAGGGGCAGAATTGGTGCCATGCTCCTTCGAAGAAGCCTTTCCTGCCCCCGTCACCCCCGGCTCTCCATTCGCCTTTGAAGGCTCCTCTGGCCTGAAGGCTTCGGTCAAAGTACTCTCCGGCAAACCATCCTTTGTCCTCATCTTGCCCGTGCCTGTATCCCCATCTTGCCCGGATGAGCCATCTGAACTCGCCATTATGGCTGATGCATTTCCCGAAAAAGAGCTTTTGACCGTCCCTCCGTATCCCCCAGTAACCCATGAAATGTCCGGCTAAGCTTCCATCACGATTGATCCATCTCCCCATGACTACACCCATGTGCCGTGCCGTCCTGATCCATCTCCCGTCCAGAAACCCGTTACCGCAGGGGACCAGTTGTTTCTTGTGGCCTACGAAGGCGATCTCATTTCCCTGCTGATCAACCTGATAGATCACGTTGATGGAATCCAGCTCGGAGAAGGTAAAAGTTCGGCTGAAGGGCGCACTTGCAAAGGTTAGTGTGCCTTCCACGCTGGTAGTATCCTGGGGCCGTACAACGATGGCAACATAGATACCGTCAAAATGAGTTCCGGTGTAAGAAGTCCATTCCAAGGTGCGAAAGTCCGGGCGAGGCCGGTGAATGTAATCGCCCGGCTCAAAGCGAATGGTCCTGAGAAGCACAAGGGTACCTTTGTTTATCTGAGCCGACCCGCTCCAGTCTGTCACCACAGCGACGGTTGTATCCCACTGTAGATTTCCCCAGGTAATGCGCAGGAAGTAAACCTCCACCAACGGGTCTTCAAAAGCTTCAGCGATCTGAGGATCGGTCTCCAGAAGATCTACCACATTCTGATCTTCGGCAAACTCATTCAGAATCTCAGGATTGCCGAACGCGGGCGCTTCATCGGTGGCCTTGTATCCGCCCCATTCATCCTCCAAGTCCGGAATCTGGACCTCGGTGTTGTCATTGTTGATCTTGGTGGCAGAATCGAAGATGCAGCCGTTGGCGAGAAATGTTGCCAGAGAAAAGCACACCAGCAATGCCACCAAAGACTTTTGCCTCATAGAGCACCTCCTTTCGAAATGTTTGTTTTACGAGCTTCTAATCGCTACACTCAGCACCAACTTCGAAAAAGGCTTAGTGCAAGTAGGATGCCAAGAAGGGGAAAAGTCGGCCGGTACCAACTAAGTCTCGCCAGGGCAAGACGTTACTAACATTCCCCATTTTGGGTTACTTTGAAAATACACTCCGAGATGCACTTCTGGGTGCATCTTCTCTGTTCGTCTGTACCGGGACGTACACACTTGGCCAGCATCTTGGCTCTTCGCTCAGGCTCCCGCAACGGGACAAGCGAACATTTAGCTTGCAGGGGCGGCGCACGGTGGTTATCTTGAACGGAAACCTGAGCATTTCGTACTCGTATCTTACAGGAGATGTATCAGGCAAAGTTAGGTTTCAAGCTAACCCGCAGGAGGCTTTATGAGTAAATGCAGGAGTGTAGGCGGATCGTACAGAGGCGGATTTTCATTCCTCTTAGTTGGATTGGTATTTCTGTTGGAAATCGTCTTGGTCACACAATCGAATTCTCAGGACGGGATTGTGTTAAGAAAACCCCCCATGACACGAACAGACGACGTCACGGAAAGGATCTTCGGCCACACGGTAGAGGATCCGTATCGCTGGCTGGAAGATGCCAAAAGCGATGAGGCGCAAAGGTGGGTGGCCCAGCAGACCGAATATACCCGCTCTTTTTTGGACAATCTTCCCGCTCGGGCCAAGATCGGAGGACGTCTGGAGAAGCTTCTCTCCATCGGCTACATCGGCGCCTCGCAGGTGCATAAAGGCAACTACTTCTACACAAAAAGAGAGGGAAAGGAGAATCAGGCAATTCTGTATGTGCGCCAAGGCACAGAGGGTGAGGAGCGGGTGTTGATCGATCCCAACGCGCTGGACAAAGAGGGTTTGGTAGCTCTGGACTGGTGGTTTCCCTCGGACGACGGGAAGCTTTTGGCCTACGGTCTTTCCAGGGAAGGTACGGAACAGAGCACACTCTACATCATGAACGTGGAGACTGGCGAGAAGCTCCCGGACGTGATAACCAGAACGCGTTATACCGGCCTGTCCTGGAAAGCAGATGATAGCGGGTTTTACTACACCCGTCTGCCTGCGCCTGGAACGGTTCCAAAGGATGAGGAGGACTATCATCGGCACGTCTTCTATCACATCCTGGGAACCGAGCCAGAGAACGACCCCAAGGTGTTCGGCGAAGGCAGGGATAAGACCGAGTGGCAGCAAATCTCTTTCTCATCGGACAATCAAAACATTATGCTTTCCACAGCCATAGGCTGGGACAAATCCGACGTTTACTTCCAACCGCTGAGGCGCCCTCCTGAGTCGATCAGACACCAGGAGTTTGTTCCTGTGGCGGTCGGAAAAGAAGCGCTCTTCTCCGGGGAGATTGTGGGAGAGAATCTCTATCTTCATACTAACTACAGGGCTCCCAAATATCGCTTACTCCAAGTCGATTTGAAAAACCCAGTTATGGAAAACTGGAAGGAGCTGATACCGGAGAGCGAGTCGATATTGAAGCACGCTTTTGTCGTGGGTGACCGGCTGGTGGCGCAGTACATGCAAAACGCCTCGTCCCGACTGAAGATATTTTCTCTCCTTGGCGAGCATCTTAAGGACGTCGAATTGCCCACGCTGGGCAGCATCTACGGTCTGCACGGAGAATGGGACGGATCTGAGGTTGTCTTCATCTTCAACTCCTATTTTCTCCCCCCCACCTTGTACCGCTATGACCTGAAAACCGACGAGCTTTCCATCCTCGACCAGGTGGAAGCGGACGTCGACACCTCCCCCTACGAGGTAAAACAGGTGTGGTATAAGTCCAAAGACGGGACGAAAGTCTCGATGTTTCTGGTACACCGCAAGGGAATCCAGCTGAACGGAGAAAACCCCACCTTGCTGACAGGATATGGCGGTTTCAACTCCGCCCAAACGCCCGACTTTCGGCGGAACACCTTTCTGTGGCTGGAGCATGGGGGAGTTTTCGCAGAGGCCAACTTGAGGGGAGGTTCAGAATACGGCGAGGAGTGGCACAAGGCCGGAATGTTGGGGAACAAGCAGAACACGTTTGACGACTTCATCGCCGCCGCCCAGTGGCTGATCTCCAGCGGCTACACCAATCCCTCCAGACTGGTCATCCACGGGGGAAGCAATGGCGGACTCCTGGTGGGAGCGGCACTGACCCAGAGACCTGATCTGTTTAAGGCGGTGATCTGCTGGAATCCTCTTCTCGACATGGTGCGATTCAATAATTTCCTGATCGCCGAATATTGGACTCCCGAGTACGGGTCACCTGAGGATTCAGTCGAGTTCCAGTGGCTGTACGCTTATTCTCCATACCATCGGGTTGTTCACGGGACAGCTTATCCGGCCACACTATTCATGACCGCGGACTCAGATGCCAGAGTCGACCCCATGCATGCCGTGAAGATGACTGCGAGGGTGCAGGCCGCAACCTCCTCAAATGCTCCCATATTGTTGCGGTTTGACACCGAGTCGGGGCATGCGGGAACGCCCCTTTCCAAGACTATAGACCAATACACCGACATCTGGAGCTTCGTCTTTTGGCAACTGGGAATGGAGTATTAATTCAAACCCGGTGGTTGCAATTGGGATGTCATTGCGAGTCCCGCCATGGGCGGGACGAAGCAATCTCCTACATGAGTGGAAGGAGATCACTTGGCCCTTTGGGCTCGCGATGGCGTTCCTTACGACGCGACTGTAACCGGAGGATAACGTGGCTGAGAAACCTATTTATTTAGATTACAACGCCACAACACCCATTGATCCCGAAGTTGCCGATGCCATGCTTCCTTTCTTGAAGGAGCATTTCGGTAATCCCTCCAGTTCGCACTGGTACGGCGTCCAGACCAGGCAGGCCGTGGAGAATGCCCGAAAGCAGGTGGCAGAACTTCTGGGCTGCTTTCCGGATGAGGTGATCTTCACCAGCGGTGGAAGCGAGTCCAATAACTTCGCCATCAAGGGGGTGGCATATGCTCTGCGGGATAGCGGAAAGCACATCATCACTTCTCAGATCGAACATCCGGCGGTGATCAACGTCTGCAAGTGGCTGGAGAAGGAAGGCTTCAGGGTCACCTACGTGCCGGTGGACGAGTATGGCTTGGTCGATCCCGAGGATGTGAGGAAAGCCATCACAGCCCAGACCATTCTTATCACAATAATGCACGCCAACAATGAGGTGGGCACGATTCAGCCCATCTCTGAGATCAGCAAAATCGCTCGGGGGCATGACATCGTTTTCCATACTGATGCAGCTCAGTCAGTCGGCAAGATACCAGCAAGGGTGCAGGAGCTCGGCGTTGATCTCCTCTCGATTGCAGGTCACAAGATCTATGCTCCCAAAGGAGTCGGTGCTCTGTATATGCGCCGCGGAGTTAAGGTAGAAAAGCTCGTACACGGCGCCGACCACGAGCAAGACAGAAGAGCCGGCACTGAAAATGTCTTAGAGATCGTTGGATTGGGAAAGGCAGCCGAAATCGCCGGTCGCGATCCGGAGACAAAGGCAGCTCATATGCGGAAGATGCGCGACCGCCTCTGGGATGGTCTAAGAGAGAGCATTCCAGGACTGATACTGAACGGCCATCCTGAGAAACGACTCCCCAATACTCTCAGCGTGGCATTCCCCGGGATCGACGCCAATACTCTGCTCTCGGAATTGGATGAAGTAGCCGCTTCTCCTGGCGCGGCTTGCCATTTTGACGCGACCGAGCCCTCGCCGGTGCTCGTGGCCATGAAAGTCCCCCGTGACGCTGCTTTGGGGACTATCAGATTCTCCACCGGCCGACATACCACAGAAGAGGAGACCGACCGCGCAGTTGAAGCTATCACCCGGGCGGTCGGCCGTCTATCGCCGGGCGCTGAAGCGCCTGTTGCCGAGAAAGTGGACTTAAAGGAGATCAAACTCACCCATTACACGCATGGATTAGGCTGCGCCTGCAAATTGCGACCACAGGCTCTGGAGGAAATTCTGGGCAATCTTCCCCCAGTCGTAGATCCTAACGTGATAGTCGGAACCACTACTGCCGACGACGCAGCTGTCTATCGATTGAAGGACGGCACGGCCATAGTGCAGACTGTCGACTTCTTTACTCCGGTAGTGGACGAACCTTATGATTTTGGCGCCATTGCCGCAGCAAATTCCCTAAGCGACATTTACGCCATGGGCGGACGACCGCTCTTTGCCCTCAGTATCGTGGGGTTTCCCGAAAAACGATTGCCCTTGCAGATTTTGGAGGAGATACTGAGAGGTGCCCACGACAAGGCCAAAGAAGCGGGCATCAGCATCCTGGGAGGGCACACAGTTGAGGACAATGAGCCCAAGTTCGGTCTGGTGGTCACTGGGATCATTGATCCAGACAACGTGCTGACCAATGACAAAGCCCGGCCCGGAGACGCTATCATATTGACCAAACCGATAGGTCTTGGAATCATCTCCACTGCCATAAAACGAGGGATGGCTTCAGCCGATTTGGCCAAGAAGGCTGTGAAGGTGATGAGCGCGCTCAATCGGGATGCGGCTGAGGCGATGCTGGAAGTCGGCGCGCATGCCTGTACCGATGTCACCGGCTTTGGACTGTTGGGTCATCTCAAGGAAATGACTCGCGCCAGCAAGGCTGATGCTGTAATCTACGCCAGCAAGGTACCGGTAATAAAAGAGGCATGGGACCTGGCAGCGGCGGGAGCAGTTCCTGGCGGCACGCTCTCCAACATGGACTTCCTTTCAGATACCGTGGAATGGGATGAAAGCGTCTCTACCACCAGCAAACTTATCCTTTGCGATGCGCAGACCTCAGGAGGGTTGATCATCGCCGTGCCCGCAGGCAAGAAAAACCATTTGCTAAAGGTCCTCAAGAAAGGAGGGGTGATCGATTCGGTCGAAATCGGAGAGTTCACTGTTGAGGGGGAAGGAAGAATCGCCGTCAAGCCTCAAAGGATCACCCCCCTTCCTTAACCTTATGAATTCGCCTTGAGGGAAATCAACTAATACAAACGTATTAAGTGGAATGTCATTGCGAGGAGCAAGCCGGCGAAGCAATCCCAACAAATTGCTTCGTCCCCCGTCCGGGGGGACTCGCGATGACAATGCAAAATTATTTGATGCGCCTGCAATAATAGTTTTCTGACCACAAATCCAACAGGAGGCAAATCATGAAATCTGTGGCTCCTGAGCCTTGTCAGCCGGAGCAAGAGAAAAAGCCCCCGAAGCCAAGAGATATCGACCTGATCTGGGGCCTGAGGATTCCTATGAGGGACGGCGTTAAGCTCAATGCGACCGTGTACAAGCCCAAAAAGACGGATACCCCCCTCCCGGCCATCTTCGCGCTGACCCCCTACATCAGCGACAACTATCACGCCCGCGCGTACTATTTCTCACAGAACGGATACGTCTTCGTACTGGTGGATTCCCGGGGACGCGGCAATTCGGAGGGCAATTTCCAGCCCAACTTGCAGGAAGCTCACGACGGTCATGACATAGTAGAGTGGCTGGCCCAGCAGTCGTGGTGTGATGGCAAGGTTGCCATGTGGGGCGGTTCGTACGGTGGACACGACCAATGGGCCACGCTAAAGGAGTTCCCGCCTCATCTGAAGACCATCGTGCCTGTCGCTTCTGGCTTTCCAGGCATTGATTTCCCTTTTTGGAGAAACATCTTCTATCCATATGAAATGCAGTGGCTGACCTTCACCAGCGGTCTGACGCGCAACCAGAGTTTATTTGAGGAATCCTCGTTTTGGATTCAGAAGTTTCGAGAGATGTATGAGGCTCATTTGCCGTTCAAGGAGCTGGATAAGATCGTGGGCAACCCTTCCGCGACCTTTCAAACTTGGCTGTCTCACCCCTGCCAGGATTCTTACTGGGACGCGATGAATCCGACCGACGAGCAATTCGCCAGGATGAACCTGCCCATTCTCACCATCACCGGGCATTACGATGGCGATCAACCGGGCGCGATGGGTTTCTATGTGCGACACATGCGCAACGCATCTCCCGAAGCCCAGGGCAAACACTATCTGATCATCGGGCCCTGGGATCATGTCGGGACGCGCACCCCCAAGGAAGAAATCGGCGGGCTGAAACTCGGCAAGGAGAGTATGCTCGACATGAACAAGCTGCACAGGGAATGGTATGACTGGACGCTGAAGGACGGGAAAAAGCCGGAATTCGTGAAAAAAAGGGTGGCTTATTACGTGGCCGGCGCGGAGAAGTGGAAATATGCTGATGATCTGGAGAGCATAACCGCAACCACTCGCAAGCTCTATCTCAAATCCGATGGCAAAGCCAATGACGTGTTTCATTCCGGAGAGTTGACCGAGGAGAAACCGCATCACTCGGCTGTCGACGACTACGTCTACGATCCGCTGGATGTCCGCCCCGCTGAGTTTGAGAAGGAAGAGATCAAGAACTGGATCACGGACCAGGGTCGTGCACTCAATTTGTTTGGAACTGGTCTGGTTTATCACAGCGAGGCCTTTCCGGATGACACAGAGATCACCGGCTATCTTAAACTTGTAATCTGGATCGAAATGGATGTGCCCGACACCGATTTTGTGGTACTGGTTTACGAGATCAAAACTGACGGCACCAGCATGCTCTTGACTCAGGATATGATGCGGGCGCGCTACCGCGAATCGTTGCGCCATGAAAAACTGGTTAAGCCAGGTGAGATCAACCGCTACGAGTTTGACGGCTTCTTCTTTTTCTCGAGGCGAATCGCCAAAGGAAGTCGATTAAGACTGGTAATCAAGGCACCTAATTCCATATACTGGCAGAAGAACTACAACAGCGGGGGTGAAGTAGCTGCCGAGTCGGACAAGGACGCCCGCACAGCTCACATCACGCTGTATCACGATCCAGAACATCCGAGCTATTTGGAGATTCCGATTGCTGATTGACAAATCCCCCATCGTGTGCCACCAAACTCTAACCACCGTAGCCTGCCGATGTTGCAGGGATAGGAATTCCCGTAGCCAATTCGCATCGGCTGCTTCCAGCCCCAGTACATCATGCCAGCGCGCAACTTGACTCCCGGAGCGTCCGTATACTCAGGTGTGAGCGCTTTGGACGACTTCAATGCCACAAACTCGCTGATATCCCCTTGACAATGCCGCTCACGGAGAGGAGTCACGATGATTCAGAGAAACTCCATATGGGCGAAAGTTCTTTCCAAGCTGGAACGCATTGGCTCTAAGGCCCGCGCGGTCTCTGTTGAGCATCTTGCCGAGTTAAAGGAGGAGATAGAGCGCGTCCATTCGCAAGGGTTGCTTGCTGACGGCGTCTATCGTGACTATCACTACGTCTTTGATTTCAAGATTCCCGAGGCTTTACCACAACCGCGATCGCTCATCGTTGTCGCTACGCCCGTTCCCGCGTTAGAGGTGACGTTCACGTTGGACGGACGGCCATTCCAAGCCATTATTCCGCCCGTGTATAATCATGACACAGATCAACAAGTACACAACTGCATGAACGAGGTGATGCAAGGTGAAGGATATCAACTGGTAAATGCCGGGGTGCCGAAGAAACTCCTGGCAAGCCGCAGCGGGCTGGCTGCGTATGGAAAGAACAACATCACGTACGTGGAGGACATGGGCAGTTACTTCCGTCTCACCGCCTTTTACACCGATGCGCCCCTCTCCGAAGACCACTGGCAAGAGCCGCAGATGCTGGATCGATGCCAGACATGCAGTGCCTGTGTGAAAAAGTGTCCTTCAGGTGCCATCTGCTCTGACCGCTTCCTCCTGTATGCTGAGAAATGCATCAGCTATCACAACGAAAGCGAAAGACCGTTCCCGGATTGGATCGCCCCCTCGTGGCACAACTGCCTGATCGGATGCATGATCTGTCAAAACGTGTGCCCTGCAAATCCACCATCTGTTCGCCGCACGGTTGACGCGGCAATCTTCTCCGAGCGAGAAACAAGTCAGATTCTAATGGGCACGCCGGAGGAGAGCCTGAATCCCGAGACCATAGAAAAGCTCAAGCGAGCGGGCCTCTTTTCTGACTGCAAGCTTCTCTCGAGGAACCTAGGCGCACTTCTCAATACCCCCCGGTAATCTCGCCACTTTTACCCCAAAATGAAAGCTCTCGTGAGTTACTGGGGCGAAGACGTCCGGTATCCGCACATCAAGAGACTATTGCATGCGGCGCGACTTTTTCTTATATTCTTCCGACTTTTGAATTCATTCTCTGGAAGGAGGTTTTGCCATGAAGTACGGGGCCAGAAACCAGCTGATCGGAAAGGTGACCCAGATCAAGAAGGGCACCATGATGTGCCAGGTCAGATTTGACATTCCGGCTGGCTCAAAAATGAGCTCGGTTATGACGATAGACTCTTTGGACGAGTTGGGTATTAAGGAAGGGGAGACGGTAAAGGCCGTTATCAAGGCAGTGAACGTGTTGCTGGTCAAGGAGTAATCGGCGCAGCAGCGCGTGCCTGATAAATGGCGGCTGAGGCAGTTAATGCCAACACAATGTTGCCAGTCAGTTGAACGGCGGGTCATTCTCTCATGGGGGAGTTGGATCAACGTGTGAGTGAGTAGGTATGAGCGGTATTAAAGTGGGCGTTTTCTGAGGGCCAACAGATGAAAAAATCTTGCGTGAAAGTTATTGAGGATATTGACAAACGGGAGGAAGAGCCGTATATTAAAAGTTTAGGAAATTGGAGGCACCCTCTGGGCCTCGAACTTAAGCAAGGAGAGTGATGGGCGATTAGCTCAGTTGGTTAGAGCGTTCGGTTCACATCCGAAAGGTCACTGGTTCGAATCCAGTATTGCCCACCATTGAGGAAAAAAGAACGAGCGATACACGTCGGCGGAACTCCTATGAGATATCTAGACCTTGAGGAGAGTTAATGGAGAAGGAAGAGTGTTGCGGGGGCGAAGATAATTTCAAAATAGAATCCCCCAGCTTTTTGATAATAAAGAAAGAAGGAAGGGTCAAGCGTAAAGTGCACAACATGGTTGTGCACTTTTTTGTTTTCTATGGCAAGGAGTAACAGGATGGAAATAGAAAAAGAAATGGAAATGCTTCTCAAGCTTCAGAATGTTGACTATGATCTGGGGGAGCTGGAAAGGTCCAAAGACTATCTCCCGGAGATGATCAACAATCTGGAAACGGAAATCGAGGATACAAAAAGAGGGCTGGAGAATTCAGAAAGCGAACTCAAGGAAGAGAATCTCCGCCATAGCAGGCTGGATATGGAGCTGGCCACTCTCAATCAAGAGCTAGCCAAGTTTCAGAAACAGATGATGGCTATCAAGACCAATAAGGAATACGACGCCTTAACCAACGAGATCGCCAACCGCAAGCGGAGAATTTCTGACGTCGAGGAAGAGATCTTAAAGATTCTCACCCACATGGATGATCTTAAGGAAAACATAAAAGAGTACAAGCAGAAGCTTGAGGACATCGAAACAACCAACACCGACCAACTTACCCATCTAAGGGAGGAGCTCAATTCCATTGAGGACAAGATCAAGATCAAAGAAGGGGATCGGAAGAACATCACAGTTAGAATCGACAAAAGGCTTCTGGCCACCTACGAGAGAGTCAAGCGGGGAAGAGGAAACCAGGTGGTGGTGGGCATAAAGAAGAGGGCCTGCGGTGCCTGCTACAAAGGTATCCCTCCGCAGATCATCCAGGAGATAAGAAAGGCGGAGAGAATCTACACCTGCGACAACTGCGGAAGGATATTGATCTGGTCTGACGAGTCGGGATGATTCAAGTTTAAAGAAGACGGAGGAAAATGAGAATCAGAATAAGAGAAAAACCCGGTCTCACCTTTGACGATGTCCTGTTGATTCCCCAGAAATCCGATGTGCTGCCCAGAGACGTAGACGTTTCCACCTACATCACCAAACATGTCAAGCTGAACGTCCCTATCCTGAGCGCGGCCATGGATACGGTGACAGAGTCTGCACTGGCTATCGCTTTGGCCCGTGAGGGAGGCATGGGCGTGGTTCACAAGAACATGAGCATCGGAAAACAGACATCCGAGGTGGACAAGGTCAAAAGATCGGAAAGCGGGATGATAGTCGACCCGATCACTCTCCCTCCGGACAAGATGATCGGAGAAGCCCTGGAGGTGATGAGGAAATTCTCCATCTCAGGCATACCGGTCACCAGAAGGGGAAAACTCCTGGGCATCCTGACCAATCGGGACTTAAGATTCCACAAAGACCTCACCAGGAAGATCGGCGAGGTGATGACCAAAAAGAACTTGATCACCGTGCCGGAGGGAACCGACTTAGAGCAGGCCAAAGAGATCTTGCACAAGAACAGAATCGAAAAGCTCCTGATCGTGGACAAGAAGAACAACCTCAAAGGTATGATCACGGTCAAGGACATCATGAAAAACATCCAGTATCCCAACTCCTGCAAGGATGCCAGGGGCAGGCTGAGAGTGGGGGCTGCAGTGGGTGTGGCCAAGGATATGATCCCCCGGGCCTCTGCCCTGGTGGATGCGGGAGCAGACCTTCTGGTCATAGACTCCTCCCATGGACATTCAAAAGGGGTAATGGACGCAGTAAAAAAGCTCAAGAGCAAGTTCCCAGAGGTGCCTCTGGCCGCAGGCAACGTCGCCACCAAACAGGGGATGGAGGATCTCATCCAGGCAGGCGCTGACTGCATCAAGGTCGGGGTCGGTCCCGGATCAATCTGCACAACCAGGGTGGTAATCGGAGCAGGAGTCCCACAAATAACGGCCATTTTGGACTGCGCGGAGACCGCAGCAAAAAATAACGTTCCCATAATCGCCGATGGAGGAATAAGATATTCCGGCGACATAAGCAAAGCATTAGGTGCCGGAGCCAACGCGGTGATGATCGGAAGCCTGTTTGCCGGCACCGAAGAGAGTCCCGGTGAGACCATCCTCTTCGAGGGAAGGACTTTCAAGCTGTATCGAGGCATGGGCTCGATTGAAGCCATGAGAAAGGGAGGAAAAGAAAGATATTTCCAGGAGCATCAACGGAATATCAAGAAATTCGTGCCGGAGGGAATTGAAGGTCGCGTGCCCTACAAAGGCAAGCTCTCCGACATGGTCTACCAGATGGTTGGAGGGCTCAGAGCAGGCATGGGAATCACCGGAGCAAGAAACATAGAAGAGCTTCACCAGAAAGCTGAGTTTATGGTCATCACCTATGCGGGCTTGAGAGAAAGCCATCCTCACGATGTAATCATCACCAAAGAGGCACCCAATTATCGGATAAGCGAGGATTTTCAATAGCGCGTGTAGGGGCGATTCATGTGGAGCATCCCGCCGAGGCGGGGAATCGCCCCGACAGTTAGTAACGGACATCTTGTCGGTTACCATATAAAACGCCACGGACCAGGGCGTCCGTGACGAACGAGAGCTGCGTAGGTCAGCCGCGTAGGTCAGGAGCCCATAGGCTCCTGACAATGTCTTGTCGTCTATGTCTATCTTGCGTCGTTACAACCGAGAGGGCAATATCTATTTCATCACCAATGTGACCTATGAGCGCAAGCCTGTCTTGGTGGACAATATCGATCTGTTCAGGGCTGGTCTGGCTGCGGTCAATGATAGAGCAGCGTTCATCATAATGGCCTGGGTTGTCCTACCCGATCACTTCCATATGGTCATCGATCCCAAGCAACACGACATTTCGAATCTACTTCAGAGAA
>CAYGCR010000077.1:0-13190 GCA_964348415.1 uncultured Ignavibacteria bacterium | reverse complement strand
AAAAAAGGTTTCAGCTTCTCCAGGCGCTGACGATATAACAAAGGGGGGCTTGGCTCTTTACTAAGTCACGAGGGAGAGATATGTCTGCCGAAATAATCAAATTATTGCGTAAAACGCGAATATTTTCAACACTCGATTCTGATAGTCTCAAGAAGATCTGCGATTACTTCAAGGACAAGACTTATTCCGCCGACGAGGTGCTTTTCAAGGAGGGGACCCTCGGGGATACTCTTTATATCATCAAAGAGGGAGCGATAAAGATCACTCGTGCGGCCAAGGAGGGGGAGGAAGAGAGCAGTCGGTCCTTGAGGAGGGAAGGGGATATCTTCGGCGAGTCGGGCTTTATCGATGAGTCTACGCGTCCTGTGACAGCCCAGGCGATCAAGCCCACTAAGGTCTTCCAGTTATCCAGGTCGGATTTTCTCACCATCCTCAATAACAGTCCTCTGATTGCTTACCAGATCGTCAAGGTGCTAAGCTCGGGTTTAAAACAGGCTGATCTCCAAGTGATCGAGGAGCTTAAAGAAAAAAACGAGCAACTTCAGCAGACAATGCGGCTGTTAAACGAGGGTCCCCAGAGGAGAGAAGGTAAAGATTGGCTGGAGCAATCCGTCGTGTCAATGGAGGAAGGGGAGGCTTTCCTGGAGCGAATACTCTCCTCTGTTCCTTATGCCATAGTTTGCGCCGGAGAGGACGACAACATCTCCTTTTCCAACAAAGCGGCGGAAAAGCAGTTTGGCCACGCGGCCCAAGAAATGGCTGGCAAACCCATCGGGATGCTGTGGAGCGGTGAGTCTTGGTCACGACTTCGTCGGGACATCACGGATAGGCTGGCAGAAGAGAACCGGTGGGAGGGACAGATCATAGCCCAAAAGAATAACGGAGAGCATTTTCTTTCCTGCACCACTATCACCCAGATGAAAGATGCCGTCGGAAAGAATGTCGGCAGGCTTTACCTGTGCCAGAACATTACACAAAGAAGAATTCAAGAAAAGGTAGAGAGAATACGAGAGGACTCAACCTTAAGACAGCACATAGCCGAAGAGATTGGCAATGCAGTCCGGAAAGAAGTCAAAAGGCTATTTGATGTTCTGGAGACACTGCCTTCCGAAGCGGGTAAAATCGACTCGGACGAGTCGCGAAAGAAGATGGGCATCATGAGAAACGCCTTGGACAACATCAGAGAGTTAATTATAGACTTGGGCGAATCACCCCGGATTGGGCTGGACAAGCAGCCACTCGACCTTGAGAGTTTTTTCCAGGAAGAGTTGCTTTTGCTGAAGTCACACCGGGAATTCCGTGATATCGCTTTTGCTACCCATTTTGAAAAAGACACGCCCAAGGTGAATGTGAACAAAAGGCAGTTTCAACAGATGCTTTATGCGATCTTGGATAATTCCGCTTGTGCCTTACAACCGGTTACCGATCGAGCCAGGACCGTTACCATAGAAGCGGGCAGGTCAGGTAAAGGGTCAGAGGTTCAGATTCAGATATCGGATAACGGCATGGGCATAAGCTCCGCTGATCTTTCCAAGATATTCAAGGAACGCTTCACCACCAAGAAGAGCGGATTGGGCTTAGGATTACTATCAGTCGCGCGGATACTGGAGGATCACGACGGCGATATCGAAGTCTACAGCGACGAGGGTACCTATACTTTATTCGTCATAAAACTTCCGGCTTACCAAGAGAAACAAGTCTTGCATCCTCAACAGGAATCAGCACTGAGGTCTTGAAGCTAAAAAGGTATCGTTCGGTTTTGGCGGAGGGCGGGACAACTCAAGCCGTTTGCTGACGCGGAAGGTCTGGCTTCAGCTTCATCATCAAAAACACGACGTTGCCGCATCTTGCCGGTGATAGGGACCGATCACCCTCCCTTATTTCCTACATTCAAGAGAGAGACTCGACTACGCCTTCATGCGAGAGGGCCACAGCGAGAGTTATCCCCTGAACAGGTCTACCTGAAGGCAGACACTCCAAACTTCCTTCCGAACGGGGAGTGTCAGGCACTGTTAAGGTTGTCAGGTCGCAGGGACAGGGCTTGTCCCTGTCCTGACTTCACGCCCGGTTTTCACCCTCAGGGAGAAGAGCATGTCTATGAGAACGATGGCAGCTCCGAAGAGGAAAGTGGCCTTGAATCCCAAAACTTCCCATATCAGACCGCCCAGGACCGGCAGAATCACCGCCGAGATATGATTTATGGTGACGCTGAAAGATATACAGCTGGTGAGATCTGCCTTATCCGAAATTTTCCTTACATACGAATGCAGGGCAATTGACGAGCCAAAAAGCATGTTGTCCGCGACGTAGAATACAGCCAAAAGGGGAAGCCAGGGTATATAGGCGTAACCGGAGAAGATGAATACGAGCAGAAATGAGCTTCCTGCCAGCACTGCCCTTTCTCCCCACTTCTCCACCAGGTTTCCCATCAGTCGGTTAGTGTAAACGGTCAACACGTTGGAGATAAAAAACAAAATCGCTGCGGTTGATATGCTGATCTGGTGGTTTGCTACCAGGAGGAATATGGCGAAGGTGGTGAAGATGTGACGGCGACAGCCTCGGAGAAAACTTAAAAGATAGTAAAGAGAATATTTCTTCTTCAGGGTGACCTTTCTTTCCTCCTCTTTGGCCCGGTTGGGCTTCAGTATAAAGGTGAAATAGAATCCGACCAGGATAACCAGCACTCCGAAGGCGGTCAGCGTCTCGCGATATCCAAAAAAGAAGGTGGTGACCAGAACGCAGAGAGTGGCCGTGACCCCGGCCAGAGATTCGGTGCTCTTTATCTTCCCCTGGGCCTTTCCCGATTCCTTGGTTTTTATGAAATGGAGTAAAAGCGCATCGTTAGACGAAAGAAAGCTGTGGAATCCCACGCTCATGATCAGGGTTCCCACCCCCAGCATAAAGACTGAGTCTGCATGTCCCACCATTATCAAACCCACGCCGGCAAGAACAATGCTCAGGGTGGCGATCTTAACCTCGGCCAGATAAAGGGCCAATGCTCCGATGGTGAAGCCCAAAAGCCCTGGAACCTCCCGCACAGACTGAATTATTCCTATCTGAGCCGGGGTGATGTCTAAGACCTCTTTGGCGAAGTTGTTGAATATCACCCTCCACACGGTAAACCCGAAATAGAGGGCGAAGGTGTTGAAGGCTATGGTTAAAAGGCTGACATCCTGTTTCTGAAAAAGTCTCATAAGGCAGGCAGGTATAAAACAAGTTGAGGAAGGCAGATGCCTTCCTCAAGCCTGCTTGCACGTTGGATTGTGGTCGAATTTGATCGACTCAAGATTTCAGAGGTCACGGTTGGGTCGAGCCGGGTTTGGTTTCACGCACAACCTTCCACAGGAGCAGACCCCCCTCTGAACAAATAGTTTATGAGATACACTACGTCCGAAGAATTCACTACGCAGTCGCCGTTGGCATCTCCTGCGGACAGAAAGCCAGGAGCGGGGCCTCCTCTGAAAAGATAACTCAAGAGATAAACAATGTCCCCTGGGCCCACGAGTTGATCACCGTTGGCATCTCCGTAAACATACCGCCATTCAGTATTTAACCAGTTCAAGATCGTTTCCATCACTGCCTGTCGGCTGGTGGTGGTCTGACCGTGAAAGTCTCCTCCGTCTGCTCGAATGGACTCGAATCCAAAGCCGAACAGAACCAGCTTGAAGTAGTCAGTCTGGACCTTGATGGCGGCAACCGAATCGGTGGGAGTCCACCATCCGGCGCTGGTGCCGATGGTGTACACCAAAACCGTATCAGCGCCCGCGTCAGGGATCAGGTTGTCCATGGAGCTCTGATTGGCAACCTCGTAGTTTGGATGAACGTACATGTTGTCTCCGATTTCATCTCCGGGATATCCCATCATCAGTCGCCTGCCACATGTTCCGCCATAGCCCGCGTGCAGATAATCATTCAGAAATGTCTGCCGCAACGGGTCAGCCGAGGCAGCGAGGACCTCTACGGCATCCTGGCTGGTCAAAAACAGTCGTCCGCCTTGATCCAAAAACGCCATCAAACTCAGAATATCCTCGTCTGAGAAAACTGACTCTTGATGGTCTCCGGTGAACCAGATTACTACATCGTAGTCAGACAACTGGTAGCTCTCGCCAGGCTGGTTAGCCTTGTCCCATACATCGTACAGAAGCTTCATCTGGTCCATTGATCCGGCGTAGTAGCTCTCAAGATTTGCGCCCTGATCGTCGTCCACGATGAGTATGGGAGAGCGGCCTATCCAGATCTCCCGTGTCCAGCTTTTGGTGTACTCACCCCCGTTGCCGCTGATCTCGAAGGTGAAGTTGACCCGCTTTGGCGGGAAGTCCGAAGGTACCCAGAACTGAATGGGGTCGGAATAGTTGTCTACCGTGTCTTCTGCAGCAATATCACCCAAAAGGGAAACGCTATTAACGAAAACGATCCCTTCGGTGTCGGCCCAAGCTGTGACTCGGGCTCCGATAAGTTGAACCCAGAGGTTAGAGAAGGTCAAGTATATGTTCACCGTCTCCTCCGGCTCTGATCTTCCGTTTCCGTTGCCTCCAGGTAAGTCATCAATCATCCAGTCTTCCAAGGTGACGTAAGGGCCGGCAGGGATGTAGTTTATCAGGTCGGTAGCATATCCAATGAGGCAGCTGTTATATTTTATGCGGAAAAAGCCGTCTTCTCCCCAGCCTGGACCCCAACTGTTTTTTACAATCCAGGCGCCGTCGCCATCGCAATAATCATCATCCCATCCCACGATAAGGACAGCGTGATTGCACGGGTCTAGACCCTCGTGCTCGTAACACCCACCGGTGTAGGAGAAGAAATCGTTGTAAACAGTCATGGCACAGGATACCGGTCCTTTGAGAACGGCGGTCTTGATGGCATCCACATTGTTTGCCACCGGAGTCCAACCGGTTATCTTTGCCAGCACCTCACATGACTCCTGAATGCAGGGATCGGTGTCGTTGGCGTGGTAGGGCATGCACTCCTCGCTGATCGAACCGAACGCCTGAAACAGCTCGTAACAGTAGCTCATCCAGCCCCCATTACACCCCCAGCCGTAGGCTCTGCAGGAAAGAATCTGTTGCTCGGAAAGATCCAGCTCCCTTCCTCCATAGATTTTTGCCATAGCCTCCAAAGCTCCGAGCGCTCCAAACGCCCAGCAACTTCCGCAGCTGCCTTGATCTTTTGGCGGCGTGACGCCGGCCGAGTCGCGCCAGTCAAAATATGGAGGGAGAACCACTTCGGGTTGAGCTTCTATCTTTTTGGCACCCCTGAACCAGTCGTCATACCATTCAGGAATCCTCAAACCCAAAAGATTCTGCCTTTCTGCTTCGGAAAGCTCGGAGACGGAGGTTTTCCCCGCAGTCCAATTGTATCCTTTTTCTTCGATCATCTGCCGGATCTCTTCGATTTCCCTGTCAGGCTTGTCCTCCGAAACTGCAGTACCGGAGATAAAGATAGTGACAAGCAGAAAAATAAGGGCACAATTAAGAATTCGAAAACTGCTCACAACAGACTCCTTCAAAAAGAATTAGATGCAAAAGACTTCCCTTGTGTTTTGGTCTAACAGCGTTTTCGATTTCTTCCAGCCTTTGATTTCTTCTGGGGCAGGCACGGGGCCAGAGAACGTTTCGAGCTGGAAGTTCCTCAACTGATACTAACTTAAAAGAATTTGGGGATTAGTCAAGAAAAAACAGGCAATTAGCCCATGCGCACCTGCAGCCTGACCGAGGTAGGCAAAAGAAGGTCTTGTGACGTGCGTGGACTTTGTGGAAAGATAACCTTTGGAAGCCCTGCTGGATGAACAAGGCTATGTCAGCGTCGCGACGTCTGCTTGCCGGTCTAAATCTGAGTTCCAGACTCAGCCGACTTGGACGAGATTGAGTTCGAGCTGTTAGGCCAGCTACTCTTGCCTTTGGATCTTCACAGCGAGGTTGATCCCGAAGCGGAAGGGCAGCATGTGTTACCCTTGCCTCTGGACCTGAAGGTTGTGGAAGAACCTGAACCCGCAGGGCAGCACGTGCTCCCTTTGTCTCTGAACTTGGATGTTGCCGGAGAATCCGCACCTGACGGGCAACAGCCGCTACGTTTGCCCTCACACTCAAGGGATAAGCTTGAAACTGAAGGGCAGCAGGCGCTTCCTATGTCCTTGGACGCCTTTGCAGAGCCTGTACCTGACGGGCAGCAGCTACTCCCTGTGGCCGGGCACCTGGGCGACAAACCTGAACCGGGAGGGCAACACGGACTTCCCTGAGCCTGGGACCCAGACGGGTCCATCAGGTTCTCCCGGGAGAGCATATGGTCCAGGTTTGCCATTCCATAAGCTGCTAGGGCAATCACCGTGGCCGAATGCTTCTGGTACTGCGGGTTTATATATTCGTAGGTGTCGTATTTGGTATGGGGTCGATACTGGACGGGATTCTGGCCCTTCTGCAGCCAGTTGAAGGCTGGTACGCCCGCCTCAAAAAACGGACCGTGATCGCTGGTTCCCGCTCCTCCGCAGCAGTCCGCTATTATCTGGGTGAGGTGCTCCACCCTCTGGATGGCGAAGGGCATACGGGAGCTCAGGGACCTGACGGGAGCAAATACCTTCTCGAAATCCTCCGTTAGGTCATCCGTGGCATAGATTCCCGAAATGTGGTCGCCACCTTGATCCATGTTCAACATGGCGGAGACTCTTGGCATAAGATCAGGATGGTCGGCCACGTACGCCTGAGAGCCAACCTTACCCAGCTCCTCGCCTCCAAATAGAATGAAGCGAATGGTTCTGCGCGGCTCGGCCCCGGACTCCATCAGAATTCTGGCCGCTTCCACAGCGGCGGCCACACCGGTGCCGTTATCGGCAGCTCCGGTGCCTGCGTCATGTGAATCAATGTGAGCGCCAACAATCACGTATTCATCCGGCAGCTCGGTTCCCGGAATGTCGGCGATGACGTTGAAGACTGGAGTGGGTGCTCTGACCAGCCTTGCGATCGACGCCAAGAAGCCCGGGATTGAAACCTCAGCGCACCTTTCCAAATGCACGTTTTTGAGGCCAAAGTCTGCGAATCTGTCGCGGGCCCATTCAGAGGCAATCTGGAAATTCTCAGAGCCGGCTGGCCGGGGACCGATCCGATTGGTGAGATGGTAAAGATGCTCCATTACTCTGTTGTCGTTCTTGCCAAGTGAAATGATGTGCTCTTGAATGGCGCGTTGGTCTATGCCCGCAGATTTGACGGTGTGAGCTCTTTCAAGCAATGATCGGTCGTTTTGGTCTAACCAGACTGCTTCCGGAGCGAGGGAGACCACGCCTGTGCCTAAGGTTGTCACAATGGCCAGGGCGATAAAAATCTTGGTTAGCCTTGTCATTGCAATGCCTCCACGGTTTAAGGATTTGAAGTTGAATCGCAGAGTGATTTCACCATTCCGGTCGCGCTCTGCGGACAGAGCGAACAAAACTCAGAGGATTTCCTGATTTCGGAAGGAACGGCATCCCGATCGATAGGCCGGAAGCCGAATCGTTCGAAATATTCAGCGGCAGTGGTGGTGAGCAGGAAAACAGCGGAAAGTCCCTTGGACTTGGCCCAGGCTAAGCGATCTTTGATGACAGCTTCGCCTATAGACTTTCCTTGCCATGCCGGAGAGACGGCCACGGATCGCAGAAGTCCGTACGGATTATATACTTCCACTCCACCGACACCCACAATCTCCCCATGGTGCTCGGCCACGCAGTAGGAGCTGTCAAATTGCTGTTCCAATCCATCAATCGGCAGGTCACACTCCGATAGCAAAGTTTTGACGTCCTGCAGGTCCCCGGCTTTTGCCGGCCTGATGTTACCGATCTTTTTCATATTAGCGTCTGTTCGCAATTACCAGACGAGATATCGTGATTTCGCCCTCTCATAGTTTATACAGAGCTTGACGGAAAAAGTTGCAGGTGCCAACTAAATTTCCAAAAAAATTCTCCGCCCAGCCTTCCATCAATTCCCCGCCTCTTCGCCGCCCTTGGAAAAACGGTGGGCGGCCGCTCTGGCCAGCCGTGCTATAAGACGGGCGGTCGCCAGCCGAATGTGGGGATCTATGTCTGCAGCCAGTTTCTTCATCTCGGCGACAAGATCCCCTTCGATCTGCGAATGTAGTTTCCGTCCTTTTGCGGTCGTCTCCAGGCTTAAGGCGCGGCCATCCTTGGGGTCAGTCGAGCGGCGGACGTAGCCCTTTGTTTCCAGTGAATCCACCACCCGGCTGGCAGTACTTTTGTCCAGATAGAGCTCTGCGGCAAGCTTGTTCAAGGTCATGGACCCTTTCCTGACAAGGGCACTGATAGCATAGCACTGGGTCACGGAGATGTCGTAATAACAAATGCGCTGGCGGTCCCGGAATTGATAAACCCTCACTAGCTCGCTTAAGGCCTTATGGAGCTCCCAAGCATCTTTCTCAAGCGCCGTAGCTTTAATCGGATCTTTCTTTGTCTTCTGATGTGAAGGGATAATTGCACCCTTTATAACGACCTGTGCATTTTTGTTGCTGGTACCAACAATAATATCCTTGCCCCATCCTGTCAACCAATTTTTCTTCCAACAACTCCGAACGCGAGGAGTTCTATCTTCCCTCCCCCCGATTGGAGAAGACAGAATCTGTCGTATCACCGTCCCCTGACGCCTCCCGTCTTGTGAGGGACACGCGGAGAAGTTTGGAGTGTCTGCCTTTAGGCAGACATAGGGTCCCCGCCAACGGCGGGGACACTCCAGTGCGCAGGGACAAAGCTTGCTTGCACTGAGCCCGCCTTGGGCAGGGCAACTGTCTCTGTCCGAACACAAAACGGACAGCCACGAGGGCTGTTCCTACGAGCTTGTCTTCCGTTGCTGGAGAATCGCGTCCGGAAAACAATTTCCCGACGCAACTCAAACACGCGTTTTTTCAGCAGGGATTCACATATACATTCTTCTCCCCGCACAGGCACTTCAATTTCGTCAGTAGGTCTCTGGAGACATCCACCTCGATATTCTTAAGCTTCATCTTCAATTCTTCATCGTTTGTCCTAACGTGCAGGATCACCGGCGACTTGCCCGGGTGCAGAGAGAGGGTCTCTTTCAGCTCGGTGACAATATCTTGGTTGGTCCCGGAGGAAAGAAGCAGAATGTGCACGGGAGGTTGCATCTTCTGATATACTTTGCTCAAGCCGATAATGTCCGATGCCACCACCTTGGCTTTTTCCCCCTCTTTGGTAGAAGCTCTTCCCTTGACCAAGACCATTGAGTCCGGCCTTATTATCCGGCGGCTCTTCTCATAACAATCGGAGAAGATCACCACCTCGACCGTTCCCAAAAAATCCTCCAGTGTGGCGAAGGCCATCTGTTTTTTCTTGCGGTCAATACTGGTCTTCACATGAGTTATGACGCCACCGATGTAGAGCTCGTCTCCATCCTTGGCCTCATCTATGGTGTGTGTGTTTCTGGTCACAAAGGTCTTTAGCTCTTCTTCATATCGGGTCAACGGATGCCCGGATACATAGAATCCAAGCATCTCCTTCTCCTTGGACAGGATCTCACTTATGGGCCATTCCGGAACCTCTGGCATCTTGGGAACCGGTATGGCTTTGGTCTGGCCGCCAATCTCAAACAAGGAAGTCTGGCCTCGTTTCCTATCCTCCTGGAAGGTCTGTCCGTAGTTTGTTGCCAGATCCAAGGATCCCATCAGTTGTGCGCGGTGTTTGGACACCGAATCGAATGCTCCGGCCTGAATCAGACTTTCTATAACGCGTCTGTTCACCGCTCCCAAATCCACCTCGGCGCAGAACTGGAACAGGCTTGTGAATTTGCCCAACTTCTCCCGGGCTTTGACTATAGCTTCAATAGCACCATGTCCCACGTTTTTAACTGCTTCCAACCCGAATCTGATCTTTTTTCCCACCACCTTGAATTTTCCCACGCTTTCATTAACATCTGGCGGCAGTATCTCGATTCCCATCCTCTTGCATTCTTCCATCAAAGTGACAACCCTGTCGGTGTTACCTATTTCTGAGGACATGCTGGCAGCCATGAACTGCACGGGGTAGTGAGCTTTCAGATAGGCGGTCTGATAAGCTACCAGTGCATATCCAGCGGAATGAGCCTTGTTGAAACCATATCTTCCGAAGGTGGCCATCAGATCAAATATCCTGTCCGCCACCCCCGGCTTTATTCCTTTGGCCTTGGCTCCCTTCTTGAACTCCTCCCTTTGCTGAACCATCAGCTCCGCTTTTTTCTTCCCCATAGCTTTCCGGAGGATATCCGCCTTGCCCAGACTGTATCCGGCCAGATCGCTGGCGATCTTTAGAACCTGCTCCTGAAACACGATCACCCCGTAGGTCTCTTTGAGAATCGGTTCCAAAAGTGAATGCTCGTATTTGATCTCCTTTAAGCCCCGCTTTCTGTTAATGTATTCGTCGGTCATGTGGCTGTCCAAAGGACCTGGTCGGTACAACGCATTCATGGCGGTCAGCTCATCCAGGCTTTCGGGCTTTAGCTTGCACAAGTAATCTCTCATCCCGGAGCTTTCAAACTGGAAGATCCCGACTGTCTCGCCGTTGGAGAAGAGTTGATAAGTCTTTTTGTCCTCCAGAGTTATGGAATCGATGTCCACAACTGTACCGTTCTCTTGTCTCAGCATCTGCAGGGTGTCATCGATGACGGTCAGAGTCCGGAGACCCAAAAAATCCATCTTCAGAAGTCCAATCTCCTCGATGCTCCGCATGTCGTACTGGGTGGTTATCTCCTCCCGGCTGCCCTTGTAGAGGGGGACAAATTCAGTGAGATCCTTGGGAGCGATCACCACGCCGGCGGCGTGAGTGGAGGCATGACGGCACAGGCCCTCCAATATTTCCGAGTAGGACATCAACCTCTCTATGCGGGGGTCGCTTTTTACAAGGGTTCGAAGCTCTCCGTTCTGCTCCTGGGCCTTTTTCAGGTTCATATCGGGAACCCAGGGTATCATCTTGGCGATGCGATCCACGTCGGAGTAAGGAATATCCATAACCCTTCCCACGTCCCGCACCACCGCCCGGGCAGCCATGGTTCCAAAGGTAATGATCTGGGAGACGTTTTTCTCTCCGTATTTCTTGATGACATACCGAATTATCTTGTCCCGCTCCCGATCAGAGAAATCGATGTCTATGTCCGGGAGTGATATTCTTTCCGGATTGAGGAATCTCTCGAACAGAAGTCCGTTCTTGATGGGATCCAGGCTGGTAATTCCCAGACTGTATGCCACCAGGCTTCCTCCCACCGAGCCTCTTCCTGGCCCCACCCGGATATCTTTGCTCTTGGCATAATCAATGAAGTCTTTGACGATGAGAAAGTACCCGGCAAAACCCATCTGGCTTATCACCTTCAGCTCGTACGCCAACCTCTGCTCTAAGCCGGGCGTGACCTTGGAGTATCTTGCGTCCAGACCTTTTCGTGCAAGAAACTCAAGATAGGAGTCCAGATCATCGAAACCGGCGGGTGGGGGAAATTCGGGCAAGTGGGTTTTTCCAAACTCCAGATCCAGATTGCATGATTCAGCGATACGCAGGGTGTTCTCCAGGGCAGAAGGGAAGTCAGCGAATATCGCCTTCATCTCCTCCGGAGATTTGAAGTACATCTGGTCATTGGCGAACTTCAGCCTGTCGGTGTCTGCTATCTTTTTTCCGGTCTGGATGCACAGAAGAGCATCGTGAGCAGATGCGTGTTCCTTCTTCAGATAGTGGCAGTCGTTGGTGCCAACTAGTCCGACATTGCATTCTTTTGCCAATCCCGCCAGCAGAGGAATTACCTTCATCTCCTCCTCGATCTTGTGGTTTTGTATCTCCAAGAAGAAGTTTCCTTCGCCAAAGATGCTTTTGTACTCCTCAGCAACCTCCCTGGCTTTATCATAGTTTCCTCGTAGAAGAAGACTAGGAATCTGCCCGTGAAGACAGCTGGAGAGCGCCAGAAGACCTTCGCTGTGCTTATTCAGTGCCTCTTTATCTACACGAGGCCTATGATAGAAACCCTCCAGATACCCGATGCTGGAGAGTTTCATCAGATTCTTATATCCAGACTGATTCTTGACCAAAAGGATCAGATGATAGCCAGCGTCCGGCAGCCCCCTGATCGGTTCTTTCTTCCTTCTGTCCTGGGGCGCTACATACATCTCACAGCCGATGATGGGCTTAATGCCGCCAGCCATACACTTTCGGTAGAATTCTACCGCGCCGAACATGTTTCCGTGATCGGTGATGGCCAGGGCGGGCATTTTGAATTCCTCGGCCCGCGCCACCAGATCATCCAACTTGATGGCACCATCCAGAAGGCTGTATTGGGTGTGAACGTGAAGATGTACGAAATCAGCGTGTTTCATTCTTTTCTATCCCTGTAGTCGGCGATCCTGTAAGTCGGGCTGGCGCAAACCTGCCCGACAAAATGGTTATTTTACTGATTCCCACTGGTATCCGCTTATCTCTTGTCCATCTCCTTTTTGACAGCTTGTACCCACATGGAAAGCATAAGGGCAGGTTTGACCATCTGCATGTCTGGATTCGAGTTGTAGAGATCATTCATCATATCCAATAGCTCTGACATGTTCATGCCTTTACAGTTTTCCGAGAACGTTTTTATTTCAGGAGATTTGGTTTGCCATAAGCTGTGAGCATCAAGGAATCCATACAAGTAATACACCTGCAAGCGGGTTCTGGTCAAGCTATCCACTCCTGCCAGGTGCCAATAGTCAGCGTTTAAAAGACTGGCTTCCTTAAGTTTTTTGATGGGTTGAATTGTCGCTTCTTCCCTTTCTACGGTATATGCAAACGAAGTCAGAAGAAGCATCAAGAGAACCAGTAAACAGCTTCTTTTAAACATGGATCCATCCTCCTTTGCATCAGGTTGAGAGACATTCTCTGCTGGGCAAGCACTTAACCATACGGTTCAAGACAAGCTCGCACGCTACACTTGGATTTGCATTATCGCATATTAGTTCTGTAGGTCGGGCTGGCGTAAGCCTGCCCGACAAAACAATTATTCGTGTCGGGTAACTCGCCTTTGGCTTGCAACCCGATCTACTCGGATAGCCTCTTCAGCGCTCGCAGAAATCTCTCCCGGCAGTTTACGCAGACCAGCCAATTTCGCTTCAGATAGATCTCCTCTTCCAGCTCCTTTTCCGTCATCTCTTTGGTTTCTTCCAGGGCTTTTTCGATTTTCTGTTTCAGGAAATCATCCGGCTTCTTGTAGAAGTAC
>CAYGCR010000076.1:0-13408 GCA_964348415.1 uncultured Ignavibacteria bacterium | reverse complement strand
ATACAATCCCACCTCGTTGGTAGAAAACTGGATCCCATAAGTTTCGCCATCGTATTGGGCGTCCGGAAGATGTTCAGCGAATTTCCGGCTCCTGTAGCTTTCTTCGACAGACGATGAACTACTCTTCATTAAGATTACCCCGCTTGAAGTATCTGTCATCGCTCGAATTTCAAAAAGGTAAACATCATCCAAATCCCAAATTTGTGCGTAAATATCTGCCGAACGCAAAATCATCGTCGGCTCATTGGGCAGAAGGTTTCCCCCGGGAACAAGCCCACTGAACTCAAACTGTTCCCAATAACCTGCAAACTTGTTGCGAATGTCTACCCACGACATTTCATATATCTTCGAGACCTTCGATTGGATATCTTCAACCGAAAACGAACGAACCGTTGCTTCCGCGCCAGAAAGGCCACGATAGAGTGATATGAATCGCCCTATCCCGAATTGCTCGACGAGGAACTTTACAAATATGCCGCTGAGAGGATATGAAAAATCCGGATTGTTTACCGTTCTGTGAAACCCGTCATAAGTCAACACGTCTTCTAAGTGAAAGATCTCTTGAGCAAGCGTGAAATGTCCAATCTGGAATATCACCCCAGGCGATTTACCCCAACGCCCGCCCAGACACACAGCGATACCTTCCTGCAAACACGGCAATGTATAAAGTGGCAATTCCTTCAGCGAATAATTCATCAATAAGTGTACCATTTCATGGTAGTGTGGCAAATAACGTGAGATGATGACATCAAATTGGAGATTTGTCATCCCCGGTGTGGAAAAGCCGGTGAGTTTTCTTGTTTGTTCTTCTGTGCAAAGGTAATAGTCTATTTTCTCCTCCTCCAAACGTTCCATCTCCAACGGGGAAAGTACAAAATACTTGCCAACCGACACCACGAATCTGTCCAATTCCTCCAATGCATATTTGTTAATTAAACTTGCATCGCTGAAGTGGACAGTGAAATATCGAGTATCATGCGTTTTCCAATTCCTCGTATGGATGAAAAGAGGTGAGACCAACCGCCAATCTCCTTCAGATTGCATAAGATAGTAGGAAGCTTTAACCGAGTCATTGGCAGTAGTCAATTGAACCGACATCTGCGCCCAATCGTCATGATAAGTCGTTTCTGCAACCGAAACTTTCACATCGCCGCTCTGAACACCCTCTAGCGCACTTATCAGTGGAGAAGCACAGTCATATTTCACCTTTGTGCCAGCGTAGGTAATGTCTAACCTCTTGGATTTGCGAATCTCCTCGGGCAGCCAGTACGTTTCCGCCTTCTCCCAGTCTTCTGCGACCAATGCCTGAACGTACGCATTAAATACCGTTTCTGGCTGAGCGTGTAACGGTTGAAGGCTGCTTACTGTAATGATAGAAACAAGAAAGCATATCTTTTTTACCCTATTCATTTCCTTCGTTAAGGCTAGAATTTCCGATAAGTTGTGCATAAACGTGTTGCGTACATACTCCCCATTTGACGGTATAGGCACAATGCGGTCAGATGACCGCTGGTATGGGCGCAGCTGCCTTTGGCAGAATGTCCTGACAACTCCTATGCTTCTCTTATCTCATTTCCAGATTCTAACAAATAAGGGTCTTAAGCTTGTCGGCCGTCTCGCCTTCGGCGGAAAGGTCGACCTGCGAAATTGCCCCCTCACCTTTTATCCCTCTCCCCAGAGGGGAGAGGGAATTTTAATGACCTTCCCGCTCTTTATGACTCGATCGACTAAATTTACTCCATAATGATATGGAATCTCTCTGTAATCTTGAATATTCCAGATAACTAAGTCCGCTTTCTTCCCCACCTCTATGCTTCCCACTTCTTTCGCCTTATCTACGGCATAGGCCGAATTGATGGTTGAAGCGGTCACTGTCTCAGCCGGAGTCATTCTCATCATCAAACAGGCAAGGCTCATGATCATGGGCATGGATTCGGTCATGGAACTCCCCGGGTTGAAATCGGTGGCCAAGGCGACGGGCAGACCTTGATCTATCATCTTTCGGGCCGGGGGATACTCCCTCATTCCTAATCCAAAACAGGCCCCCGGTAGCAATACTCCGATAACCCCAGCATCCTTCATCATTCGAACGCCCTGGTCATCTATGAACTCCAGGTGATCGGCGGAGACGGCTCCAAGCTCGGCGGCGAGTTTCGATCCGCCCAAAGCTGAGAGCTGATCCGCGTGTAACTTGAGTTTGAATCCGTGATTCTTCGCAGCAGTTAAGATTTTTTTCGATTCTTCGATGCCAAAAACTCCCGTTTCGCAGAAGACATCGCAGAAAACAGCCAGCTTCCTTCTCGCCACCTCAGGGATCATCTGATTTACGATTAGATCGACGTACTCGCTTTTCTTGTCCTGGTATTCAGGAGGAACCTCATGCGCTCCAAGGAACGTCGGAATCAGATCAATTGGATGACGAGCATCCAACTCCTGTGTCACCTCCAGCATCTTGATCTCGTCCTCTAAGGACAGACCATATCCGCTTTTGGCTTCGATGGTGGTGGTTCCGTATGAGAGCAGTCTATCCAGATAGGGCAGAGCAAACCCGATCAATTCCTGCTTGGACTTCGATCTTAAGCTCTTTACGCTGGATTTTATCCCTCCTCCGGCGGCAGCGATCTGATGATAGCTCTTCCCCCGCACCCTCATGTCGAATTCCTCTTCTCTGGTGTTGGCAAAGACCGGATGGGTATGGCAATCAACGAAGCCGGGGAGGAGCACCTTGCCTCTGGCGTCGATAACATTCGTGTTTTTAGCAGTCTTGATTTGCCCCAAAACCTCTTCGCTTTTTCCCACGGCAACGATCTCGCCCTCAGATACTGCAACTGTCCCATCTAGGATCAACCCCACGTCGTCCATGTGGCCTTCTGTGCGAGGGCAACCCTGATCTGATCTCATGGTTAGAAGTTGCGAGGCATTCCGGATAAGTAGACTGACTGGCTTCATGTCGAATAGCAGGTTTGAATGTAGGGGTCAATCTTCAGATTCCCCCGACTCTCTTTTCGGGTGGCGCTAAAGCTCCACCTCTCAAGTCCTCCGCTCCACCTCAGGTCAAGCTGAAGTCGTAGATCTCGCTTTGGCCGAGTTTGACACTCCCATAAATTCACTTTTGCCTAGTGGCTGAATCGGTGTTTTCGCAGGCTAAAGCCTGGGACTACCTGTCTTGTCCTTGAGCTTGCTCCTGTTTGACGATTTCTTCCTGTTCTATTTCAGGTTTCGCTGCGGGTTTCAGCATGGGGATTTTTATACCCTTTTGCCGGGCGACCTTGATCGCCTCCTCGTAACCCGCGTCTGCGTGGCGCATGACCCCTGTCCCTGGATCATTGGTCAAAACCCTTTCCAATCGTAGTCTCATCTCTTTGGAGCCGTCCGCGACTATGACCATTCCGGCATGAATGGAGTTGCCGATTCCCACTCCGCCGCCATGATGCACGGAGACCCAGGAAGCGCCGGAAACCGCGTTCAGAAGTCCGTTTAAAATAGGCCAATCGGCGATGGCATCGGAATGGTCCTTCATTCCTTCGGTCTCCCGATAGGGAGAGGCGACCGAGCCGCAGTCCAGGTGGTCCCTTCCGATGACGATGGGAGCTTTCAGCCTGCCCCGTTTGACCATGCGATTTATGATATCGCCAAAGCGCGCCCGCTCACCATATCCCAGCCAGCAGATTCGAGCTGGCAGCCCCTGAAATTGAACCTTTTTCCGGGCCAGCTTGATCCACCGGGTCAGAGCCTCATCCTGTTTGAACTCTCTCAGAACCACCTTGTCGGTCCGAGCGATGTCTTCCGGGTCACCGGAGAGCGCAGCCCAGCGGAAGGGCCCCTTTCCCTGGAAAAACAGCGGACGAATGTAAGCAGGAATGAATCCGGGATAGGCAAACGCGTCTTTGACCCCTGCCTTTTGCGCCTGCCCTCTGAGGTTGTTTCCATAATCGAAAACGACCGACCCCTGCTTCTGGAAACCGAGCATGGCCTGAACGTGCGAGGCCATTGATTCCATGGATTTTTTGACGTAGTCTTCCGGATTCTCCTTTCTCAGTAGCAGGGCCTCTTCGTAGCTAATTCCGGCTGGCACATATCCGTTTAATTCATCATGAGCGCTGGTCTGATCGGTGACCACGTCTGGTATTATCCCTCTTTTCAGTATCTCCGGATGAGTTTCTGCGCAGTTGGCCAAAAGTCCCACTGAAAGCGGCCTTTTCTTCTCTTTTGCTTTGAGAATCCAGTTTAAGGCTTCGTCTAGACTGTCGGTCATCTTTTCGCAGTAGCCTTTGGAGAGTCTTCTTTCGATTCTCGTTCTGTCCACCTCCACGCAGAGGATTGCTGCTCCGTTCATGGCTCCTGCCAGGGGTTGGGCACCACCCATCCCTCCCATGCCCCCGGTGAGAATGAACCTGCCCGCTAGATCACCTCCGAAATGCTTTTTCGCCACACTGGCCAATGTCTCGTACGTTCCCTGGAGGATGCCCTGCGTCCCAATGTAAATCCAACTGCCTGCGGTCATCTGGCCGAACATGATCAGGCCCAATCTCTCCAGTTCCCGAAATTTCTCCCAGGTCGCCCAGGCGGGGACAAGGAGCGAATTGGCGATCAAGACCCTGGGTGCGTAACTGTGTGTTTTGAAAACTCCCACTGGCTTGCCTGATTGGACCAAAAGAGTCTCGTCGTTTTCCAGATTCTTTAGACTTTCGACGATGGCGTGATAGCATTCCCAGTTGCGGGCAGCTTTTCCCGAGCCGCCATAGATGATCAACTCCTCCGGCTTTTCTGCCACTTCTTCATCCAGATTGTTGTTGAGCATCCTCAAAGCCGCCTCTTGCTGCCATCCCTTGCAGGAGATTTTGTCACCTCTGGGAGCTTTTACTGGTTTGTATTCCATCTCAAACCTCCATTCCTGTCTTAGCCAAAATGCTCATATGCCCGTTCTGGAACGAGCCTGTTTTAGTCAAGCATTTCCTTAAATGACTTCTATCAAGGGCGTTCTTAAACTACGAAATTTCTGGGGAAAAAGCAATAGTTCCCGGGATTGTGGGAAGGGTTGGTGCCGGGTGGTAATGGTGAAAAAGCCCACGAGCATCCCCGCTAAGGATTTGGGATTTTCGATTCTGTCAGCTTCAGGGATGTTCTACGAGCGTCCCAAGTCTTCAAGAAACTCGGAAGGGGTGATTCATTTCAGATGCCTTCAAACGGCTTGTATTTGTTTATCTTTAACTTGGTGATCGATCCTTCCAGATACAAAGTCAGTTTACGATCAGCCTGTTCAAAATCCGGCGTCTCTTGCCCCTCTCCTGCTTGCTTTAGGTTAAGCCAGGAGAAGCTGGTGGAGCTCAGGTTACTCCGGTTCACGATCCTCAAGCCCATATCCTCCGGATAGTAGATCGAGGTCTTCGATGCCCTGGATGAAATTTTTGCGGTCACATCATCCACCAAGTTTCCTATTCTGATATCAGCCAGGGAGGTTTTGGCTTCCAAATCGAAATCTTGGATCATCAGATCAGAGAGATCCAAATCCGCGTCGCCGCCTTTGAGGTAGACTCTCAGATTCAAGGGAACCAGATCAGTCAGTTTGATCTCCCATATCTTCTTTTCCCGCGCCTCCCAGAATCGTACCCTGTTCCACTCCCATTTAAGCCATCTCCTCTCCCTGTCGGTGATCTTCACCGTGACCGTGCTATCCGGGTCAGAAATCTCCGATATGGCAAGAGGTCTCCTTTTGAAATAGTCCAGCTCTGCGGAGACCAGTTCATCCGTTCCAGACGAAATCTCCAAATTCCCATTATAGAGCCGCACTGTCACACTTGCCTCAGCCACGGTAGAGTCCAGTTCCTGGCTCCAATGATATGACCGGCTGGTTCGATAGATCTCGCCTAGATCTGATTCCCAGAAGAAAGCTGGACCTAAGATAGCGGCAAAGAATAGAAGCGGTGACAGGACGGTGATGAATGAGAGATGGGTTTTCTTAAGTAACAACTCAATCCCGATTGCTATCAGAGCCACCGGCCATAACGAGAGAATCCTGGGCCATACCGACCAGGAGAGACTTCCGGTGGTGTTCATCAGCAAAACCACGCCTGCAGATATGAGTATGGCTCCGTTCCTTATTCTTCCGATTTTCATGCTTGGATCACCTCTGATTTCGATTTAAGAGGGAGCTTCCCTTTTTTGACTTTTGAGGAGCAACGCCACGCCCAGGACAATCAAAACCAAGGGCCACAGGTAGCCGAATCCGAACCAGGGCACCAGATTGTTGAGCAAGAACACCAATCCTATGACTATCAAAGCTAACCCGGGCAGAAAGCGACTGTATTCGGGCTCTTCAGACGCGACCGCTTCTGCTTCCATCTCTGAGCGCCGAGGAATGATTATCCACCCTATAAGGTAAGCCAGAAGCCCGATGCCCTTTGCAAAGATCAGAAGCACGGCCACCACACGGATAATGGTGGGGTCAACATTAAGATATTCTCCCAGTCCTCCGCATACGCCCGCAATCATTGAATTGGCCCGCGAGCGATAAAGCTTCTTTTCCATAATAATCTCCTGTATTCGGTGGTCTACTGGAGTATACGATAAGTCGGCGGTGACAGATTCATTTTAATATAAAGAGGAGGCAATATCGGTGAATGTGGACAGGCAGTTCTCGATTTCACCGGGACCGGAGAGTGGTGTTCTTCCTCCTCACAGAAAGGTAGTTCTGTTTTTAGACTGTATTCGCATGGGGGGCGTGATCCGAAGTGCCGGGTCCGGGATGATGCTCCGGGCTTGACCGATCTCAGTTGTTCTTTTCCTTCGAACCGCCTCGGGTAGAGTGATCATTGCCCTCTTGCCTTCGACCGGACTCTTTTCCTTGTTGTTTCCCCTTCTCTTGCTTTGACTGGTTTGGGGCCACCCGATCTTTTTCTTTCTGGGCAGAGGCTTTTTCTTCCTTTTTCTGTCCGTCTTTTTTTATCTCGTCCAGATAATTCATTCTCAGTTCAAACAGGGTGTGCTCCAGAAATTTCTTTTCATTTTCCGACAGGTTGTTCTTGGTTTTGTTCTGGATCATTTCCAGCATGTCGATGGAAAATTCCGCCTGATCCAAATTGCGTTCAATCTTCTGAGTGATGGGATTCTGCACCTTTCCCATCTGCTGCATAGCGGCGCTTTGAAACATCAGCACCAACTGGACAAAGTGAAACTCATCCTTTTTTCCAGATTCATTCTGAGCCATTTTTTCCTCTCTGTGGATTTCTCCGTATAGCCAGATATATTGAATTGACGAAAAACGCAGGCTCGTTTGAAATGGACACAGCTAACCTTTGGACCTTTTCACCCCGGCTTTCTTGCTTTTTCGTTGCTTTCGGTCATGAGCCTCCAGCAATCTCTGTGCCAAGGCAAGATTGTGCCGAACGTCCAGACACTCGGCGTCGATCTTTTTTAACAGTCTCTTCAGGTCGTAATCGTCGACTTCCTGGATGATCTGCTTGATCTCTTTTTCCAATCGGCTTGCTTTCTTAGATATCTGACGAATTTTTGCCGGGGTCTTCATATACTGCTTTCCCTTTCCCTGGTAACCTGTCTTATTGACTCGACCTTCTTTAGTTCTCCCCAGACAGGCTGTGATTACACGGCCGGTTATTCAATCCTTCTGGTCTTACAAAGTCTTTGAGAGATCAGCCGCATGTCCAGTCGATATTGATCCATTACAGCTTGGGAGATATCGTCCGGATCGATCCCGTAATCATCAAGTCCCTTGGTCTTCACCGGCGTATTCTTGCTGGAGATGTTTATTCCGAGATGGATCTTGGTAGAGACCGAGGTCCTTAGCGTGGCAGACACGGTGAGTTTGTAACCCGTGTCAAACAGGTCATCTCCCCATCTTTGCAGCACGTCTCCTTTGAGCCGATGGTTCAGCTTATCCTTCAAGATTTCCACCAGAAGCTTCTGCCTCAGGACTGCTTTCTCCAAGTCCAAATCGAAGTGCTCCACCAGAAAGTGAAGCATTCGCTCACTTTTAATCTGGCTTTTTTTCTGGAAGTGATCTATACCGACAATGAATTTCTGCTCCACCTGACAGGGCCCGATGAAAGCCACGATGTTGTCCCCCAGGATGTCATAATTCTTATAAGCCCAGAAGGAGGTTAGCTGTTCTCCGGTGAAGAAAATTTCCTCTCGAATGAAAAGTGATCTCATGGTCCTATCCTCTTGCCGAAGCCCTCAGAATGATTGTTCTTCACGCAGGGCCGAGAATTCATACTACCCCGCGAGCTTGCTCTTTTGCGCAAAGAGTTAACCTGTTTCCACTAAAGAGAACCTCTTTTTGTATTTTCGGATGAAAGTTGATCTGATACGCTGGTTTTCGTCCTTAGTCAACCTGGGATCTTCCTCAACTATCCGGAATGCCCAACCCCTTGCCTGGTACAGAAGTCTGGCATCGGTGACGATATCTGCGATCTTAAGCTCGGGCAGCCCATGCTGCCGGGTTCCGAAGAATTCGCCGGGTCCCCTCAGCTTCAAGTCTATCTCGGATATTTTGAACCCATCATTGGTTGCGGTCATCGCTTTTAGTCTTTTTTGGGCCTCTTGGGAGAGAGGCGGATTTGCCATCAACAGACAAAAGGACTCGTCTGCTCCCCTGCCAATCCTACCTCTCAACTGATGCAGCTGGGAAAGGCCGAATCTTTCCGCGTGCTCGATGACCATTATCGTGGCGTTGGGAACATCCACCCCCACTTCTATAACCGTGGTGGCAACCAGGACGTCATAATCTCCGGTGCGGAAGGCGTGCATAATTGCTTCCCTCTCCTTGCTCTTTATTCGACCATGAAGCAATGCCAATCTACGGTGGGGAAAGACTTGGTCTTTCAAGAATTCGTAACTTTCGGTTGCTGCCTTCAGATCCGCCTTCTCTGATTCCTCCACCAGAGGATACACTATGTAGGCTTGATGTCCTTTTTCCAATTCCGCTTCAAGGAACTCATACATCTTCTGTTTGGAGCTTTCGGTAAAGATAGAGGTCCTTATTGGTTTTCTTCCCGGGGGAAGAGCATCTATCACGGAGACGTCCAGATCGCCGTAGGCGGTGAGGGCCAGGCTGCGGGGAATCGGCGTGGCGGTCATCACCAAAACATCCGGCGACGGACCCTTCTTCTTGAGCTGTGCCCTTTGCATCACACCGAAACGGTGCTGCTCATCTATCACCACCAGACCCAGTTTGGAAAACTCCACCTTCTCTTGAATCAAGGCATGAGTCCCAATGACCGCCTGAGCTTCGCCGGTTTTTATGTCTTTAGTGACGACCTCCCTTTCAGCCTTAGTTACGGAGCTGGTAAGCAAGACGACTTTCACGCCCAGGGATTCCAGCATCTGATGGATGGTTATGAAGTGCTGTTCTGCCAGAATCTCAGTAGGCGCCATGAGCGCGGACTGATATCCGCTTTCGACCGCCATGAGCATGGCTATCAGCGCAACTACGGTCTTGCCGGAGCCCACGTCACCTTGGAGCAGCCTATGCATGCCGTTTTCCGACATCATGTCAGCAGAGATTTCTCGCAGAACTTCTTTTTGAGCCTCGGTCAGCTCGAAAGGCAGCATCCTCAAAAGACCCTTCACCAAATCCCCTGGTTTTCGAAAAGTTATTCCCTCCTCCCGGTGAATTCTTTTCTTCCTTAAGGCCAGCATCAACTCCAGATAGAATAGTTCATCGAAGGCGAGACGGGCTCTTGCAGCTTCAGCCCACTTCAAATCATCCGGGAAATGAATTTTTCTGATCGCCTCGGGAAGTGAGGGGAGTTTCAGATCTGCTATCACCTTGTCAGGCAGACACTCCTCAACCAGAGAGGGGACCTGGTCCAGAAGAGGTTTCAGAACTCTCCTGAAGCCCCGGCTGTCAAGCCAGATTTTCTTCAACCCGGCGGTAGAAGGATAGAGAGGTATGACCCGGCCGGTATGAATCAGTTCATCATCCAACAGCTCCTCTTCCGCCTTCTTCGACACTATCTCAAATTCCGGGTGAGCCATCTGCAAGCCGCGATAGAAGGTCACCTGACCGGAGGCCACCACCAGATCATTTTCTTCAAAAACGTTTTTGACCCAGTTCAATTTGGAAAACCAGACCAGCCGGATGAAGCCGGTGTTGTCCTTCAGAATAACGTGAAATTGGGGTCTCCTGGTTCTGGCTCTACCGAATGCCTCCACCCTTCCAATAACCGTGGCAACAGATCCCACTTTCACTTTTGCCATGGGAAGGATGGTGCTTCGATCCAGATATCTGCGGGGAATATGGTAGAGGAGGTCTTCTATGGTCTCGATGCCGGCGGACCTTAAAGCTTTTGCCCTTTCCGGGCCAATCCCCTTTAGATATTGGACTGAATCTTTTAGCTCCACCCGAAGGCGTTTTTCCGTCTTTGTCTTCGTGGCTGCCAAGCAAACTCCGTGTGATAGGTGCGCACCGCTTGAACGACTCTCAATATAAGACCCGCTTGAAATTGATGTCAAGAACATTTAGACTACAACAGAATTTTCCCTGGCAAATCTTGTATGGCTTTGGTGGTGATAGGGATGACTCGGGAGTTTCTGAGAGGTTGCGCGAATTCCTTATCCGAGGATAAGCATGATATCTGTATGGTCTGTGAAAGATTTTCTAAAAAGGGCTTTTGGGAGACAGGACAAACGGACTCAAAGGACTTTTCCGGTAGGCACTAATGTTTCATTCGATCAAAGATGCTCTCTGATCAGCGGGCCGCAGCAGAATGTCAAACAGTTTCCCACGTCACCGATTTCGAGAAGGACTTCCTACGCGGATAGGGCGGAGCTTGTTTTACCGCAATCCTGCTTTCACGACAATTCTTTTCGCATCAAACTCTGTCGCTTCCTGCGAGACAACATTCCCATCCTGAACTCAGCGGTCTGGACCTGGACACGCATATGCGCCTCCCCCAGCTACTTTGAGCTGAAAGGTTCAGAGGATTCCGCCCTTTTGGATAGGGCGACCGAATTGATCAGCAGCTTGGATCGCCGCATCTACCAGCACACTTTTCAGAAGTTCGGTGGCACGGATGCACTTCTGGCCCAGTTTTTCCGATCACTCTTCACCGACGGTGCAGTCTGCGGCGAACTGGTTCTGACTCCTTCCCGAGATAGGTTGGATAAGTTCTATTTCATCGATCCTATCACCATCGGATTCAAACTGAAAGATGAGAAGACCTGGGAACTTTTCCAGGAGGTGGACGGAAGTCAGATCACGCTGAACCCACATTCCACCTTTTACGCTGGTTTAGATACTGATCCTGACGATCCACGAGGCAAAAGCATCTTGAGCTCCATTCCTTTCGTAGCCAGGGTGGAGCAGAAGCTTCTTGAGGACATGAACAAGACCATGCATAATGCCGGTTATCACCGCCTTCACGTCAAGATCAAGCCGCCAGACCGGTTCTCCGGCGAATCCGAGGAGAATTACCTTGCGCGTGCTAACAGGTATTTCGAGGATACGGTGGACATGATGAAAAAGATCGCCCCCGAGGACAATCCTATCACCTGGAATGACGTGCAGATTGAATACGTCGGTCCTTCCGGACACGTCTCTTCCTCCAATTACTGGTACATCAATCACAAGGCTCTGGTTGAAGACATTTGCGCGGGAGTGCATCTGGACCCGCTTATTCTGGGCTACTCGTACGGTCCCGCACGGAGCTGGGCGCAGTTCAAATACGAGTTGGTGCTGCGGAACGTGATTTCCATCCAGAGTTGTGCCAAAAGATTCCTGGAATGGGTCCGCAACATCGAGTTGGCCTTGCGGGGACTGCCTCTGGAGTGTGTCCATCATTTCGATAACCGCAAGTTCTTCGGGATGCTGGAGCAGAGAGAGGCGGAAAAAATCCACCTGGAGAACATCATCCGGAAGAAGGAAGAGGGATTCATCACCGAAGATCAGGCCAAAAGGGAGGCAGAAAGCGGGGGATAGAGGCGTCAACGGATTGAGCGGATTGAACGGATGTGACCAGAACCTAGCTTAAGGCAGGTTCTGGTTTTTACTCTGTCGGATGGATAAAAGGATGATGAATTGCCAAGGTTGGAAAGAGGCATCTGGCGTAAAGCGGTATCTGACCCGGTCGTATTTGCCAGGGAGTTTTTGGAGATTGAACCACATCCGGGACAGGTAAAATGGCTGCTTAATTCTACTAGACCGGAAAATGCACTTCATACCGGCAACCGCTGGGGAAAGAGCCTGGCGCAAGCCATCAAAATCCTTCATCGTTGCCTTTTTAGGATCAGAAAATCAGAGTACAGTCAAATCGCAAAATACGAGGCGGTCAACGCTTCTATCACGTTAGATCAGGCCAAGATCATATTCGAGAACGTGGTCAGACTGGTCAAGGGCAAACCTCAGGTGGAAAGGTTGGTCAAGGATGTAAAATTCACCCCTTTTCCTCACGTGATTTTCGGGAACGGAGCCATTTTCTGGGCAAGGTCGACCCAAAGGAGAGGGGAGTATCTTCTGGGCCGAGATTACGATTATTTCAACTTCGACGAGGTAGCTTTTGAGCCCCATCCGGAATATGTGGTGAATCAGGTGATTATGATGAGGCTGGCGGACCGGGCGGGAATGCTGGACTATACCTCAACGCCGAAAGGAAAAAACTGGTTCTACCGGAAGTGCTGTGAACTTAAGAAGAATGCCCGACTAGGCTATGTTCAAAATGGCGATTCACGAGAAAATCCTCACATAAGCAAAGAATACCTGGAAAGAAAGCTAAAGAGCTTGTCCCCAAGCAAAATCGAACAGAACATAAAAGGCCTGTTTATTGACGATGCTAACCAGGTGATAAAAGAGGAGTATATCCGGAATGCGCTGACTGCTTCCACCGGATTGTCAGAACCGATTCAGGGGCATCGGTACTGTCATGGCTGGGACTTGGCTCGCAAAAGAACCTTCACGGTCGGCGTCACTCTGGACATAACCACAAAGCCTTATCAAGTAGTGGCGCTGGAGCGATTCCAAAGGGACTGGAAGGATGTGTACGAGGCCATCAGAGGGAGGCAGAAGGAGTATGGGGGAGAGGTAATCATAGATTCCACCGGGTTGGGAGATGTGGTTTTATCGGAGCTATCGGATATTAAGCCCCAGGGATTCAATTTCGGGGAAAGGGGTGGAAAGGCGAAGCCAGAACTCGTTGCCAATTTGGAAAAGATGCATGCTCTGGGCAGAGTGGCCTATCCCCACATTGAACAGATAGAAGATGAGGGAGAGCTGTGGACATTGCAGGACGAATTGCGAAATTTCTACTGGGACAAGAATTCAGAATGCGATGCGGTGATGGCGTTAGCTTTAGCTCTGTGGTTGGTGAGAGAAGGGGACAGGTCATCTCTCATTCTGTCCCCGAAAGTGGAGAAGATTTGAGAGATCGGTCAACGGATTATTGTAGCGGAAGGC
>CAYGCR010000075.1:0-13430 GCA_964348415.1 uncultured Ignavibacteria bacterium | reverse complement strand
ATTCGAGACTGTCAGGTCACACGCCTTAGGGCGCAAGACCTGACAGAACACCACAGGGGACGGAGCTGAAGCTCCGCCCTCATATTTCGTCCCGGCATCGTGCCATTCACGCCCACAGTTGGCAAACACCTACTTTTTCTTCTTTTCCGGCTCAGGTATCTCTTCCTGTATCCCAGCCAATGTTCTGGCAAGTTCGGCTTTCTCGTCCAGTTTGGCATTAGCCCGGATAACCAGCTTGGCTCCGTCCGGGGAGCCCCCTCCGTGCATACATCCGGGAACTCCGGGGCCAATGGTGAACCATTCTACCAGGCGTGCCGCCCGGGCACGCGCCTCCGCCGATGATTTCGCCTTCAAGTATTTCTTGACCAGGTGCCCGTATTTTCCGTCCTCAAAGTCGACCCAGGAGGGCATGCAGCCGGTTTCGGCGATGCCTCCTGCGATGTCCTGAGCCAGAACAGAGGTCTCGTAAGGCAGGGTAGCTACGTGCACCTTGTTGACATTAGAAAGCAGAGGATCTGGCTGCCACACTCCGGAAGGGTGCTTTCTTCCCATCGTAGCAGCGGCGATGCCCATCCCGAAGGTGGTCTCGTTGTTGATCACCATGCGGGTCAGTTTGTCCGAGAAAACCTTCGAGGGTAGACCGTTGGCCCTCGCCACCAGCATGGCTGCTCCGATCTTGACGTCCCCCTGTCCTGCCACGCAGCTTCCTATGGCTGCCCGGTAAGGCATAATGAAGTTCAAGACTGCGCTCAGGGTATACTTGTATTCTCCGCACATGAATACTCTCTCATTGGGCACAAACACGTTCTCAAAGAAGAGATAAGCCTGGGTGATCCCTCCCTTCTTGACTGGAATGTCGAAGCCCTCTTCCTCTTCTCTGGTGTCCGACGGTCGGCGTGTCTCCACGATGGTCAAGCCTTCCGTATCCCTTGGAATCACGAAGCAAATGGCCCAATCTTTGTCTGGTTCTTTGTATCCGGAGCCGGGAAGTACGAATATCTCGTTTGACGCTGCCACTCCGCAGATCATGACCTTGGCGCCTTTGACCACTATGCCGTCGTCTCGCTTTTCCACCAGATGAAGATTCATGTCTGGATCGTCCTGCTCTGAGGGGGTCTTGCTTCTATCTCCTTTGGGATCGGTCAGGGCACCCGAGATGCAGATATCATTCTTTTGAGCCTCGATAAGCCACTTTTTCAATCTCTGGTGATAATCAGTCCCCAGATCCTTATCCATGTCGTAGGTGGTGGCCCACATGGCGTTGATGCAATTCCAGCCCACGCACCGTCCGCCTGTACATGTGCCGGTGATATTGAACATGAGCCGTTTCATCTTGCAGTTGGCCACCATGTCATCCACGTTCTGGATTACGGACAGGTAACGGGAGATCTTCTCGCCGGTCAGATGGGAGATGGTAGTGACCAGATCCTGAGTTTTCGGATCATGCTGGGCCGCGCAAATCTGGGCATGTCCTTCCACCGTCGACCTGGTGGCAGGGTGAGTAGTCACGTCCTCTATCAGCTTCCCGAATTTGTAGGCATTCGGTCTCATCTTGCGCAGACTTTCCTTGTATTGCTCGACGGTTTTCAATGCCATGGCTTACCTCCGGAGTTTACTGCAGTTTTGATCTTATCGACATTATACGCAATTCACCACACAGTTCAAGCGTATTATGTTGATGCAACTGAGACAAGCATCTGTGGCTTGTGAAAAAAATTACAAGCAGTCCGGAAAAAGAGGTTGCTAAAAGCCCAAGTTTGGTTATAATAAATTTCCGTTCTCGCGTCCGGGAGAACTGAACAGGTAAAGAAAGGTCGATCTTATGACTATTTCGAGAGTTATGGTCATCGGCGGTGGTGTTATGGGCAGGGGAATCTCTCAGCTTTTGGCAGGAGCCGGAATCGAGGTTACCCTGGTAGAGTTAAGCCAAGAGATCATAAAAGAGAGCCAGCGGTTTCTCTCCGAGGAGATGGACCTGGAGATACAAAAATGGGGCATGACCGAGAGCGAGAAGAAAGCAATTCTCTCACGAATAAAGTGGACTACCGAATATGAGGATGCCCCTCTCATTGACCTGGTGATCGAAGCGATTCCTGAGGACCTGAGGCTAAAGCATGAGGTATTTGCCAAGCTGGACCAGGTCACTCGCCCGGAGATTGTGTTGATCAGCCACACCTCTACTCTCTCCATAACCGAGATCGCTGCAGCCACCAGAAGGCCGGACAAGGTGATAGGATTGCACTTTCTGCCACCAGTGACCAAAATCCCGCTGGTGGAGGTGGTGAGGGGCTTGAAAACCTCTCCTGAGACTTTGAATCTGATCAAAGAGTTTGTGGAACAGCATTTTGAGAAAACCGTAGTCACGGTTTACGAATATCCGGGTTACGTTACCACCCGAATCATTGTCCCGCTGCTAAACGAAGCCATGCACGTGCTGATGGAGGGAATAGCCACGGCTGAAGACATCGACACCGCCATGAAGTTAGGTTACGGCTTCAACGCGGGTCCTCTTGCTCTGGCGGATATGATGGGCTTAGATGAAGTGATGAAGTGGATGGAGAGCCTCTTGAGAGAACTTTCTGACCATAAATACAACCCCTGCCCACTTTTGAGAAAGCTGGTCCGCGCCGGACATCTGGGCAAGAAAACCGGACAGGGCTTTTTCAAGTATGATGAGGAGGGAAACAAAATCGGGGAAGCAGATCTGTTTCCTGGCTGAGAATATGGCGGCGAAATCCGGGTAGACATGCTAAAAAGGCAAAAAATGGTTCATCTAATCAACGACAGGATACAATGAAAATACTCGTTCTAAACTGCGGGAGTTCGTCCGTAAAGTATCAATTCATCGATATTGACAAATGCTACGTGCTGGCCAAGGGAACCGTTTCGCGCATCGGGATGAGCGCCGCCGTATTGGTTCACAAGCCCCATGACCGGCCTGAGGTTATCATATCCGGAGAGATATTGGACCACATCATGGCGGTGGAGCATGTGATTGCCATGCTGCTCTCGCCCAATCACGGAGTTATCCGAGATAAATCGGAGATAGACGCGGTGGGTCACCGGGTGGTGCACGGAGGTGAGAAATTTCCCGATTCGGTTCTCATAGACCGAGAGGTGATGCAGGTTCTGCGAAGCTGCATTGAATTAGCCCCGCTCCACAATCCGCACAACATCAGGGGGATCAATGCCTGCACACAGATACTTCCCGGAGTGCCCCAGGTGGCCGTATTTGACACGGCCTTTCACCACAGGATGCCCCCTCACGCTTACGTATATGGGATTCCCTATGTACTATACAGAAGGTACGGGATAAGGCGCTACGGTTTTCACGGAACCTCGCATTACTATGTCTCCAGGCGTGCCGCCAAGATGATCAATCGACCCGTGGAAGACCTAAACATGATCACCTGTCATCTGGGGAACGGAGCCAGCATGTCGGCGATAAAAGCAGGTGTGTCGGTCGATACCTCCATGGGATTCACGCCGCTGGAGGGGCTTCTGATGGGCACGCGTTCCGGCGACCTGGACCCGGCCATAATCCTGCACGTCATGGCCCGGGAGGAGCTTTCCTTGCACGAAGCCAATACGCTTCTTAATAAACACAGTGGGTTGCAGGGCATTTCCGGGATCTCCGGGGATATGCAGGACATAATCAGCGAAGCGGAGAAGGGGAACTCCTCGGCTCAGTTGGCGCTGGATGCTTACTGTTATCGGATCAGGAAGTATATCGGAGCTTACGCCGCAGCGCTGGGCGGGCTGGATGCTCTGGTCTTCACGGCTGGCATCGGCGAAAACTCAGCCGTGGTGAGAAATAAATGCTGCGAGAATCTGGAGTTCCTTGGCATCAGAATCGATGATGAGAAGAACAGGCAGGCTTCAAGTAAGCAAGCAAAGGAGATCAGTAGCAACGGGTCGAAGGTGAAGGTCCTCTCCATCCCCACCAACGAGGAACTGGTCATAGCCTTGGATACCAGGAGAATCATCCAGGAAGCCAGAGAGAAGAAAACTATGCGGAAGGGGGTTTAGAGGTGAAAAGAGCTTTTTTGCTTCTCTTGTGTCTGTCCATTGTTGGAGCATGTGAGCGATCAAAGGTGGAAATCCTACAACAGCGGCTGGACGATTTCAGGAATATTCTTCCGCTCCAATTAAGACAGGAGTTCGACTCAGAGAACTACGCCACTGTAGCTAAAGGAATTGACTCTCTTGTGCAGCATGATCCAGCGTTCAGGGGAGAATACGAAACTCTAAAGCACGAGGAACTGATAGATGTCTTCTCCCCGGAAGAGGTGGTGGATTTCTTCAGAGAGTATTTCGTGGAAGAAATAGAAAGGCTGAAAGCCTCGAAGAAAGGAACCCGGTAGCATTACTTCCACTGAGTAGTACCAGACTGGTCGGGGACGCGGCTTTCAACAGTCTATGACATCGGCTCATTTCAAGTATGAGGACATGATTCCTATTTCGTCACTTTGTGTTTCAATTTCCATCAGCGGAGGGCAGATTGAACGAGATTATCCAACTAACCAAGCTGGCTCCACAGATAAACCTGCTTAGACTGAAAGTGCCTCTGATCACTGAAAGGGCAAAAGCAGGGCAGTTTGTGGTGTTGAGGATCAACGAGGAGGGCGAAAGGATTCCCATGTCCATCACCGATCTGGATCCGGAAAACGGAATCTTGACCATCATCTTCCAGGAGGTGGGTAAGACCACGGCCCATCTGGCAACCTTGAAAAAGGGAGCCATTCTAGCGGATGTTGTCGGTCCTCTGGGAATTCCCACGCATATGGAGAACTTCGGCACTTGCGTCTGTGTTGGTGGCGGAATTGGAATCGCCCCCATCCATTTCGTAGCCAAAAGCTTAAAGAAGATGGGCAATAAGGTGATCTCTATAATCGGTGCGCGCAGCAAGAATCTGCTGATCTTAGAAGAGGAGATAAGAAACATAAGTGACGAGCTCTCAATCTCCACAGACGATGGCTCTTACGGTCATCATGGGTTCGTATCAGATCTTCTAACTCAGCTTCTTTCGAAGAATGAGAAGGTTGACTTCATAATGGCTATCGGGCCGGTGATCATGATGAAGGTAGTTTGCGGCGTGACCGCTCCACACGACATTAAAACCGTGGTCAGCCTAAATCCTATCATGGTGGACGCCACCGGCATGTGTGGGGCCTGCCGGGTGACGGTGGGAGGAAAGACCAAGTTCGCCTGTGTGGATGGTCCGGATTTCGACGGTCACCAGGTGGATTTCGATGAGCTGATCAAGAGACAGGCGATGTATTTAAAGCAGGAAAAAGCCGCCATGCGGAGGTTTGAGAAGGCGTGTGCAGGACAAAAGAAGAGAGGGGCGGCCTGATGGAGACCAAAGAGAGACTCAAAATACCACGGCAAAAGATGCCGGAACAGAAGCCCAGGGAAAGAATCAAGAATTTCAAGGAGGTCCCCTTTGGGTACACTCCGGAACTGGCTATGCAGGAAGCCCAGAGATGCTTGCAGTGCAAGAAGGCAGTGTGCGTTGATGGCTGTCCGGTAGAGATAAACATCCCGGAGTTTGTTCGGCTGATAGCCGACGGGGACTTTGTCGGAGCGGCCAAGGAACTTAGAAAGAACAACAGCCTCCCTGCCATCTGCGGAAGAGTGTGCCCTCAGGAAGATCAGTGCGAGAAGGTGTGTACGCTGGCCAAGAAGTATGAGCCGGTGGCAATCGGACATCTCGAGAGGTTCGCCGCTGACTATGAGAGAGAACTAGGGAACGTGGAGATCCCGGAAATTGCTCCGCCCACGGGAAAGAAGGTTGCCATAGTCGGCTCAGGACCTGCAGGACTGACCGTGGCAGGTGATCTGATCAAGCTGGGACATAAAGTCACCATCTTCGAGGCATTGCATAAGACCGGAGGGGTTTTAGTCTACGGCATACCGGAGTTCCGACTTCCCAAGACCATTGTCCAGTCGGAGGTGGACTACCTGGAGAAACTGGGAGTTGAGATCAAGACCAGTTTCGTTATAGGTAAGCTATGGACTATCGACGATCTATTGAAAGAAGGATATCATGCGGTTTTCATTGGAACTGGCGCAGGACTGCCCAACTTCATGCGCATCCCGGGAGAGAACCTCAACGGCATCTACTCGGCCAACGAATATCTCACTCGATCCAACCTGATGAAGGCATACAACTTCCCGGAATACGACACTCCCATCTTCTCCGGAAAGGATGTGGCGGTTCTGGGCGGTGGAAACACCGCCGTGGATTCGGTTCGCACCGCATTAAGGCTTGGCGCAGAGAATGCCTATATCGTCTATCGCCGGTCCAAAAAGGAGATGCCGGCTCGAATCGATGAGATTCATCACGCCGAGCAGGAGGGAGTCCAGTTCCATTTCCTTACCACCCCTATAAAGCATCACGGGAATGACGATGGATGGGTTACTTCAATGGAATGCCTGAGGATGGAGTTGGGCGAGCCGGACGCTTCCGGAAGAAGGCGCCCGGTGCCCATTGAGGGTTCCAATTTTATCATGGAAGTTGATACCGTCATTGTGGCCATTGGGAACAGCTCCAACCCCCTGGTACCTCAGACCACCCCGGGACTGGAGGTAAACAAGTGGGGCAACATCACTGCGGATCCCGAGACTATGCACACCTCCCGCGAAGGCGTGTGGGCCGGAGGTGACATAGTCACCGGCGGCGCAACAGTGATATTAGCTGCTGGTGCAGGCAAGAAAGCCGCCAAGGACATGCACCGGTATCTGATGAGCCTCTAATTCTCAACCACAGATTCGGAAAGCGAACAAATCTGTCGGGCAGGTCCCTCACCTGGCGGACTTTTATATAACATAAAGGTAGGGGCAACTCATGTGGAACATCCCGCCGCAGGCGAGTAGTTGCCCCTACGATATTTCCTTCTCCGCACTTTATCTATTGGAGAGTCTATGGATTCCCAGGCGGCGGTCCGTTTCTAAACAGGTAGTTGATCAGGTAAACCACGTCGCTGGCATTTATCTCTCCATCCAGATTGACGTCTCCGCAATCGGTGATGGGATCACACCTTGGCACACCACCATTTCTGAATAGATAATTCAGCAGATAGACTACGTCTCCCGGACCCACCTCTCCATCACCGTTGGCATCGCCGCAAATTATCGGGCAATCATAGATCCAGGCTCCGAAATCGTCCACACCCGCCTCTACCACTGAAGTAGGACCAAGGTCTGAGGCATCGAAGCGAATCCTGACCTGATCAGTCGCCGTGAGGAAGTCACCCAGCATAAATTCAAACTCCTTCCACCCGGACGAGGTTTCAGGCCCCAGCGTTCGGACCAGGGTCCAGTGCATTCCGTCGTCGTTGGTTACGTAGACTTCTAATACGTCCTCTGCGCTCTTGGTTGCAACTTCCTGGTCAAAGGCTGCCTTCAAGGTCTCGGGATCAGCTCCGCAGTCGTTGGTGTACCACACCGCGTAATGGATTATGACATCCCGGCCGCCGGTCAGATCCATGAGCGGTGATATCAGCCTGGTAGTTCCACCGTCGATATCGAAGTTGCCGGCTGCATTGCCGGTAACAAAGCAGCAGCCTGAGCCATCGAAATCGGTGGGGGGATCACAGCGAACGCCGCCGCCCACCGGTATGCCACGCTCCCAGGCACCGCTGGTAAGGGTAACATCATTATCCACGGTCCAGCCCAGATCGGCCTCGAAATCGTCCGCCATCACGCAGGTTAGCACTCCCACCAGACAGGAGTATACGCTGGCCGGAGCATCAAACGGATCGTATACCTCACCAGCTAACTGGACCTCGGCGCTGAAGTAGTATTCCGGTGTATGACCACAGCCTGCTGAAGGCAGTGTAGCCTCGTAAAGATCGCCTCCCAGGTGTGTTAAGGCAGATGTAAGATAACTCCCGCCGTCGTAACGATAATGGAGCATGGCTGTTCCAGGGATCAGTTGGTCATCCACCTCGGTGATCTGCACCTGGATGGTATGCGGAAGCCCAGGTTCCATGAACTCGGGCAGACCTTGGGGGAAGAAGAAATCCAAAGGATGGTCTATGGTGACCAGACCCTTGATGCAGAAATTGGCCGTACCGGTCCAGGGCGGGTCCTCGAAGTCCTGAAGGTCGATCCAGCTACCTCCATACTTATAGTAGCTCTCTCCCGGACGGGCCGAGGATTCCACAATGGTGCGATATTTGGCTCCCAGCAATACCGGAACGTCCGAGGTTCGATCATAGGGATGACCGCCATCCGAAAGAAAAAGATAGATGTAAAAGTCTTCTCCTTCGTCAAGCGGAATAGGCGCATCTAAGTCAACGGTATGAAATCCAGAAAACTCGATGAAGCCGGATTTCATAGCCAGCACGTCCCAAAGCTCCCCACTTTCGAACCGATCATAGATTGTCACCGTGTAATCCACGCTGTCTACTCCAGTAAAGAAGCTCACCGCTCTGAGTATCTCAACTCCTTCGGTATGCGTGGCGGTGGTGAAAGCATTGAATGCTTCGCTGCAGTCCTCCTTGGTGTCCCGCCAACCGTGATAATCATGATAGTAAGCCTTATCGTAGGCCATGGGTTCAACGCTTCGATGGGAAACCGCCCCCATCTCCGGATGTTTGCAACTCCACTTGTCGTAATATGAGATCCAGAAGTAACCGTCCAAACCCCAATCTTCTCCCCAACTGTTCTTTACCAGCCATGCCCCCCGATTAGGAGCCTGGGTATACTTGGTATCGTCCCAGCCGATTATGGTAACGGCGTGGTTGGGCTCCAGGTCACTGCTGGGCGGTTGATAGTGGGTGTAGCTGCCGGACATAAACTGATTGTCATAACAGATGCACGTTCCTATGGCACCGTAAGCCATGATTCTCTCTTTGATGGTATTGATGTTGCTCAGATCCGAACCGGCTGCGAACCATTCGATATCCCGGGGATAGTAATAATGATAACTGGTATCGTATCTGTCAGGTGGACTGCTGAAGGATTGTCCATCGATATCCCTGACCGCCCCCTCGCCCCTTGACAGATAGGCCGAGGCCACCCGATAGTCACCGCCCTCGTGAACTACCAGTCCGCTTCCCGTGGGCGGATCCAGATCGTCGTTGTTGTGCTGATTGAAACCATTCCACCAGTCCAGGTGATATTCAGCCAGATTCGGTTCACCAGTGTCTCCTGCAGCTGTCCAGTTTCCAGTCATCAAAAGGTTGCTCTCCATGGAAGCCATAACTCCGTGAGTCCAACAGGTACCGCCTCTCTGACTCTTGACTGATGTCACGTAGTTCTGACCCCCCACATTTCTCAAATCATAGCTGCTGGGCGGATCGGCTGCAAAACAGACTGCACATATGAGGGATACCGGAAGAACGACGGAAAGCAGGCTCCCCATCATTATCTTTTGCTTCATCGCACTCGTCTCCTTCCTTGGTTGATTAGGAACAATGAAAAAACAGCCAATGACTTTCAGAGTTGGCCTAAGAATTCCAATCAAACTGATTCTATTTAATTGGGAATTCTCCAGTTTCATAATTAGTATAGCTTCTTTATAAGATTTGTCAACCCCTCGAAAAACCACATTATGATTGTTGACCTGAAGAAGCCTCTCTTAAGCTTTTTCCGATGCCTAATCACCGCAAAAAAAGTTTGCCAAAAAAGTAGGGTCGATTAACCGATCGACCCTACTTCTATTCTCAGGTTAAGAGCAGTCCAGATTCTGCCTGGGCCCTCTACTGTTTTTCCAACCGTCGGCTAACGCCTTTTTAAGTGATCCAGTTCTCATGGATTGCAAGGGGGTGTCCCATTTCTGAACAGGTAATTGATCAGATAGACGATGTCTGCCGCTTCCACCACCCCGTCCAGATTGACGTCTCCGCAAGCGGTAACGGGCTGACACTGCGGCGGATCACCGCCTCTGAACAGGTAGTTTAACAGATAAACCACGTCGGCTGTGTTTACCTCACCGTCATCAGTGACATCGCCGCAGACGTAACCATTGCAGTCATAGATCCAAACACCGAAATCATCGATCCCTGCCTCCACCACGGACCCGGCCCCCAGGTCCGAGGCTTCGAAACGCACCTTGATCTGGTCAGTGGGGGTGACAAAATCGCCAACCATGAAGCTCTTCTCTTTCCACCCGGCAAAGGTCATAGGTCCAATTGTCTCGACCATAGTCCAGCTTGAGCCGTTGTTGTCGGACACATAGACCTTGAATGTATCGTTGTTTGGATCGTTACCGTAGTTGTTGGTATACCAAAGGGCATAGTCCACTTTAGCGTCAGTACCGGAGCTGAGGTTCAGGGTTGGCGAGATCAACCAGGTAATGCCTCCATCCACATCGGAATCACCATACTCATTATCCGTGAGATAGCATTTACCTGAGCCATCGTAATCGGTGGGTGGATCACCGCGATCGCCGCCGCCCACCGGGATGCCGCGCTCCCAAGCCCCATCTGCGAGATATGGATCGTTCTCTACGGTCCAACCCAGATGGGTCTCAAAATCGTCTGCCAGCGCCAGGAAGAGTTCTCCCACGCGCGACGAGTACACGGTGGTGGGAGCATCAGGAGGATTGTAGATGGTTCCAGCCTCAGTTGCCTGGGCACTGAAGTAGTATTCCGGCTCATCGCTGCAGTTTGCCGGAGGTAAGGTAGCCTGATACAGGTCGCCTCCCAACGGCACAAGAGCAGAGGACAGGTAGGTACCACCATCATAACGATAATGAAGCATGCCCGTTCCCGGAACGTATGTGTCACCCACCTCCTCGATCTGCACGGTGATGGCGGTGGATGAATCAGGAGGCATGAAGTCCGGCACACCGTCAGGCAGCAGGATTCGCAAGGGAGGTAGTATCTCGACCAATCCCTTCATACAGAAATTAGCCGTCCCAGTCCAGGGCGGATCCTCGAAATCCTGAAGGTCCACCCAGATGCCCCCATCCTTATAATAGCTTTCTCCCGGGCGGGCGGAGGACTCCACTATGGTGCGATACTTGGCCCCTAACAAAACCGGCACGTCCGAGGTGCGGTCATAAGGGTGACCACCTTGCGATAGGTACAGATAAATGTAGAAATCATCTCCTTGATCTAATGAAAGCGGTGTATCCAAATCGATTGTATGAAAGCCTGAATATTCGATGGTGCCGGAAATGGTGGCAAGCACATCAAGAAGTTGACCTCCCTCGAACCTGTCGTATACGGTAACCGAGAAGTCAACGCTATCTGTTGCGGTAAAGAAGCTCACCGCCTTGAGTATCTCCTTACCTTCCTCCGAACCTTCGGCGGTGAAGGCGTTGAAGGCCTCGATGCAATCCTGCTTGGTGTCGCGCCAACCGTGATAATCGTGATAGTAGATGCGATCATAGGCTAAAGGCTCGACGTCCTGGAAGGAAATGGCACCCATCTCCGGGTGTTTACAGCACCACTTGTCATAATAGGAAATCCAGAAGTAGCCATCCAATCCCCATGTATTTCCCCAACTGTTCTTGCAAAGCCAGGCACCAACTTCTGGAGCCTGGGTAACCATGTTGTCGTCCCAACCCACAATGGCGATGGCGTGGTTGGGGTCCAAGCCGCTGCTGGGCGGTTGATAGTGGGTATAGCTGCCGGACATAAATTGGGAGCCATAGCGCATGCAGGTTCCTATGGCGCCGTTGGACATGATCTTCTCTTTGATGATGTTGATGTTGCTCAGGTCCGTTCCGGCAACGAACCACTCCACATCTCTTGGATAGTAGTAGTGATAGCTGGTGTCATATCTGGCCGGCGGCGTGCTGTAAGACTGTCCGTCGATATCCCGTACCGCCCCCTCTCCCCTGGTGAGATAGGCGGAGGACACCCGGTAGTCTCCGCCTTCATGAACCACGAGCCCGCCGCCCGTGGGGGGATCGGTGTCGTCGTTGTTATGCTGGTTGAAACCGTTCCACCAGTCCAGATGGTACTCAGCCAAATTAGGCTCACCGAACTCACCTGCGGCCGCCCAGTTGCCGGTCATCAGCAGGTTACTCTCCATGGCGGCCATGGTTCCATGGGTCCAGCAGGTTCCTCCCATCTGACCCTTGACCGATGTCACGTAGTTCTGCCCCCCCACATTTCTCAAATCATAGCTGTTGGGTGGATCGGCTGCAAAACAGACTGCACACATGAAGGATACTGGAAGAATGACGGAAAGCAGAATCGCTATCATTATCTTTTGTTTCATCACACTGCTCTCCTTCCTTGCTCGGTCAAGAACATCAAAAAAACAGCCAGTACCGTCAGAGTAGGACCAGAACTCCAACCAAATCGATTCTAATTCAATTGGGAATTCTCCACTTCTACTAATAATATACCCCCTTTATAATATTTGTCAAGTCTCTGCCAAGGGTCGGCGGTTCGTACCTATTGCGAGTACGCCTGCCACGCTCCTTCGTAGTGAGAATCCCCACAGAGAGGCATCCACAAAATAAATGGGGTCGATTCATGAATCGACCCCACAATTCTATTCAAGGAACCCCTGTTCAAGTCTCACCTTGACCGCTTGCCTGTCCTGGCTCCCTCTCACCCCGGCCGACCCAATTGCGCCACCTCAGGGTGTGGGATAACAAGGGGATGGTCCATTCCTGTACATGTAATTGATCAGGTAAATAACATCGCCTGAATCCACCGCACCATCCAGATCAAGGTCTCCGCAGGAGGTGATGGGCTGACATTCCGGTGGGGGGCCGCTTCTGAACATGTAATTTATGAGATAAACAATGTCTGAAGGAGCCACCTCTCCGTCGCCGTTGGCATCACCGCAGGCAGCGCCGCAGCTATAAACTGAAACACCAAAATCATCAACGCCTGCCTCCACCACAGAACCCAAGCCAAGATCTGAAGCCTCGAAGCGTACCTTCACCAGGTCAGTCAGGCTGACGAAATCGCTGACCATAAAGCCGTATTCCTTCCATCCGGAAGTGGTCACAGGTCCAAACGTCTCGACCAGGGTCCAGTTCACGCCATCATTGTCAGAGACATATACCTTAAAAAGATCGTTGTTGGGATCGTTCCCGAAATTGTTGGTGTACCACAGGGCGTAATGAACTCTGGCATCGTTGCTCTCGCTGAGAGCCAGAGACGGCGAGATCAACCAGGTGATGCCATCATCTACATCGGAGTTGCCATCAACGTTGTCGGTGAGATAGCACTGTCCTGAACCGTCGAAATCCGTGGGAGGATCGCCGCGATCACCTCCGCCGACCGGAACGCCACGACCCCAGGCGCCATCAGTCAGATAGGGATCGTTTTGCACTGTCCAGCCCAGGTGCTGCTCGAAGTCGTCGGAGAATTCAACTTCGACCCCTTGGGCGGCAATAGCATGAAATGCCTCGTCCGGTGCGCCGGCGGGCCAGAGTTGAAACTGCCCGTCGGTCGTCTGAGCCTGGAAGTAGAAGGAGACTTGGGTAACGCATTCAGCACCGGGGAAAA
>CAYGCR010000074.1:0-13507 GCA_964348415.1 uncultured Ignavibacteria bacterium | reverse complement strand
GCGGTCAATAGGCAGATCGACGAATTTTACCACGAGTTCGTCCGAAAGGTGGCACAGGCGAGAGGAATGTCCGAGGCTGAGGTGGACGCGATTGCACAGGGTAGGGTATGGACCGGAAGACAGGCTAAGGGGAACGGATTGGTCGACCTGCTGGGAGGTCTGAACCTGGCTCTGTCCATAGCCAGAGAAAAAGCGGGCCTGCCCGAAGACGCGGAAGTGGAGATAGTGACATATCCTAAGAGAAAGCTCTTTTTTGGACTCCCCGGCAGAAGTCTGCTTTCTTTGTCGCCCGATGTCAGGTCAATCCTGGAGGAGCTGGACGGCAGAAGCCTCTTCGGAGACGACCACATTCTTCTGCTTATGCCGTATCTGATTGATATCAAATGAGGCAAATCGAATATCCGTTAGACGTTTTATTGAGCACTTCACGATTCAGTTGGAATCTGACGCTCTTTCAAAAATGAGTTGTTGAAACTCGCCGATGACAGGAAGAATCAAAACTTCTAACCAGGAGGTAGTTATGTTGAAGTTCTGCCCAAAGTTCCTTCTGATCACTATCTTTCTGGCTTTCTTCTGCCAGCCCAGTATCGGGCAGATCGAATTTCCGGTGGCGAAGCACGTGCTGGACAACGGCTTGACCGTGCTGATCTCAGAGGATCACTCGGCGCCGGTGGTCAGCTTTCAGATCTGGTATCATGTGGGATCAAAAAACGAGAGACCGGGTATCACAGGAATCTCTCACATATGCGAGCACATGATGTTCCGGGGCTCAAAGAACTACGGTCCGGAGGAGCACTCCCGCATCATTCAAGCCAACGGAGGGATAGACAATGCCGGCACTTACTTCGACTGGACCTTTTACTTCGAGAAGCTCTCCAGCGACAAGCTGGAGTTGGCCATGAGCCTGGAGGCGGAAAGGCTGAAGTACCTGACTCCGACCGAAGAGAGCTTTTCTTCCGAAAGAGAAGTGATAAAAACAGAGAGAAGCATGGTTGTGGACAATTCCCCCTACGGGGCCTTATTCGAGCAGCTGCTTAACAGTGCTTTTGTAGCTCATCCCTATCACTGGCATATCGTCGGCTTCATGTCTGATTTGGCCAATGTCACCCTCGATGACGTGAAGGAGTACTACAAAACTTATTATGTTCCCGGCAACGCCACCGCGGTGGTAGCCGGAGACGTGAAACCCAAAGAGGTGATTAAGCTTATAAACAAATACTTTGCGGATATCCCTTATCAAGCACCCCCTACTGAACTGGCCACGGTAGAACCGGAGCAAAATGGAGAAAGAATTGCCTATGTCCATAAGCTGGGCCAGATGTCAGCCTTCACAGCAGGGTATCATATCCCTGAATTCGGTCACCCGGACATCTATCCCTTGACCGTAGCTGCAAGAATTCTTTTCAAGGGACAGAGCTCGAGGCTCTATCAGAAGATGGTGTACGAGGATGAGTCGGCCCTGGCCGTATCCGGGGATTGCCTTTCCCTGGAGGATCCCGGCCTCTTTTATGCTTTTGCCATCATGCAACCGGGACATACCGCCGAGGAGGGGCAACGGACCCTGTTTGAACAGATTGACAGCCTCAAACAAGAGCCAGTGGATTCGGTAGAACTGCAGAAAGCAAAAAACCAACTTGAGGCAGAGTTCATTTTTGGTCTTCAATCCGTAAGCGCCAAGGGAGAAGAAATCGGGTACTACCAGACGATCCTGGGCGACTACAGCAGGCTCTTTGACGAGGCTAACAAATACCAGGCGGTGACCGCTGAGGACGTGATGCGCGTCGCAAAGAAGTATTTTGATAGGAAGAACCGAACCGTGACCGTGCTGGTTCCTGAGATGCCTGAAGGCATGGCAGTCCCTGAGTAAATCATAATCGGTTCCGCAAACTGACAGAAAAACGGTCGAAGTTTAGAAAGGAGGCTAAAAATGAAGATGAAAAACTGTAAACCTGGGTTAAGTTGCTTTTTGATCCTTTCTTTCCTTCTCTACCTGGTCTTCGCCGGCCTGATCACTGCTACTGCGCAGGAGATAGAGCTGCCTCCTATCAAGAAAACCACGTTGGATAATGGCTTGAAGTTGATTGTCATAGAACACCACGAGCTCCCAGTGGTAGCCTTCCGTTTGATACTCAAGTGCGGCTCTGTCTATGATCCGCCGGGTAAAGCGGGCCTGGCGGATCTGACCGCAGGGCTTCTCCGCAAGGGTACCAAGACCAGAAGCGCTACCCAGATAGCACAGGAAATTGACTTCGTGGGGGGAAGCCTGGGAGCGGGGTCAGGTCGGGACGCCACCTATGCCACGTGCCAGGTGCTTGCCAAACACTTCGATCTGGGACTGGACTTGCTCTCAGATATAGTCCTCAACCCGACCTTCAAGGAAGATGAGATAGACCGACTCAGGAATCAAACCCTCGGGGGGATAAAGGAAAAGAAAAGGGATCCGGAGAGCGTGGCAGATGACAAATTCAAAGAGTTCCTTTTCGGCAACCACCCCTACGGCCAGCCCGCCGAAGGGACCGAACAGAGCGTAGCTGCTATCGTCCGCGACGATATCGTCAACTTCCACAAGAAACACTATGTGCCCAACAACTCCATTCTGGCAGTGGTGGGAGACGTGCAACCCGAAGAAGCAATCAGGAAGGTTAAAGCGAAGTTCTCGCGGTGGAAAGCCGGGGAGATAACCGCTCCGAGTTTCACCGAACCTCCCGCAATAAAAGGGCATGAAATCCTTCTGGTGGACAACCCGGAGTTGACCCAGACGTACATAAGGCTGGGGCACCTGGGCATTGAGAGAAAGAACCCGGACTACTTCGCAGTGAAGGTGATGAATTACATTCTGGGGGGTGGAGGATTTGCGTCAAGACTGGTGGACGAGGTCAGGTCCAAGAGGGGGCTGACCTATGATATCCACTGCATCTTCGATTACAACAAGCTGAAAGGGGCCTACCAGATCGGCACCTTCACCGAGAATGACTCCACCACCGCCGCCATAAGCGCCATCATTCAGCAGATCAAAAAGATAAGGGCCGAAGGTGTGACCGACAAGGAACTGGAGGAGACCAAGTCATTCTATACCGGCTACTTCCCTCTCCAATTCGAGACGCCCAGCCAGATCGCAACTCAGATCCTGAATGTGGAGTTGTATGATCTGGGGGAGGATTATCTAAAAGACTACCGACAGAACATAAACGCGGTAACCAAGGAGGACATCTTAATGGCGGCCCGCAAGTATTTGAACCCGGATAATATGAAGCTGGTGGTGGTCGCCAAGGCAGACGAAGTCAAGTCTTCCCTTGAGCCGCTCGGAAGCGTCGAGGTGACTTCATTCTTGGACTAGCATGAAAGCTCGCAAAGAGAGAATATTGTTCCTGTTATGGAAAAGCCCCCCTTTCGGGGGCTTTTGTTCACGGAGTGGCTGGATTCATCAGGCTGCGAACACGGGGAAAGCGAATTCCTGGAGTGTCTGCGTTGAGGCAGATTTGGAGAAACCCTGAAAGGCGTGCCACAGGCTGACGGGCAGATTTTTGGTAGCGAAGGAAGGGTTAGTGTTGCGTGAGCTGGATTTTTTTGTTATATTAAAACTCAGGTTGAGGGGATGCCGTGGTGACATTTCGACCGGTGAAGAATTTCATAATCCTTCGGGAGGTCGTTGATGCTTTCTACGACTGATTTTCGGAAGGGACTGAGGATCAAGCTGGAGGGTGAGATTTACTACATAGTAGATTTCCAACACGGCCGAACTGCCCAGAGAAGAGCTCAGGTAAGAACAAAGCTGAAGAACATAAGAACCGGTGCAGTTTTGGAGAGAACCTTTGCTGCCGGCGAGACCTTTGACGAACCGGATTTCGAGGAAAAGACAATGCAATTCCTTTACTCTGCCGGAGAGGAATATCACTTCATGGATGCCAAAACTTACGACCAGGTAAGCCTGACCGAGGAACAGCTCGGAGACTACAAGTGGTATCTGAAGGAGAACTCCCAGTATAAAGTGATGTTCTTCGAGGGTCAGCCGGTGAACGTGGATCTTCCTGCTTCCATCGTTTTGAAAATCACCTCCACCGAACCGGGTATAAAGGGGGACTCCGTGACCAACCTCACCAAGAACGCCACCCTGGAGACGGGTCTGGTGGTTAAGGTCCCGCTCTTCATAAAGGAGGGCGAATACGTGAAGATCGATACTCGCTCAAATGAATACATCGAAAGAGCCCAAAAAGGATAAGAAATTTGGAGGGGGCATTCCGGCGACGAACATGAACGATCAAAGAGCCCGGAGAAGACCCAGACAGAAGACTCACCATGCTCCGGTTGCAGGATGGATTGGCACGGATGAGTCAGGAAAGGGCGATTACTTCGGTCCGCTGGTGATAGGGGGAGTGCACGTCGACTCCAAGACCAAAAACCTGCTCTCGAATCTGAAGGTAAGGGACAGCAAGAGGATCTCCGACAATGTGGTAAAAGAGCTGGACTATCAAATTCGCTCCTCCTGCATTTACTCGGTGGTGGTGATCGGTCCTGAGAAGTACAACCTGCTCTATCAGAAGATGAAGAATCTAAACAGGCTGCTGGCCTGGGGTCATGCCCGGGTGATTGAAAATATCCTTCTGCGGGTAGACTGCAAGAAAGCCATCTCCGACCAGTTCGGCTCGGAGCTTTATATAAAAAACGCCCTCATGAAGCTGGGGAAACAAATCGAACTGACACAGTCACCCCGAGCGGAATCAGACCTGGGGGTGGCGGCTGCTTCGATTATTGCCCGGGCCGAGTTCCTGCGAAAAATGGAAAGACTTTCGCAAGAATGCGGGTTTGAACTCCCCAAGGGCGCCTCAGAGCAGGTGAATTCGGTCGCCCGAAAAATCGTGGAACAGATGGGAAATGATGCCTTGAACCGATTTGTCAAGCTGCACTTCAAGAACACCGTTCGGGTAACCCAGTCGATCGGGAACGAGAGCCTGCACTCTCTGTCTGAAGACTCGTAGAGAAGCGAGAAAAGGTGCGGTGCCGAAGAGGTACAGGTCTTTTGCCTGCGGCCGCCACTGGCAGGCGATCGGCTTTTGAATGCAGGCTCGGGGAGTCTTGTATATCATTATGATTCAATCCGATCAGTCCTCTGCCCAGGTGCTAAGAGAGATTAGGGGAGACAATGTTTCCGGCGCATCCGAGCTTTCCCGGAAAGCCGCCTCCGTATTCGTTCTTTTCGCCTCCGAAAGCGATGCGGAGTCTCCGAAAGACTACTTCAGCGATCTTTTGAACCTGGGGACAGATCTTATATATGCCCAACCTCACATGGCTTCCGTCTTCAACCTGGTGAATTCCATATCGTATTCGGTGGAGGAGCTTCTCGCCCTTCACACGGTAAGTGAGCTGGCAGAATTCACCAAAGAGAAGGCAGAGGAATTCTCCTACAATTCATTGAATTCCGTTCAGCTTATCGCCCAGACCGGGGAAAAGCTGGTAGAAGACGGCTCAAGGATCTTGACCTTTTCCGCCTCGGGATCGATTTTAGCCATCCTGAAGAAAGCCAAGGAAGTCGGTAAGCATTTCCAAGTAACCGTCGGTGAGTCCCGTCCCATGCTGGAAGGGCGACTTCTGGCAAGATTCTTGGGAAACGCCAAGATTCCGGTAACACTGACTGCAGATGCGGCCATGGGAGTTTTCGCCAGAGAGGCAGATTTCTTTCTGGTGGGCGCCGATTCGGTTTCCGAGAGCGTCTTCGTCAACAAGATCGGAACCCTCTATCTGGGCCTTCTGTCCAGGGAGTACGGGGTTCCGCTTTACATGGCATGTGAGAGGAGCAAGTTCATCTCCAGCGCCTGGCGAATTTCTCCCTTTGCCAGCGGCGCGCCTGAAGAGATTCTGAATGAAGAGCTTGTGAACGTGAGGGCAGAGAATCCATATTTTGAAGAGATCCCCCTTTCCTTCTGTCGACAGGTTATAACCAACGAGGGTTTTGTGACCCCCGCCAACATCCCCAGATATATTCGAAAGACCAGATTGTGCCAGAGGCTGGTGGAACGTATCAGGAGACTTCCTTTCAGTTCCTCCTCTTCTCTTAGGTCTAATGCGTAAGAAAAGCCAGAACAAGTTCGAAGTGCTCTTTGTCTGCACCGGGAACACCTGCCGCAGTCCTACGTCAGAGGGCATTCTGAAGAAACTGCTGACGGAGAAAAAGGTAAAAGGCGTCCGGGTTAGCTCGGCAGGAACTCATGGATTGCTGAGCGCGCCTGCCTCGCTCTTCGCCGTGGAGGTGGCCAGAGCACGGAATGTGGATCTGTCCGGACACTGTTCCCGTGAGCTGTCAGGCAAGATGCTCCACCAAGCCGATCTGATTCTGGTCATGTCGGAGGAACACTTAGACCACATCGAGCGGTTTGATAGGGAAGCTCGCCAAAAGGCCCACTTACTGAAAGCCTTCCCCCAAAGCCATCCGGCTTCAAACGAAGGCCAGAATGGGGGCGTCTTGTCTATCAAAGACCCTATCGGAGGTAGCCTGGAAGACTATGAGCACAGCTTTCTGGAAATTGAGAGGGAGATAAAAAGGATTTTGCCGGAGCTTCTGCGGCTGGCAAACAAAAGCTAAAACTTCAGTCTGCCTTCATATCAAAAAGCCTGCTGTGCTAATCATTGCATGATTAAAAGGAATACGATTTCTGAGCCTATTAGACATATCTTGTCTCTGATCAGCGTGCTATTTGCAGTCTTGTTCTTTTCCCAAGGAATGCAAAACGCAATGCCGCAGCAGATCAAAAGCACCCCGGATGAGAAAATCTCCTCTGACTCAGGCCAGAGCGCAGACGACACTGCCAAGCCGGTTCAAATTGAGATCCCTCTCAAGCCACCGGAGGTGGAGATAAGGCTGCGTACCCCGGAGGAGACTAAGCTCAAAAGGGTCGTTCCTAATCAAGCATTTGGCGTGGGCGAAAGGCTGGAGTTCTCGGTAGGGTATGGAGTGATCAAAGCTGGAACTGCGGTGATGGAGATTCCCGAGATCGTGAGACTTAACGGCAAGAAATGCTATCATATCGTCTCCACTGCCAAATCCAACAAATTCTTCTCCGTCTTCTTCAAGGTGGACGACAGAGTTGAATCGTTCATGGACGTGTACGGGTTATATTCCTGGCGTTATGACAAGCACCTGAGGGAGGGGAAGTTCCGGGCAAACGTCTCTATGGTCTTCGATCAGGAGAACCATCTGGCTTTATATGATGAGGGGAAGGATACCTTTGAGGTTGCCGAATATGCTCAGGACGTGCTGTCCGCCTTTTATTTCGTCAGAACCCAGAACCTGACCGTCGGCAACTCGATTTTTGTACCTAATCATACCGACAAGAAGAATTATCCCCTGGAGGTCAGGGTTCTGCGAAAGGAAAGGGTGAAAGTGGAAGCCGGCGAGTTCGACTGCGTGGTGGTGGAGCCCATCCTGAAGACTCCCGGAATATTCGAGCACAAGGGCAGCTTGACCGTATGGCTGACCGACGATGAGGTGAAGATGCCGGTTTTGATGAAAAGCAAAGTAGTCATAGGCTCAATCTCCACCGAGCTTACAAACTACAGGCTGGGGGGAGTGGGGAAACTGTAAATGGCCAGATATTCCAGGATAGATCTGAACAAGATCAGAACGTATTCGATCAAAGGGCGGAAGAGCAAGACCCACATAAAGAACTTCGCAAAACCGCTTCGCCCGGATTCCACAGTTCGCACCTTTGTCGACCACCTGCCCAAATATCTGAAAGCAGAAGACTTAAGATCGCTGGTAGATTCGATAATCAATGCCAAACGCAAAAAAAAGCCCATCATCCTCATGTTGGGTGCACATCCCATCAAGTGCGGTCTTTCTCCGGTCTTGATCGATCTTATGGAGCAAGGCTTCGTGACCCTGCTATCCACCAACGGAGCCGGAGCAATTCACGATTTGGAGACCGCCTTTTGGGGAAAAACCTCCGAGGAGGTGGAGGAGGGGATCGAGGATGGCTCGTTCGGAATGGCGAAACAGACCGCGGAGATCTTTAATCAGATTTCTGCTTCAGCTTGCACAGAAGACATCGGTCTGGGAGAGGCAATAGGAAAAAGGATACTGGAACTCAAAGCTAAATTCAGGAAACATAGCCTGCTGGCAAACGCTTACAGGCTGGATTTACCAGCTTGCGTGCACGTGGCTTTCGGGACAGATATTGTCCATCAGCACCCCAATTTTGATCCTGCTTCCACCGGAAAGGCTACACACGTGGATTTCAGGATATTGGCTAACCACGTTTCCAAGTTGAACAAGGGGGGTGTGGTTCTGCATTTTGGCTCGGCAGTCGTTCTCCCCGAGGTATTCTTGAAAGCTCTGTCCGTAGCTCGAAACATAAAAGGAAGTATCCGTAATTTCACCACCGCCAATTTCGATATGATTCAACATTATCGCCCCAATGTTAACCTGGTTCTGCGGCCCACTCAAACAAGCGGAAAAGGATTCTCCTTTACCGGACACCACGAAATAATGATCCCGCTTTTGGCCTGGGCATTGAAATCGATAAATGAAAGAACGCAAAGAAGGAGGTAGAATCATGCGAAGCTACCGCTGGCTGCTGCTTTTGATGGTCTTTGTCCTTGTTTTTTCCGGATGGGGTCCTTCCGTGGCCCGGGCAGAAGATGAGACCGGTTCTGCTCCGGAAACTTCGGCCCAGGCAAACGAGACTGTCTCTTCAGCTCCTGATACGACTAACCTTCTCAGGATGGCGATGGATGATTTCCACAACGTCATGGCACCATTGTGGCATGAGGCCTTTCCCAAGGAGGATTTCAAAGCCATCCGGGGAAAAGCGCCTTTGCTGAAAGAGAAACTGATGACCTTGCTCAAGGTCAAGCTCCCCTCCGATCTGGAAGACGACCAGGAGAAGCTTGAGTCCTTTTTCGCCAAGAGGCAAGAGTTGGCTTTTAGTGTAAGCCAGCTTGCGCAAGCGGCCACAGACACGGTGGACTCCACATTAGCTTTGGCCTTGGAGCAAATGCACTGGGCTTATGAGGAACTGGAAAAAGTCTTTGCCGTGCCTATAGAGGAACTGGACAAATTCCACGAGACCCTCTACTTCCTCTGGCACAAGGCTCTGCCGACGAAGGACTACGATGCTATAAGGAAAACAGCTCCTGTCCTCAAGGCAGAAGTAGACAGCTTGATGAAAGCCCCGCTTCCTTACGGCTGCGCCAAGAAAAAAGATGAGTTCGAGAAGAGAAAAACCGCGCTCAAAGACGCGGTTTATCAACTGGCAGAGGTGTCCGAAAAGGAGACTGACGGGAAAAAGATAGAGGAAGCCCTGGACGCGATGCACCAGAAATTCATGGAGCTCAATATATTCTTAAGATAGGGGAACTCAGCTTTGTCTTGAGGAACGTTCAGGCAACGCCAGGTTTTTCTGTTCTTACTGCTCACGGGAACTGGGCGAAAACCAGCAGCACTCCGGAGGAGGCCCGTTTCTAAAAAGGTAACTTAGCAAGTAGGAAACGTCTCCCGCGCCTATGGTGCAATCATTGTTAGCATCAGCACGCATGGTTGGATCTTGGGGTGGAGGTCCGCCTCTAAACAAATATGACAGAAGAAAGGTGATATCCCCAGCTCCCACCGCCCCATCGTTGTTTGCGTCCCCACAAAGGCAGGAATAGCTACCTTCGTATGCTGTAAGCTCAGCGTCTATGAAGGCGTAGCCCCCTCGGTTATCCCACACGGAGACGTACAGATAGTCGTCAGGCCACCAGGGGTCGACAGGAGCGAGATAGGTGATGAAGTTTTCGAGAGTGGTGTCGACATACGTGGTTTCCCCCTCAACTATGAAATAGCCGAAATAAGAAACCCACTCATAATATAGCAAATCTCCATCCTCGTCAGAGGCATCTATCTCAATGGTCATCTCTTCTCCAAGTTTAATGCAGTCACCGCACTCGTCCAGAGGATACTTGCAATGAATATGCCCCTCGATGACCGGATCGTTGTTATCGGGCTCATCGATCCACTTATATCTGCGCGGAACGTAGCCTTGGTTACGAAGGAAAAGCGTATCATAATCCTGACGTCTGCACTGATTCGGTGTTGCCTCAATCACCCATAGCCGGGACTTAGGAGTTTCCCACTCATAGAACATCATCACATGCTTATGTTCTCCAGTAGATCTGTTCATTATATCTCCTGGCTGAAGAGCATCGACGGTAATTTGATCCGACACATAATCAAGACCGGGGCAGTCCTTTCTAGCATAAGTTTCCCAGCATCGAGAAACCAAACCGGCACAATCCACACCAGTTGCCCAATAGGGGTCTGCAAGACCGCAGGCATTGGTGTCTATGGAACCCGCACAGAGACCAGCGGATAGATAAGTCAGAAAATCAGTATTCGGCTTATCCCACCCTCCCCAACTATAAGCCTCACCGGTATAATCTTGTCCCGGAGAAAAAGCACAGGTCCAGGTTTGGCACGAGAAATGCGGGTCAACATTATCAACTGAACAAGTCCAATTCACATTCACAAATTCTAAGCCATGATCTATCATATCAGCACGACTGACTTCACGAGGAGGAGGTAGGTCTAACCAGGTTATATTTACCGGTCCATAGACATTGTTGCTCTCGTTGCTTTCATGGACATTCCCCCAATCATTTGGCCAAGAATCAACCAAACCCCACATCCTCCAAGTCCCGGAGGAAGTGGAATGGGGAAGCTTGTAGAAATCGAAACATATCGTCTGTCCAGAGTCCAGCCAACAAGACTCATAAAAGTATTCTCCGGTAGCAGGCGGGGAAGGTGCGGAGGATCTGTTCTTAAAAACATCCGTCCAAAAGCAATCCACAACCGTCCCGGGTCCCTGGTTCTTTATGGTGATGGTGCCATTGGTATGTTCAGTAATGACCAGCGAGTCATCATCAACCGTAAGACTTTGAACAATCAAATCCGGTAAGCTGAATCCAGTTTATAGTGATAGGACCTTTGTAGTTGTTGGCCTCGTTGCTTTCGACTACTCCACCATCACAGTCGGCTAAACCGTACATGTGCCAGGTTCCGGGTTCGGATGAGTAGACATTGTAAAAAGTATGGCTCTCTGTTTCTCCAGAATCAAGAACATCGGTAGACCACCAGTCATCTTCTATGGTGTAGATGTCAGGCGGAGAAGATAGGTTATAAAAAAGCCCGTTGTAAAACCAACCATAAGCAGGACCTTTTCCTTGATTCTTAATTACCATAGTGACATCGATATAATCACCAACGTTGGGATTGTAATCGGAAGCAGTAAGGCTTTGGACTATTAGATCGGGAGGGTCTTTATACCAAATCTGAATCCACCAATAATCGATATAACCGGTATCACCCTCACAGCAATCCCAAGCATAAAGCTTCCAGGTCTGATTCACTAACTCTCCCATGAAAACACCGATCAGTTCAATCGTCGTATCGATGTTATCCTGTGAGCCACCATAATAATCCCACAAACGATACGAGTGGTCCAAGTCTTCATCGGTCAGATCGATAGCCAAATCGCCCACCCAGGTATGATTACCTCGAAGTGAACATCGATGCTGTAAACGGTGGCTCCGGTCGGTGTTGAGGAGATAGTGATGGGGCTGTAAACCCAATTCCGATAGGGAATGGAGTAATTCGTGCTGTTTTCCCCCGCCACTACTCCCCTGTCCTCTTTTTTTCCTTCAAAATGAAAATTCTTCTTCTCTATCCTTATTCCTTCCCTTTCTACCTCAAATTCTATCCCCGCCTGTTTCAATTGACTCATTTGGTTTACCGTGGCATTACAGACAACTTCTGTTCGACTTAGCTCAGAATCATCGATGTCCTTGCTCCATTCACACTTCAGATCCATCTCATTCAGAATCTTCTCATCGTTTTCGGTTTTCACTTCAATTCTTAATTTAAGAATTCTTTGAATTTCCTGTTTGCTTTTTGTTTCCGCTAAGTCTTTTACTTGTGCTTTTGTTTCAGCGATGAAAAACGATGTGGTTTGCAAGATCAAAACCACCAAAAATATTGGAATACCTCTTCTCATGACTTTACCCCTCCTGATTCCTTCAGTCCGTTAGTGCAGTCAATTCCCGATAGCTTTTTACTGTTTATACCATTTGATTATAATAATTCCTTCTTCGGTTGGACAGTAATGATAGAAATTTCCTTTTTCATCAATAAAGTCATAGTTCCACGTAGTATTTAGCTCCAAGAGTTTACCCGCTAGTTCTTTCCAGGTTTGTTGCTTAAGTTCGCTTAAGTCAGAGGCTTCTCTACCTCCTCTTGTTAGAGTAGCCTTTTGTTCTTCAGGAGTAAACACGCGATCTGCAGTCCCAATTTGGAATGTAAATGGGGCGGAGAATCCCCTAAAGGAATCCCATTCTTTTAAAGAGAGTATAGTTCTGTCAGTAGGTCTTCTACTATACTGGAAAAATAATCCGTCAAAGGAATCACAATACAATTTGTTTGCCCCCCCCAATTCGGACTTCTGGAAAAAATGGATAGGTGGCGATCAAGTTGCCCTGTGGATCATACTTACACAGGGTTTGCTTGGTATAATCCTCCCACCATAGAAGGTAGAGACTGTTGCTTCGGTCAACACAGATTAAACTCCACACCCATTCATACCCATTTGGGGTCTTTGGCCTTGGCGGCACTTTACCATCTTTTGGCAGCTTACCTGCTCGTCTCAACCTCTCCGCTCTGGCAGAATCGGATTCCTGACCGTATTCACTCATTTCAATGGGCGGAATGGGAATAACCGAGACTAAGTTCCCACTTTCATCGAATCTCTGAATTCGTTTATTCAGCGGATCAGTAATGTATATGTCCCCATTGGGTGCTACGGTAAAGGAAGGAGGTCCTTCTGGTCGTGGCACATCTCCAAATTCTTTCAATGACTCCGGAACCGAATACACCCGTATCCCAAACAGACCTGGAGGCGATTCTTCTCCGTCGTCAACTAAATTCTTCTCTGCCCAAGGAGCCGAGATTATTACTTCGGAGACGTAGTTCTCCTTTTGGACAGGTTCTGGTGTTTCAGTTGTATCCTGGTCTCTGGGCGGTCTTGTTGGCTTTATTGGCTTTGTTTCTTGCGTGGACAAAAGTTGTGCCCCGAAGAGCATCAACAGACCCAACAGAATTACTAATCCTACTGGTTTAATCAAGCTTTTCATCTGATGCCTCACCTTCTCAAAGGTTTTAGGTTAAAGATCACAAATTCGGATTCTATGAATGCATACGAATTTCTAATTCAAAAATAGGCTTGAACGGAGAGACCTATACCTCCACCTTTTCGTCCTTCCTGAGAAGTAATTGGTTTTTGCTCTTCGGACTTGACTTCAATTCTTAATTTAAGGATTCTTTGAATTTCCTGTTGGTTTTTTGTTTCAGCTAAGTCTTTTCCTTGTGCTTTTATTTCAGCGATGAAAAACGTTATGGTTTGCAAGATCAAAACCACCAAAAATATTGGAATTCCTCTTCTCATGACTTTACCCCTCCTGATTCCTTCAGTCCGTTAGTGCAGTCAAT